>CAZBGP010000006.1:34963-35210 GCA_964491495.1 uncultured Lutibacter sp. | reverse complement strand
TACGGAGTTAGCCGAAGTGACGGGATGGTTTACTAAAATTGTGATGGATGGAATGTTCTTCGCCCGACATTACGGCTAACTGACTGATAAACCAAGGTTTTTTACTTCAAAAAACTTTGGCTTTATCAGGTGTTATAAGCAGTCTTACTCGGCTTTTTATGCCGAGTAATATTGCTTCAAATCTTAATTAGTGATTCCCAAATTATTATGAGAAATTCAAAACAAAAAAATTATACTAAAAAATATG
>CAZBGP010000006.1:23189-34953 GCA_964491495.1 uncultured Lutibacter sp. | reverse complement strand
ATCTCACGCAAACACCTGCACGTTTCTTCTCCCTACTCCCTCATTTCATATAAACCACGAAAAAAATGTAACTTTGTAACCATTGCCGAGAGGTGGCGAAAAATATAGGTATTTAGGTTACATTTTACTATTCTTAATGTACACTCAGTTACAAAAAAAATGTAACTAATAAAGGGGTTACAAAATTACATTTCTGTTTCTGCCTTTGGTTACAAAATCATTGTAAATAAAAAACCTAGTGTTTACAAGGCTTTGAAGCCTATAAAATCACAAGGTTACATTGTTACAAAAAAATCCGTACTTTTTAGCTTTTTTGAATTATTTTTATTTACCTATAAGTACATTTTTATCCTAAAAATTATACTCCTATATCAAAATTTCATATATTTGATTAAAATTTTTGAAATGGAGATCCTTGAAAAAGTACGTGTTAACCCAAATATCTGTAGAATTCAATTAGATTTTGCAGGAGCCTTGTCTCCAGAAGCCGCTTCTTCCATCCAAAATTTTTACAACAGCCGTGGTGTCGACAATATTTGGAACGATGCCTACTTCGGAAAAAAGCGCGTTTCTTTTCGTGAAACTTCAAAAAGCAGTAAGTCCGGACTTTCCTTTACCCAAGTTTTAGAAATTAAATTTCCAAGCAACGACAGCAACCGATCAGATCGGATTTCTTTGTTTGAAAAAGTGAAATATGTTAAGTTAATCCTGGATAACGGAAATACAATGGTTATTGGCCGAAACGACTATTTTCAAAACAAACTGCCCGATGTTTCCATCACATCCGATGAAATGATCACTACCGTAAAATTTGAAACAAAATCAATCTTCTCCATTGGCTTTGTTGATGCAGCCGGCGCAGGAACCAATGATTTCTTTAACGATTTATTACCGCACGATATTCCAATCACCTTTATCAATATTTAAAAAGAAACGCCAAAAATACTAATGAAAAAGAGATAAATGTCACAAAGCATTGTACCGGTTAAAATACGCCAGCACTTAATTCCGTTCTTTTACCAAGAATTTAAAGGGAAAGAAGCTTACTACCTCAATAAAAAAGTAAAAGCGTGCAAAATCACAATGACTTCTTCCATTGGCAAAATGTTTCGCATTACTTTAGAAAAAAGCGGTTATCCGGAAAAGGTTGAAAAATTCAATATGTACATTTCCGTCAGCGATGATGTAAATACAAAATATTCAGCGCAAATGTATAAATGCGTATCTGGCCAATATTCCTTTTTAAAAGTTCCTGAAAAAGTTGCAGAAGATTTAAACGATATTTTAGAAGACCAGTTTCGCATTGCATTTGTTTATACCATAAAAACAGCCGCCAAATACGCGCCTAACATAAAAATTAAGGACCTAATATCCGATTTTATGATAGAATACAAGCTCGATGAGTTTGGCTATCGCCTTGAGAGTATGCGCACACTTTACAATCGCGAAATATTAAAGAATGCTTCAATGAGCCGTATGCAAAGCAAAGTGAGCAACCGGGTATTGAATTATAAAGGTTGATTTTCTCATGTCTTAAAAATGTTTTTCCCGCAATTTATATTTGGTTAAAATAAAATAATGAATTAACCATGATTCAATTTCCTATTTCAACCGGGCCAAAAGAAGATCATCCGCAACGGGTTGCAAAACTTGTGGGTGTAGATCCAAAATATTATTATAAAGCCGAAGAATTAAAGCTATACGAAGATGCCATAAATGAGCTGTATAAATTAAATTTTAAAGCAAACGAAGTTGTTTCTGCCATTTGGATTGAGGAATTAAAATTCGATGTAAAAGCCTCACAATTTCCTGCCGGATTTAATTGGTATGCAGCCACTCCTGGTGAAGTGATATTGGAACCTGCAGAAGCTGTTAATTCCGGATTGGACCGTATCGATTTAATTGGTGCTTTTGCGCCGGTGGCTCCTGATACTATAGGAATCGTTGGTAAAATAACAGGCACGCCTGCATCCGCATCATTGGTGGTACCGCCCGATTATGATCCAACATTATTTTTCCCTATTAAACAAGTCATTGTAAAAGCAGGAAGCACCACGCCAACCGATGAAAATGGAAATCCTATGGTAACGGAAACCGTTTATGAAAACGGAACGGGTGAACCAAACGAGTGGACATTTAGCACCATACATACAGAAATTGTAAATGCTGCAGGCGTTATAAAAGCCACAAATCCTCACTATCCAAGTGAATTTTTTCTAAGAAACGCAGAAGATATTACAGGATTGGACAGCAACAAAAAATTTTCATTATCTTTTGAAATCACTTTAGATGCTCCTTTTGGAACTTCTGTAATAATTATAAGGCTGGAAGATGATGATTATTCTTACAACACCAGTATTTTATATGTAAGAGATGGTTTGTTTGGTTTTGATGCCAATAGTTTGGCTAAACAAACAATAGTTATTGACGGATCTAATTTTTCATTTTACTTAAATAAACCAATCAGAGGTCTAGAAATTTGGCCAATGAAAACCTTTGCCGGTTATACTATTGACAATGTGAAATTTCACGTTGGCAGTGCTATTGATCCAGATGAATTTGTACACAAGCACAATAATTTCTCCATCCTGGAAACCATTACCCAACCATTCATAAACGCTTGGAACTCGGCTTCAACTTGGATAACCACCAACGGACAAAACATTCTCGATTTTATTGCAAACGCCAACAAAAAACCAATAGTTTCTGCAATTTGGACATCATTATTAAAATTCGATGTAAAAGCCTCACAATTTCCTGCCGGCAATAATTGGTATTCGGCCACCGCAAATGAAGTTATTTTAGTGGCTGCTGATGAACTGTTAGACCGTATCGATTTAATAGGTGCTTTTGCGCCAGTTTATCCTGATACTTTAGGTTTGGTAGGTAAAATAACAGGCGAGCCGGCATCTACAGAATTGGTTGTACCGCCAGATTATGATCCCGAAATATTTTTCCCTATAAAACAAGTTATTGTAAAAGCCGGTAGCACTACGCCAACCGATGGCGGTGGTATTACAATGACCACCGAAACTGTTTATGCAAACGGTACAGGTGAACCAACCGAGTGGGTATTTAGCTCAAACACTTCACGCATTTTAAACAGTGCAGGTGTTGTTAATGCCACAAATCCTTTATCGTCCAGTAAGGCAAAATTTATAAACAACGCCGATGTTGATGGTTTGGATTCCTTAAAAAAATTCTCTTTGTCTTTTGACATTACCTTAAAAGCGAATTTAGGAAATTCATATATTTTTATCAATATGTTTAATGCAAGCGGACAACAAATGACTTCATCATTACTATTAAATAATGGAGATTATGGGTTTAATTCTGCAAGTTTAGTCACACAAAATATTGTTATAAATGGCAGTGATTTTTCATTTTTATCACTAGGAAATTTTAGGCAATTAGAAATATTCATCCTTAAAAATTTTGCAGGCTATACGCTCGACAATATTAAGTTTCACGTTGGTAGTGGTGTTATACCCGTGCCAAGTTCGCATACGCACGGCAATTTAAGCGCACTGGATAGAATTACCGATGCACTTATTAATGCGTGGAATAACGCATCAACTTGGATCACCACCAACGGCGCAACATTAATAACGCACCTAACAAGAACAGATAATCCACACCAAGTAACAAAATCACAAGTAGGCTTAGGCAATGCCGACAACACAAGCGACGCAAATAAACCCGTTTCTATAGCAACACAAACAGCATTAAATTTAAAACTAAACATAGCCGATTACAACCAACACTTTAAAGGTGTTTACCTAACTTTTGCCGCTTTAGTTGCAGCGAACCCAACAGGCGAAGCAGGCGATTATGCACAAGTGAATGTAGTTGGCGCAACCGATGTTTTAAACTATAATTGGGATGTTGAAGAAAGCGTTTGGATTCCTAATGCGGTTGGTGGTAGTGGCGCAACAAATACCGATGAACTGCCAGAAGGTACAAGTAATTTGTATTTTACTGTTGCTCGATGGTTAGCCAATTTAACAAAGGCTAATATTGAAGCAAAACTAATTGGCGAAATTACAAGCCATACACATCCCGCAGGCGTTGGTGTTTTAGCAACTGTTTTAACAGGTATTTCCTTTTTAACAGGCACAGCCGTTGTTGCAACCGATACTGTTTTAATTGGTTTTGGGAAACTGCAAAAACAGATAACAGATTTAACGACTGCCGTAGGTTTAAACACCACAAAAGTAAGTTATACAGATGCCGCTTTAGTAAGCACTATTAATTCAAATTATAAAAAAGTAGAGATTGCATACGCTTGTAGCGATGAAACAAGTGATTTGACTTTAGGCAATTTAATTTCAATCCGTATGCCTTTTGCTATGACGTTAACCGAAATAAGAATATCACTAAACAACGCGCCAACAATAAGTAAAGTAATTGTTGATGTAAAAGAAAGCGGTGTTTCAATTTTAAGTACGCTTTTAAGTATTGACACCGAAGAATTAACAAGTGTAACGGCAAGTGTGCCAGCGGTAATTAGTGATGTAAATTTAGCAGATGATGCTTTATTAGTAATAAGCACCACGCAATTAGGAAGTGGTGATGTGGGCAAAGGTTTAAAAATAGTTTTAAAAGGAACAAGAGTATAATAATTAATAATCTAAAAATAAATAAAAATGAGTGTACCAGCAGTATTGATTCGTAAATCCACTAAACAAATTATCAAACACGCCGATTATCCAAAGGCAGATTTATCGCCTTTTGCTGAAGGTGAAATTGACCCGGACTATGAATGGCTAATAAAACACACGCCGTTTGCTGAACCTACTTATGATTCACGCATTTTCATAATGGAAGATGTAATGCCCGACCTTAATTTTTTAGCTGAATTTCAAGAGCATCCAAGTTATCCAGGAATACGAGAATACAGAATGACTTTCAACCCAATTAAACGCTCAGATGAAAGCATTATTTTAGAAATTGAAAATGCAGAAACTATGGCCAACAGTTCAATTTTTAGCGAAGTTACGCACGTTAGGGAATTTGCTTTAATGATGAATAGCATTTATAAAGACGCTAAAAGTTTAGCCTTAAACGCAGAAGAACAAGCAAAAATTGACCATTTAAACAGCGTTAACACTAAGTTTTTGCAAAACCAAGACACCAAAAATATTAAAATAGCACAAGTAAATGCAGGGTTAGAGCCAAATATAGACGAGGGATGGCTCAACTCATAATTAATCCGCTATTTAACGTATATAAAAAATATAGACAGATGCAATTTGTAAACCCGTACCGTTTTGGAATACCAACACCTATTTATGTAAACAACACTTTTATAGGTGGGGTTGCAAGTGCAATAAACACGCCTGCACAATTGTCGGCTAAACTGCAAAACTACCCAAGCGGAACAGGTTTTGACGAGGCCAATATTCAAAATTTTACCATTGTTGGAAATGACATTGAGTGTTATATTGGGGTTGATTATCAGATTGCTAATTATGGTTTATATAATAATAATGCAATAACTTATTATTTTGACGAGGAAAATTACTGTAAAAAAATAGGGATTGATAATTTTAAATTATCAGAAAATATTAAAGAAATAAGGTTAAAAGGTATAATAGAATCTGGTTCAGGTGTATTTGGTTCAAGAAATAAGATAAGGCAGTATATTTTCCCTAATTTAACTACTTTAAACTCTACTTATGGGTATTTTCAAGATAATTCAGACGCAATATTTTACGCTCCTAATTATAAACCAATAGGTGTAGATGCTACTAATACAAATATTTTTGTAGGGACTTCAAATTTTAGGTTATATACTCATTTAGATAACGCAACAATTAATGGCGGGAATCCTGACGGTGAAATAACCGCTTTAATAAATACTAATTATGGTAAAGTAAGTTATATACAAAATTTCACATCGCCTAACTCAATTGTTAATTTATCCGCAGGAAGTATTTACGCAACAGCTATTGAATTACTTTTCACAGAACCTACAGGAAATGTCAATCTTATTGATTTTTATGAGGTTTATGTAAATGGTAGGTATAATAACAGATGCACTTATGGCAATGTTTTTGCCATTAATTTAAAACCAAATTCAGTTAATAGTATAGAGGTTAAACCAGTTGATATTTATTACAATAGAAGCACATCAAATATCGTTTCTCAACTAACAATCGTATCGTTTATTATACCAATATCAAAAATAATTTCTTATTATAAAATGGAAAATAATGTTTTTGACGCTATCGGTACAAATAACGGAACGGCAAATTCAATAACTTATAATTCATCTTTAATAGGGCAAGGCGCTAAATTTTTAAATTCAAGCGCATCAAATATAATTGCGGGTAATTCAACAGCGTTTGCTATTAATGGAAATTCAACAATTTCATTTTCATACAATCCTACGGCTTGGGCAAATAGTTGTATTTTTGAATATGGCAGTTATACAAGTTGGGGAACATTAGTACAAAGTACTAATGGCACATTGGAATTTTTCTTTTCACCGCATCCGTCAGGTAGTTATCTTAGTTTTGTTACATTTTTTAAAATACCTTTAAATAAAACGACAATAATCACATTAGTAAGGGATTATACAAACGGAAATTTTAGCCTTTATTTAAACAATGAATTGTGTACATGTTATAAAATGGCATTTTCACAATCAAAACAATCAACAGGGAATTTTTTAATTGGTAGGGGTTATCGAGGTTCAGTAACAGCTACAATAGATGAGTTTATTATTTCTAATTATGCGCTAAATGATGCTGAAAGGTCAGAAATAAATGCGAAACTATTATCAGGTCAAAGTTTAATATAATCAACAACCGCCTTTAATTAGGCGGTTTATAATAAAAATAGTTATGAAAAACTTTATCATAAAAAATTGGAAAACAACACTAAGCGGCTTGTTAATCTTAGCATCAACTTAAAATACCAAAATAATAACAAAAATCACTAAAAAAATGTTTGCAATTATGAAAATATTCCTCACACTCTTGGTGCCATACGCACAAAAAGCTATTGTGGTTTCCAAAACACTGTTTTCCAAAAACGGAATTATATTGGTATCACCTTTAGTTATCGCAATGCCTATATTTTCCACCAACACGCTAATGGGAATATTTTTAGGAATGTTAATGGCAGGTGATTTTGTAACAGGCGTTTGGGTGTCTTGGAACAACAAAAAAGAACTTGAAAAAACAAATCCCGAATTAAAAAATCAACATTTAATTTCATCGGAAGGTTTAAAAAAATCGGGCGTTAAATTTTTGCTATACAGCTCCACTATTTTAATGGCTTGGTTTCTTCATAAAATTTTGATGCTAAACACTTTTAGTTTTTCATTTTCAAAATTAAATTTTACAATTACATTAATAGTCATTCTCTTTTGGATCACTGTCGAAATTTATTCCATCATATTCGAAAACGCCAAAAAACTTGGGTTCGATGTGGTCGATAAATTCAACAAAATAGTAGATGTATTTAAAAAAGGAAAATCTAAAATTAACGAGTAATGAAAAAACCAATCATAAGAATTCACAGAATTAACCAGGACAAAAACCAAACATTGGGAACCTGCACAGTTTTAGACCATAACAACAAATTAGTGTTCACATCACTTTCTTTAGAACGTGGCTGGCAAAACAATGCCAATCGTGTAAGCTGTTATCCTGCCGGTGTGTTCACTGTTAAATTAGAGTTTTCCGATCGGTTTAAAAAGAAACTTTGGGAAGTTAAAAATGTTCCCGGACGTAGCGAATGTAAATTCCACGCAGCCAATTATTGGGCACAACTGGAAGGTTGCACCGCTTTGGGTTTGCGCCTGCGCGATTTAAACAAAGACAATTACGATGACATTACCAACAGCGTAGATACAATGGCCGAATTTCATTTGGCTTTAGCCGCTTACACCGAAGCTGTTTTAGTGGTAACAACTGAGCCAAACGTAAAATAATTAACTTATAAGTGAATTATGAAACTCTATATAAAATTAATCGCAATAATATTACTTTCCTCTCTGTTGTTTTCCTGCGTAAGCAAAAAAAAGCAACTAGAAAAAACAAAATCAGATATTGAAATAAAACGCAAACTCGATAGCGTTACCTTTTCAAAAATTACTTCAGAAAAAAAGAAAGTTGAAGTTGTTGCCGAAAAAGAAACCCAAAAAGAAAAAGTAATTGAATACCAGGGCAAAGCAGGCGACAGCCTAAAAGTCATCGAAAAAGGTCCCGACGGCAACATAATTTCCGAAACCATTATCACAGGAACCGGCAAAGCAACTGTCACAGAAAAAGAAACAACCATCGATAAAATAGTAAACAAAGCCGAAGCTTTTATTGAAACCATCGATAAAAAAGCCAACGTAAAACTCGAAGAACTTCATAAAGAACATGCTAAAACCCTAAAATTAGATGTAAAAAAAACTGGTCCATCATTATCATTCTACATTTGGATCACTGCAATAATAGCCATTGTTGCCGGTGGCTGGTGGTTGAACAATAAGTTTAGTTTAATTTCGAAGATTAAAAACTTTAAACTTTAATATTCCTGCTAAATACCTTGTCCTGAATTTATTTCAGGACCTTTTGAACATTACACTTTCTCTAGTTTTTAAGCCACTTTTCGGAGTGGTTTTTTTATGTATAAAAAACATGTCTTAAAATCCTTAAACACTCCATTTACTTTAGCCTTAACTTAATAAAAGTTTCCAATGAAAGTAAATCGTTTAATTTCTGAAATATTAAAAGGCGAGTGGTTAATGGATGTGCATAACATAGAAGGTTATGCGCCTATCGTTAAAAAACTGATGGCCGGTGAATCTTTAGAGTTGAATAGAGATCCTAAATCCTTATTAAATTTTGTGGATACCCAGGGCAAACCATTGCCGGCGAATGATGAAGGCGTGGTAATTGTTCCGCAAGGATCTATTGCCATTGTAAAAATGATTGGCGAAGTGATAAAATACGGTGACTACTGTGTTTATGGTGCCGACGAGATTGTGGCAGCACTTACCCAAGCGCAAAATATGAAAAATGTAATTGCCACCATTTTAGTAATCGATGGTCCCGGAGGCGCAGTTTCGGCAATTGGACCGTTTATGGAATTCGCTAAAAATGTAAAATCAAAACCTATTATTGGCTTGTGCGACCAGGCCTTGAGTTTGCATTATTGGGCGGCTGTTGAATTGTGCGATTACATTATGGCCGATAACAATGTATCTGCCCGTTTTGGCTCCGTTGGTGTGGTATTAACTTTTGCCGATAACAGAAAAGAGCTGGAAGCAAAAGGCTACAAGTTCCACGAGATCTATCCTGCAGAAAGCGAGCACAAAAACTTATCGTTCACGCTAGCGCGCGAAGGCAAATATGAAATGATCCGCGAAGAATTTTTGTCGCCTTTGGCTAAAAAATTCCAAGAACGCGTAAGGGCAAATCGCCCAAACATAAAAGAAGAAGTCGGGGTTTTATCCGGCAAAACATATTTTGCTGAAGAAGCGCTTCGGTTAAATATGATCGACGGCATTGGCGGTATTGACAAAGCAATTCGCCAAGCCATAGTACTGAGTTCAATTCAATTATTTAATAACTAAAACCGTAAAAAGATGTTTAAAAAAATGCTCGCGGCTGCCATGATGATGGTGTCGTATTTGGGGATCAAAGAAATCCCTATCGCTGATGGTAAAGTCGCATTTAGCGACGACCAAATGGAAAGACTGAAAGAAGGTCTGACCGAAGAAACCCTGTTGAAAGCCATTGCTGCTTTTAATGAAGAGATTGCCCAAAACAATCAAGTTAAAAGCATTGAGAAAGAGATTCAGGCATTATTGGTTGAAGCTGATGCTTCAGGA
This sequence comes from uncultured Lutibacter sp., assembly GCA_964491495.1. Taxonomy (GTDB): domain Bacteria; phylum Bacteroidota; class Bacteroidia; order Flavobacteriales; family Flavobacteriaceae; genus Lutibacter. The sequence continues at coordinate 25,118 of CAZBGP010000006.1, read as the reverse complement.
GCAGAAGCCGCCAATACAGAAAAACAAAAACTTCCGGAGGAAAATGCTGCCGCTAATGACGACAAAGATGCAAAAGCAAATCTAGCCTTGTTAAGCGCGAAAATCAAAGAAAGAGATGAATTAATTAAAGCGTTGATTAATGACAGCGAAGGCGACAGTCCTTTTGCAGTTATAAAAGGCGGTAAAGCAAAAGAAACTATGAAACATTCCGCTACGCATTTATATGCATCGGGCAAAGGTTACGACGCTTTTGAAGCGCGCCCTTGGAATATGAAAGCTGGAGGTTTAAGTACCAATGCAACTGATTATACCGAAGGAACTACTATTGACAAGTTAAACGGCGATTTAGAATTATTCTTCAGGGAAAATCCGGAAGAAATAACTTCATTGCACCGCGACAATTTCGGACTTCCGGCACACTGGCCAAAAAGAATGAATGTTGTTGATCGTATTAACGATGGTTCTATTGCCACTGCCGAAATTACCCAAGGCCGAAAATTAAACTGGTTGCCTAAAAACAAACAAACCATTCAGGCAGAAGAAGGAAAAATATTCCCTGTTTCTATCGATATTGAATTTGTTGGTCACATACTTTCAAGTATTGAAGCTTCCTGGTTGAGTTCTTTCAATAAAGAAGGATCACAAGCTTACAAAATGACTTTTGTTCGTTTCTTAGTTCAGGAATTGGATAAAAAAGCAAGAGCTGAAGACAGGGTTGCAAGTATCAAAGGTGTTTATGTAAAAACTCCAGACGGTGCCACAACTGCAGGTAAATTCATCAACCGTCAAAACGGTTTGTTGTACTTGGCTTGGAAAGCAAGAAACGTTGATAAAAAATACCGTCCTTTTTCTGTAGGAACGCCTACGGCTTCAAACATTGTAGATTATATCGACAATACCATAAAAGCGTTGCCAATTGAAGTGCGCAATACTTTAGGATTGGAACTGGGCTTGTCTCCATCTTGGTTAAAAGCTTACAAACGCAGAAGCGAAACTTTGTTTGCAATGAATCAGGATTACAAAGGTTATCCGGAATCTCCAAAAGATTATCCAAACATCAAATTTGTTGATGTGATAGATTTTGAAGGATCAGACTTTATGTACATCACTTTTAGTGACAACATTGAAGTATTGGAAAACTTACCTAACGAAAAATCATTGTACAAATTTGAAATGCTGAAACGTATTATTTATGTTTTTGCCGATTACAAATTAGGAATCAGAATTAAACACATTGGTAACAAAGTGAAAGTTGGTGATCCTGATGAATTTAAAGTACAATCTTTCTGGTCTAATGATGTGCCAATTTTTGCCGATGATTTCTTTGTGCCAATTTTTGATGACACTACCGGTGAAGTGGAAGCTACTTTCAATCAGTTAAGAGTTGATGATGCTTGGGCAACTGACATTGTAAAAATTAACGGATTGGTTCCTGGTCAAATTGTAAGAATTCAAGGAAACACTTCTATGGCGGCCGCTAAAAATGTTGTAGCCAACGCTAATTTGGTAATTGGAACAAATTTCAACTTACAATCAGGCGGAACATTAACGATGTTGGTAATGGCCGATGGTAAGTTAAAACAACTTTCAAGAACTACTGCTCCTGAAGCAGCCGCTTCAACAGTGGTAACTTTTGATGCTGATCCAATCGATGCTTCTTTAGGAAGTGAATTCAATTATGCAGGTGTTGCTGGTTTAGCAATCACTGAAATTTTGAATGGTGTTGAAGGTCAGCAAGTGAAAATAACCGGTAAAGCTGGTGTAGGAACTGATGTAACATTATCTACAGTAAACAACATTGTAATGGCAAGCGCCGCCACATTGGCTGTTGCAGGTGACTTTGTTGAGTTGGTGTTGGTTGATGGTGTTTGGAGAGAGTTTAATCGCGTAATCGCATAATTTAATTATAAAGATGACAACATTTAGAAA
>CAZBGP010000006.1:21488-23179 GCA_964491495.1 uncultured Lutibacter sp. | reverse complement strand
AGTGTTCCGGCTCCTACGCAAGTAGGTGCTGGGGCGCCAACTCCAAAGAAAGGGTTGGTAACCATTATGCACAGTGCGGATGTTTTAAACTTCCCTGTGCGCGATGCTAACGGCGTTATAATGCTGGGCAACATTGTGTTGAAAGCAGATGCAAAAATGCTGCAATTGTATTTAACTTCTTCCACTCAAAAAGGCTCTCACGAAATTGAAGGCGATGAAGATATGGAAGGCTTTATCTTAAAGTTTGAGGGACAACATCCCGGAGATTCTTTGGAAGTGAATGAATATGTTCAAAACTCTTTGGGTGAAGGATTCATAGTTATTTACGGAATTGGCTGCGGAAACAGTCAGGGAAAAGTATTGGGTGATCCTTGCAATCCTATGAAGTTAAAAGGCAGTTATACGGATGATAAAGATGGCCGTAAACACATTATGCAATTTGAGCAAACTTATAAGTCTCGTTATTTGGCTGGTTTTTACAATGGCGCAATTACGTTGGCTTCAAACTATGAGGCAGTAACTGCCGCATTGGATTTATTGGTTGCCAATGGCGCGGTATATCAATTGCCTTCTTTGGCAGTTACTGCAGCCGTTACAGCAACTTCTATCGATTTGGCTCACAATGACATTGTTACTTTAATTGGTGGCGGTGGCGTAGCTCCTGCTACATTAGACAGCGGTGTTGCCGGTGATGTAACTGTTATTTTAGCGAATGACACAACCTGGACAGGCTTAGATAAAGCGGTAATTAATTTACTGGTTTACAAAGCAGGTGCAGTAACTTATTTGATAGAGCAATCCCGTTCTTGATAATTGTTTGGTTAGTTGGAAAAGCCTCTTTTTACGAAAAGAGGCTTTTTTTTGTAAAAAAATCAACTTATAGGTTGATTTATAATTTACTTATATGTATATTTATACTTCATTTTAGTAAACTTTAAGTTAATCATTCTTTTTAAAAGCCCCTGTAACGGGGGCTTTTTGTTTCATGTCTTAAAAATGAAAAATGCATGTGCAATATTTGAGTTCATTATTAAATAATTAAACCACCATATTATGAAACAAGAAGTATTGAATTTACTGATAAACTTGCCACGCACGCCCGAAGAGCTGTTTAATAAAGCCTTTGCCTTGTATCGCAGAAGTGCAGGTAAAAATCCGCAAAGCGAACGGTTTTTAAATGCTGCAGGCTTTACGGAAGTAAACTTGCAAAATTTGCTGTACGATTTAAAACAATTGCACGGCATTACAGATGCACAGGTAAGAATGGCAAAAGCCACTCCGGTAAAAGCGGAATTTGAATTGACCTTGGAAAACTATTATGAATCAACAGCTGAACAGTTTCTTGCGTATTGTACTGCAAAAGGAATTGAACTTCCATCATATCCTAAGTTTCCAAAAGGCGTTCCGGGAAATATAGCACGAAAAAAATATATTGAAGAAAACAATATTGAGGTAAGTGGCAACACCAATGTATTAATGGATGAAGCCATTAGACTTGATGTTGATGACAAATTTAGAGAAGTTATGTTTGCTAGTTTAACGCCAGCTATTCCTGCGGAAGAAGAAGCCGCAAAAGAAGAAGAAATCGCTATTGAAGTAACTGCCACCACAGATTCCTCAACGTACATCGTGGGATCCACTCCACGCTTGACTTTAGGAATTCAAAACATTGGTACTTTTGCCTGCACCAG
>CAZBGP010000006.1:20263-21478 GCA_964491495.1 uncultured Lutibacter sp. | reverse complement strand
TTTTACTACGGCTCCCGATGATGTGAAAGAAGCGGTAAAACTGCGCGATGAATTTCCTTTTTTAGATGAAGTTGATTGTCCGGAAGAGCTTTACATTTTGGTAGGTAAAAAAATGGCTCATTACCACGCTTACGTAAAAGCGCACAAAACTTTGTTGACCTTCGCTAAATTAGAAGATGAAGGAAATGTTGTATTGCAAAATCTTGACGAAGAAATTTTTGCCTTGGCATTAAGTGCTGTTGAAAACTTTGAAGTTAACCAGGCTATTTATGCAGAGTTGGCTTACTACAAAGAAAACAAAACAATTTTGGGTGTTCATCCAATTTTTGCGGAACGTAAAGCCAAAAGCACGGTAGATTTAATGAGCATTCCAGATGCAACTACAAGGATGAATAATTTGGAAAACTACATCCGCAGGGAAATAAAAAAACTGGGTGCCAAAAAAACTACGGATTTAGAGAAAGAAAAAATAAACAAAAAATTAGCTGCCTGGGAATTTGAATTGGCGTTGATAAAAGCCAAATTAGGATTTAGTGATAAAAAATAAATATTTTGACCTGGTTGCCATACAGGAAAAAAAGGAAAATAACTCTTCGGCAATACACATTTCTAAATATTTGGTCGCTCACTACGAGCTTATCAAAAAATTAGATACTGCGATCAAAAGATTGCCAACGTCCGAAGAGTTTTTCTTTTTACAAAGCGACACCAGTTTTAATGCATTCACCTTTATACCGTTGGTGGGAAAATTTGAATCGATAAAAGAAATGTACGCATCAACATACAGCATAAGCAGAAATGTAATAGATGCGTTGGTGCAACTGCACGATGAAGGCGTTATTGAAAAAATCACTTTAATGATTAGCGATTCGTTGCTGAAAAGAAATCCGGCCACAATTGATTATTTAAAAGCATTGATAAGCGGCCGCCCAAATTTTGAAGTTACCTTTTCGTGGGTACACGCAAAAGTTTGTGTGATGGAAACAGCTTCAAATTATTATGTAGTTGAAGGCTCGGGAAATTGGGCATCAAATGCACATTACGAACAGTATTTATTTGCCAATAGCAAAGGACTGTTCGATTTTAGAAAAACATTATTTACAGAAGCAAGATTAAGAGGTTAACCTAAAACAATTAAAAAAGATGCTAGATAAATTAATTGACAGTCTTTGGACTAAAGTGGCGATAAAACAATGCGCTGAAGAACTTCAACAG
>CAZBGP010000006.1:15261-20253 GCA_964491495.1 uncultured Lutibacter sp. | reverse complement strand
AAACTAAATGCGGTGATTTAGTAATTGGCAATAATGAAGAAGTGCAAGTGAAAGTTATTGTTACTCGTAAAAAGGATGAATTTATAGGTGATTTTGAGATGATTGCACGTAGAAATGTTATAGATCATTATACAGATGCTTTAGATGTTGCTCTAAAAAAGGTTAAATACGAAAAAATAGCAGAAGAGCTTCCTAAAATGAGCGCAAGGCTCGCAAAAAACGGATTTTAAAACAATAATAAATTAACCTAAAACAATGATAAAATTATGAAACTTAAAAAAATCTTTACAACTGAAGGCTTAAAAATCATCTTCTCCTTTATGGTGATTACAATGATTATTATTTTGGGATTTGAATTATTTCTGATGAAGTATTTTGAATTTGCCAATGTTGCCACAAGTATTTCGGTGGTTGGTTTTTGGTGGCACGTTATTGGCGTGGCTTCCATTTATTCCTTGCTGCTATTAATCATTTTTTGGATCCTTTCCTATTTTGATAAATAAGTGATGGACCACCTAACTGTCATAGAATTAAAATTGTCGCAAGAGCAATACGAAACTATTGAAAATTTGGCGGCGTGCAATTATGCGCCTCGCCAAATTGCCATTTATTTGGAGGCAAATGAAGGTGAGTTTATGCGACAATTTCACAAACCCGACAGTTTGGTGCAATTTCATTATAACAAGGGCATTTTAACAGCTTCTTTTGAAGTTGATAATAAGTTGCTCGAAAATGCCAAAACGGGCAACATTACAGCAGCGCAAGAGCATAAAAAAGCGCAGGACAAAAGATTGTTTGACAATCATAAAATGAGAATCTTAAATGAGGGTTAAATAATATTAAATATTTTAAAGCGATGGCAAACTGCAAACATAAATTTGTATTTAGTAGGTTTGATTCTTACTGGAAATTTGATGGAAGAAACTCCCGAGCTTATTACCACGCAGATTACTATTTCTGTGAAAAATGCCTTGAAGAAAAGGTAATTGAAAAACACCATTTTTGCAGTGATAGCGAAGTTTGGAAACTGCCCGAATGGGCAAGATTAATAACTAAAAAAATATTTGGATATGAGTAACACTGGAAAAAGAATACCTATAAATTGGGCTAAAAAGATAGCGGAAGATTTAGGTTATACGCAAGTAATTATACACGCTTACGATGGAGAAACAGGAATACAACACGTAACAACTTATGGCAAAAGTAAGAAAGATTGTGAAAATGCTGCCGAAGGAGGAAATGTATTAAAAAGAATGCTTAAATGGCCAGAAGAACTTTGTAATGCAAAACCTAATAGGGTTCTAAAATCAGCACCACCCAAAAAATGAACACAAACGACCTCATAAAATCAGTGCGTTTGTCCGATATCTATGATTTTATAGATAACGGAGATCCGGCAAAAGCACCCGAAAAAATCGTGGTGTACTTGGATTTTATGGATCAGGTACGGTCTATGCATTTACGGGCTTTGGATTACGGAACTAAAGAATCCATTTTAAATCATTTTATAAAGGTTCATTCGTTAAGTCGACACGTAGCAACAAATTTATATTATAACGCACTGGAGTACTTCTATGCAAGCGCACAGCTGTCTCAACAGGCGCAAAGTAATGTTTATGCCGATAAAATTGACCGTGTAATTGCCATTGCTGAAATGGTTGTAAATGATATGAAAGATGCAAAAGCATTGGTGTCTATGATTAAAGATGCTTGGATTGTTCGTGGTGGCGACAAAGAAAAAAAAGCATTTATTCCTTCAGAATGGTTGAAAAAACAATTTGTGATGTACACTACCGATGCGCTGGAAGCAGGAATGGATCCAATTAACAGAATTGCCTTAAAAGAACAAGTGGACAATTATCCGGAGTTGACAGAAAAAGAACGCAAAATGATTTACCGGGAATCACTAATCGAAGATATTATACTATTCCCAGATGAGCAGGAAAACGCGGATTTAATTTCGCCTAAAAACTTGTTTTTGGTTGTTGGGCGCGGTGGTGCAAAAACTACGGATATAGCTGCAGGGCGTTCAATAAAAATTTGCGAAGATATGCCGGGCGCTTATTTTTTCTTTTCTTCAGATACCTATACCAACGCCCTCAAAAATATTGTTCCGTCGTTAATCGAGGGATGGAAACGAAAAGGATGGAAAGAAGGTATCGATTTTGTGACCGACCAGCCGCCGCCTGCGCATTTTTTATTACCCTACAAACAGCCCGAAACTTACAAGCATACCATTTCCACAAGATTTGGAAATCTTTTTATTTTGGTAAGTTTAGATGTACCAACATCGGCTGCAGGAAATAGTTATCAGCACGGATTTGTGGATGAAGCCCGTAATCAGGATTTTCAGAAGTTGAAAAAATTAATGCCGGCGTTGCGTGGCTATCCGCTATTTGGACATTCTGTTTATTACCGTGGAATTACTGCCACTACCGATATGCCAAACATTTTGGAAGGCGATTATGACTGGATTTATGATCGTGAAAAGGAAATGAACGTGCAGCAAATAAAAGATTGCTTAAATGTCGCCATTACTTTAAACAAGGTGAAAAAGGAATTGTACAATGCGCTCCAGGATAGAGATTTTGCGAAAGTAAAATTACTGCAAAAGCAATTGTTTCGGTGGATGGTGGATTGGGTGCGCGTGCGAAAAGAGTCTACGTTGTTTTACGTGGTTTCTTCCTTTGCCAATGTAGATATTTTAACGCCGGGCTATTTTAAAGATTCTTTGGAAGCCTTGGGAATTGAAGAATTTAAAAGTGCCATTGTTTCCCTGCGCCCAAGTTTAAAAAAAGGCGAAAAGTTTTATGTGAATTTGGGCGAACATCATTTTATTGGCGACGGCATCAACAAAGCTTATTACGATAAATATAAAATTGGGGAAGAAGTTGAGCCGAGCTCGCTGGCATTAATCTACATAAATCATACTAAAGAATTGGATGGCGGTGTCGATTTTGGAGATATGTGCTCAATGGTTACCGGTCAGGAATTGGGAAATTATGTGTATATGTTTAAGAATTTTTGGACGCTTCCTCCAGAAAGCAGTAAACATCTTGCATTGCAGTTTCTAAGTTTTTATAAATACCATAAAAACAAAACCTTGAATTTGTATTACGACCGAAGCGGAAATCAGTATTCTAAAATTCGCCGTGACTGGGTGAGCGAGCTTGCCGATTTTATTGAATATACCAATGGCGTTTCAACAGGATGGACCGTTAGGCTGATGAGTAAGAACCAAGCCACCATTATGCAAGAGGAAGAATATAATTTAATGAAAAATATGCTGGGCAATTATGATCCTGCTTTGCCCGAAGTAAGAATTGATAAATTTGGCTGCAGGGAATTAAAAAGCAGTATGGAACTGGCGAAAATTAAAATAAGGATAAAACCAAACGGTTCTAAAACACTGCATAAAGATAAGTCATCAGAAAAATTGGAACATAAAAAACTGCCAATGCATTCCACCAATATGAGCGATGCCTTAAAATACTTTTTCTTTCGTCCACAGTGGGTAAAAATTGCAATGAAACGCAAACAAAGTACCTTGAGTGCGCCCACTATTGAGTAAAAGATTTCTAAAAAAAGCCAGGGCAAACAAAAAAAAAACTAAAAGAAAGCCCGGAACAAACCAAAACCGCCCGCAAGGGCGATTTTTTTTGAATAAAAAACGCCCTAATTAGGGCGTATAACAACAATTAAAGGCGTTTTGTGCTTGTGAAAATCATAATTGATAGAATATGACACTCTAAGGTCTGTCATCCTTATAGTGTCCATATTGTGGACTTCTCCTCTTATTTCGTGCAGGCACATATTAATTGCGGTCATTTTACAGCAAATGGAATCTAAATCCTGCGCCACAAAATAATTGCCCATTGCTTGGTGGTTTGCAGCCAAAATAAAGCGACCGCTACCGCTACAAGGCTCATTTATATTTTTGCCCCATTCATTTTTGCCTATGGTCATTTGGGCAATCATATCACAAATTGGAGCAGGTGTAAAAAATTGGCCAAATGCGCTCTTTTTAGAGTTGCTTGCCAATATTTCGTAATATTCGCCTAAAGGATCCGTCCAGCGCTCTGCAGTCTTTGCTCTGTTGTAAATAATAAGTAATTCGGCAAACAAACGCGCAAAATTATTGAGTTCCTCTTTTGTATATTTTTTAATGGTTTCAAAATATAGTTTTTCTTCGGTTTGATGCGCAAGGCAACAAATGATAATTGTCAGTAAATCATCGTACAAACTATACAAATCATATTTGTATTTGAATGCAGAAAAAAGCGAGTTGAAATTTTTCAACTCGCTTGGTACATCCCTAGTTTTTAACATTTCGGTTTTCAACTTGGGCGTTAGAAAATAAATAGCACATAGGATAAAAAGAAAATTCTTTTTCGTCGGCGCTCTTTGGTTCTGCCGTTGGTTGGTCTTGGGTGTTTTTGCGTTTTCTTCCCCAAACCAAAAAGGCTTTTTCTCCTTTTTTTACCTTTTTACCTTGTTTTATCCAATCGTGAAAGGTGTTAAATTCTTGATTTTCGTCATCCATATAAAATTCCTCGATTAAAATACTATTAATATTTCTTTCGTCTGGGTCTGTGAGCTGAATCATTTTAGCCGTTTTGGAAAGTTCAATTAAGGCTCTTTTTTTTATTTGGTGTTCTTCCTGTTTTGGTGTCATTCTTCTAATTTTGTGATGATTAATAAATTTTTTGATACTGAAACCGTTACTTTTTCGCCAATTTCAAAACCTGCTTTTTGCATCCATACTCCCGAAATGGTGAGTTTTGGTGAAACGGTTTGTTTTTTCCACATATTTTTAACATACTGCGAGGAAACCGTTAATTTCCTGATATTAAAAAATGTACTCATGTAAATCGCTTGTGTTTGAAATTTGGTTTTCTTCAATAAATAGGTTTACAATTGCCTCAACTTTATTGGAGGCGTTTTTTGTTTTTCCTTTAATGAGTCGTCAAGTGCCTCCTTGTTCTCTTGTAC
>CAZBGP010000006.1:14568-15251 GCA_964491495.1 uncultured Lutibacter sp. | reverse complement strand
AATACTCGTAATCCGAGTAATTGAAAATTTTTAAAAAACCTTTATCGTTTAAGTGTCTTTTTACTTGCTCAGATAGAAGAAATAATTTAGATTTGTCCGTCTTAATTGTTGTGAGTGTCATATACTTACTTTTAGGATTTAAAAGCCCTTTCTCGACAAAAGGGCTTTCTCATTTTGGTTAATTAAATAATAAATTCTTGTACTTGTTTTTCGGTGTTGCTTAAAATTTCATCGAGCGTAGTCTCCAAAAGTTTTAAAGTAGCATCCACAATTTTTGAATTTGAAACCTCAAATTTGAAGCCTTCCGCATTTTCCAAATAAATTTTTTCTTTGGTGCCGTCGCTCGAAATTTTGAAGCGTTTTAACTCGTCGCTTTTGGTTTTCAAGTGCGCAAATTTATTCGTCAAAATTTTGAAATTGTCAGCGTTTTTAATTCGCTCTTCTGCGCTTGGTGCAAAAGTTTTTATAATTTCTTCGGTCGTTTTTTTCTCAACTTTCGGACCATCCAAAAGAACGCCAGGCGTTTCTTCTTTTTTTACCTCTTTTTGAGTTTCAACAATAGCTTCTTTTTTGCCGGTTCCGGCAGGGTTAAGAAATAAAACCTTTTTGTCATTGTTGCCCATTTTAGGCGCATTTTTTAAAGTACTCATAATAGATAATTTATTGATTATTAATACTTAAAG
>CAZBGP010000006.1:14164-14558 GCA_964491495.1 uncultured Lutibacter sp. | reverse complement strand
ATACAAAAAAGTAAACAAAAAAACGACTAAACACCAGTAAAACGGCAGTATTAACACTAGTTTAAAATCATTCTAAATAAGTCGATATGCATAAATAAAAAGCCAAAAACCGCCCATAAATCAACATTAAAAATATGTAAAGTTTTATAAATCAATCGTTTAACCTTGATAACAAGGGTCAACGAATTGATTGTATAACAACTCTCCCCGTCACGCTGATAATCGTTATTGCTTGTGCAAATTGCTCTTTTTTAGATATATGATTGCCTAAAAGGCAACCGTTTAAGCTATAAAATACCTTTCAAGGCTTGATAATCAGTACTTGTATGCTTCTTATTGTTCATGTCTTAAAGAACAATGTACCTATATGTATACTTGTACTTAATAAGCAACC
>CAZBGP010000006.1:12595-14154 GCA_964491495.1 uncultured Lutibacter sp. | reverse complement strand
CTTTCGGAGCTCAACATCCCTTTTTCTTTTGGCTTCATAACTTGTGATACAACCAATAAGATATCTAAAGGTTACAAGGTGGTGCATAACGCTATCCTTAGACCAGGTTACCGAGCCAACCAGAGTGATAAAGCTGACATACTTATAGCTTACATAGACTACAAGAGCACAGGGGCAGAAGACAATAAACAGTTCTACCTACCATTACTAATGATGTTTAACGGACAATACATATCCATATGAATATAGAATATATAGGTAAGAATGCCTTAGTGACCAATGACCAAATGGCCTACACATTTGAAGTATCTGAAAGTCCAAGAGACTTCGCATCCTTCCGTACTTCTCAGGATACCCTAGACTGGGTTGATAAAGATTATCACGTTGGTGACTGGCGTATTCATCCTTATGGTGATAACAATAACCTACCTAAAGAGATACAAAAGGTTATCCAAGCCAATAGCGATGCGCCTGGTATGCTTAAACGTAAGTCGGGATTGTTGTGGGGGAAAGGTCCTAAGCTATATAAGGAGGAAGTTGATAAAGATAATCAACTGAATAAGATGTGGACTGAGGATAAAGATGTACAAAAATGGCTCGATACGTGGGACTATGAGGAATATCTTATGCGCTGTGCTGTAGATACCTCCTACATTGAGGGTGCGTTTACCAAGGCTTACCTAGGCAAAGGTAACCGAGTAGGGCTTAATAAGATCATCTCCAAGTTAGAGCACGTATCTGTAGACCGTGCGCGCCTGGCATCTGAGTACGCCAAACAAAGCCGTAAGCCTACACACGTTGTAGTTACCGACTTCTCTTTTGAAACATTGAACGCCATAATGGATATGAATGTCTATGCGATATTCGATTTTAAGAATCCTTTTCAGCATCGCAATTCAATGTACTATTCAAATATGTACTCATTTTGTGCCGATTATTATACCGTGCCGGATATATATGGATCATTGGAATGGATTCGCCGTTCTAATGCGATTCCTTTAATATTGAAAGCCTTATCCAAAAACAGCATCAACTTAAGTTACCACGTAATTTCTCCGCAGGAATTTTGGGACCAGAAAGAAGATGCTTTAAAAAAGAATTGCACTGATAGAGGCATCACCTATAACAGCCAAATGTTGGCCGATTACGAGCAGGAACTTTTAAAAGGCGTTTCAAAAGTATTGTCTTCAGAAGAAAATACCGGGAAGTTTTGGCATACTAAAAAATCCTTTACCGTTGACGGAACCAACCTTATTGAACACGGTTGGGAAATTAAACCAATCGACCAAAAATTAAAAGATTTTGTAAATGCACAGGTAGTAATCTCCGATCACTCCTCTCAAAAAATATCGACTTCCATTGGCGTAAATCCGGCCATTGCAGGTTCAGGCGAACAAACCAAGGTAAATTCAGGAAGCGAGCAAAACAATGCGCTTCAAAATTACCTGTTAACGCAAAATGACATTCCAGAGATGATTGTCACCAAAATGATAAACTATGCCTTAAAGGTAAACTTCCCGGATAAAAATCTAAAAATGGGCTTTTATCACATAGGCGCA
>CAZBGP010000006.1:9945-12585 GCA_964491495.1 uncultured Lutibacter sp. | reverse complement strand
GGCGCAAAAAAATTGCAGGATACAACACCATCCGAAAGACCGTTAAATCTAAATCCAAACTAAAATGAAATTATTATTCGAAAAAGTAGCCGGAAAAGGTAATGAAGAATTAAAATCGTTGCTTGGGTTTTTAGATTTAGACCTGAAATTTGCCAACATAAAATCAAAAATCATCACTGCAACCAATGATGTTATCAATTTAATAGGAAAAGAAACATATGATTTGGCTGTTGCTGAATATGAAAAAGCCGATGCCGACCTTTCCAAAAATGATGACCTCATTTTTAACGTTCGAAATCCAATTGCCATTCAGGCTTATAAAAAGTTTGCGCCTCATAATGATGTGAGCCATACCAACAAAGGCCGTATCAACCGCATTGAAGACAAGGAAAAAACGCCTTTCGAGTGGATGATTAACAAAGATAATGAAGCTTTAGAGCGCAGTTTCTATGAAGCACTTGATGACTTAATCAAGTATTTGGATGAAAATATTGTCAGTTGGAAATTAACAGATCAGTATAAATCAACCCACAGCTTATTTATTGCCAATGCTGCCGACTTCGACCAGTTCTTTCCTATCGGAAATTCTCGTTTGTTGGTGTTAAAATTGGCGCCTGGTATTCGAAAATGCGAAGACAACGACATTAAACCAAGAATTGGTGCCGAACTTTTTGCCACGTTAAAAACAACGCCATCAACCAATCCTGAGTTGCTGTATAAAATTAAAGAAGCCTGCGCTTATAGTGCAATGGCTTGGGCAATGCGCCGTTTGTCTGTGCAATTATTTCCTGAAGGCGTATTGCAAGGATTTACTTCTGAAAGAATGACCATCAATGCCAAAAAATCACCCGAATTCAATGAAGCGTTTTCTGCAGCATTTTATTTTGATGAAGATGCAAAGTTGGCATTATCAGCCATTGAATCCATTATTACCAAAATAAATGCACCGTTGGTGGTGGTAGAACCCTTAACGCCAGCCTACGATGTTTACAACAAATTTATGAGTACCTAACAAACCAAAACCAAAACAATTATTATGAAATCAATCAAATTATTTTTCCTTTTTCTGTGGGAGTGGCGCAAACATTTAAGTTTTTACCTGTTAAACCGTAAATTAAAAAAGGCGGTAGTTACCAAAACCAAACAGCGTTTGCGTTTGCGGTACGACATTACCAGGCTCATAATGAAATACACCAAATGGGATAAAGACCGACGATCCAAATACATTCCTTTGGATGAAAAAACAAGGGCCGAAATCCGTTTTCAGGTCGATTTAAAATATGGCGCAAAAATGGCCGAGCATAACGTGAAGCTAAACAACAAACTTCAAGTGGTATAATTATGCACATTGTAGAAATTCCCGATAAAAACATCAAAATATACGTTCCCGAACATTTGGGCGAATGCGATGCGGAGCAATACATTAATATGTGCAACCTCATTTTTCGTGAGCTTACAAAGCAAATCAACTTTGAAGAATTAAAAGTGCATGGCATTTATTATTTAATGAATATGAAAGCTTCCAAGAAAGTTGATAATGAAACCGACCTCATTAAATTTAGCAATGTTACGCAGTTGGCCGAGTTAGTTGAGAGCTTTTTTGAAGCAGGCGAAGAAGAAAACCAAAAGGTAATTAAGCAATATTACATCAACAATCCAATTTATAAAATTCGCGGAGCCATCACAAATTATTACGGTCCAACCGATGAATTTAACAATGTGAAATTTGGGGAATATGTGGATGCTTTGTCACATTTTGCCGATTTCCACGCAACACGAGAAACCAAGTATTTGTTTATGTTGATGGCTACTTTTTACCGTGAAAAGAAAATATTGTCAACCAATGTGGAAGATTTTACCAAAGATATCCGCATAAAATATAATGCTGAAAGAGTTTCAGAGCTGGCAAAAGCATTCGAGATCCAGGACATTGGCGTGATTTATGGATTCTACTTGCTTTTTGCCAGTTTTCAAAAATACCTGACCAGTGCAAAGCTGTACATCGAAGGAAAAGAAATTGACCTTTCCATTTTATTCGACGACAGTAAATTTACCGAAAGCGAAGTTCCGGGAATAGGAATGAAATCAACTTTATATACCGTGGCCGAAAGTGGCATATTTGGCACCTTAAAAGAAGTGCGCGAAACGCCACTGTGGGAAATATTGGTGCGCCTGTACGACATTCGCAAAAGGGATTTAGATGTAATTGCCAACAGCAAACAAAAACAAAAATAAGATGCTAATAATTTCCGATTTTAGAACATACTTAACCGGGTTAAAAAGTTTTTTCCCTGAAATAGAAATGGCCGAAGCTGTTATTGATGATTCCCAAATTAACAAGTTTTTGGAAGACTTTCCGGATAACGGAAAATACATTCTTTTGGGCATCATTCCCAAACACAAACCAATGGGCGATGTAGATTCCATCCAATCGGAAGATGTGGCTTCAATGTTATTGCTCAAAAAAGTAACACGTTCCGATCAGGATCACAATACTTTTTTAAATAACCTAACCGAAGCACAACAATTAACCAGATTAATTGTGTTGAAAATGCGTGCCGACAAATTGAATGATGAAGTTCCTTGCGCTTTAATGAAATATTTAAACATCTCAAGTATTGATCTCAATCCAATTTGGGC
>CAZBGP010000006.1:8795-9935 GCA_964491495.1 uncultured Lutibacter sp. | reverse complement strand
GCGATGGTTATGAAATAGATTTTAGCATGGAAACACCTTTTTAGTTTTAAAAGTCGTATATTTGTTTACCAAATAAATTTTATGACAACCAAACAAATTGAGGAATTGTTCACTGTTGAAGTGAATAAAAAAGATTTTAAAAAACGTTCCGGGCTCGACAAACAAGTGGTTTACAATTACCGCCATCGCAAACAACCAAGTTTAGGTACAATGCTCGAAATATTATTAACACTAAGTGTTATCCAAATTAATTTAAAATGAGTTTAAGAACCGACCGCCAAAAAACCAGAGATGCCGTTATTCAAGGCCGTTTTATTGAAATGGTGTTGGGAAAAAGCGGTACCGAGTTAGATGGCGACATCAAAAAAAGAATGTCAGGTTTCTCTTCTGCATTTTGGTCTCAGCGTAATTTTTCCGTACAAAACAATACGTTGGTGTACACGCAAAAGAAAGTACATCGCTTTGTGGATATGAAAACAAGGGTTAAAAATGGTGGCGTAAATAAAAAGAAAAACCATCCAATTCACAACAAACCAATCTTCGGTCATCTCAACAATATCGTTAGAGAACTGGCCTTCGGTTTTTCTGATGCTGTTAAAAATAATTTAAATCAGTTGGATAATACTAATATATAAGTAATTTAGGCATTAATTTAAAAATTAAAATATGAAAAATCCAGAATTACAAAGCATTGAAAAAGAAGAATTATTAAACGCCCAAACCCAAGTGGCAGATTTGCTGGATATTTACCTAGACGAAGACATTGCTGGCGATAACGAAGACCGCCGTAAAAAATTAAGCGCCGTAAAAACCATTCACAAAATTATAAATTGTCTTATAGTTTAAAATTAAAAACCTGCTATTAGCAGGTTTTTTTTGTGTAAATTCGCTTCTTAATCAAATAAATTATATGTTATGAAAAAATTGTTATTTATGCTTTTCTTTTTTACGCTTGTTTTTACAAGTTGCGAAGAAGACACTTCTGGAATTGTTGAATATAAAGTGACTAGTAATAAATCTGGCTTTGATATTACCTATCAAAATGCTGTTGGAAATACTGAGCAAAAAGATATTCAATCAAGTAGTTGGAATATTTCTTTTAGTGGAGAACAAGGTGATTTTGTTTATATCTCTGCACAA
>CAZBGP010000006.1:0-8785 GCA_964491495.1 uncultured Lutibacter sp. | reverse complement strand
ATTACAGCGGAAATATATTATAATGGTAAATTAATTGAGAATTCAACCAGTAATGGAAGTTATGTTATAGCTACTGCTTCCGGTTCTTTACCTTAAAATATTAATAGTTTAAAATTAAAAACCTGCTATTAGCAGGTTTTTTTGTGTTATTTGGTAGGTATTAAATAATAGGCGAGCGTACTAATCTCATTTCTGAAATGGTCTTTCATTTCATAACTCAGCAGGTATTTATCCTTTTTAACCAATTCATTTATCGTAAATGAAATCCTAATTTCATAATCAGATCCTTCTGGTTGAATTACCCGGTAAACTTTTGAATTTTCGTAATCCTGTTGTTTAATAACTTCCATTTTAGAAACTACACCTTCAGTAGTAATGGTAATAAAAGAATCTTCAATGTTTACAGATCCGTTCATATAAACAATATTGGTACCTAAATTATTGGTGGAAATTACTTTCTTATAAGTAAACTCCTGCGAAAAAATGAAGGTTGATGTCAATAATAAAATCAGGGTAAAAAATACATTTTTCATTTGGTAAAATTTAAATTAATGGTAAAGTTACTTATTTTCACTTGAATGCCATAGGTTTTCGTATGCGAACGCACATCCTAAATTCAAAAAATTTAATATAATCTTACACAATACTACACAGTTAAAATATTTAATGTACTTTTAACGTCTCAAACCGTTTTTGGAGAAATCTGAAAATAAATTTTATTGATAAGGGCTTATCAATGGTTAGCAGTTCCGAAAGGGTTGCTACTCCGTCCAAAAACGGTTTGAGAAACCTAAAGGTAAGCTCGCATGCGTTAAAATCTCAAATAAAAATGCTTACGAAAAAAAAAGAAACCTTAAAAAAAAAAGTTAATTTACCCTTTTACAATCAATTAGGAGCGTTCTTCCTAAAGACTACAAAAGAAGAAATTTTAGAAAATATTAAAAGTCAATTAGAATTATTTGAACTTTTTTTAGATACAGAAATTGCCAGCGATTTAGACCTCAGAAGGCAAATGTTGGCATCAACAATTCAACTGAAAGCCTTTTCGGAAATTATTCAGGGCTTTTCAAATGATCAAATTGAACAGGAATCTTTAATCTTAGATGAAGATGAATAAAATACCTTCAATTACAGTCAAATTTCTGGGAAACGAAGCTGTTGTTTTTAAATACGGAAGTTTAAAAGACATCGCCGTAAAACTATTAAGCCACCAACAATTCATCAATTTAAATCCTTTACTCATTCAATTTAGCACAGGCAAACAATTGTATTTTGATGAAAATGAATTTCAAAGTTTTATTGATGAAGAAATTACGGCCCAACAATTAATGGAAGCCACTCAGTGCGAAAGTTTATACCGAAATATGGATGATTTAGTCAGCAAAAAAACCACCATTGATGCAGGCGCTCTTTGGAAATGTAATGGTGATACCTTAACATTGATTGATATTGATAACCAGGTAACCACAATGTTAAATTTGTCACTGTTTCAAATGATTGAATAACAAATAAATTCACTTCATATATGCAAAAACCACTCCTAACCGGGTGGTTTTTCTCATGTCTTAAAAACCACCGGCCAATCATTTAATCTTGATAAAAATCTACAAGATTATGGCCAAGACAATCTCCGATGAAAATATCCGCCTAAACATTATCATCAACGGCAATTCCGCGCAAAAGGAATTGTTGGATTTAGAAAAGTCAACCCGTGAAGTTACCAAGGCAAATAAAGAATTGTCGGCCGCCAAAGCTAAATTGGTTGCTGAAGGCAAAAAAGAATCCGAAGCTTACAAAAAACTATCCGCAGAAATAAAAGCTAACAATGTTGTTTTAGGATTGAATAAAACCAAAATGGAAGCCCTTCAAAAAGAGATTGGCATCACTGGTTTAACAATGAATCAATTGGGGCAAAAAGCCAAATTGTTAAAAATGCAATTGCTTAATGCTGTTCCTGGTGGCGAAGCTTACACCCGATATAAAGAAGAATTAAGGCAGGTGTCCGCAAGAATGGATGAACTTAAAGGCAAAGCAGCAACGGCAAAATTATCATTATCATCTTTGGCCGATGGTTTTAATAAATATGCCGCCTTGGGCGCTTCCGTTATCGCAATGGGAACCGGTGTTGTGTTGTCTTTGCAAAAAATGATTGACTATAACGGCAAACTCTCCGATGCAATGTCCGATGTTCGTAAAACAACCGGGATGACAAAAGAGGAAGTCGATGAGTTAACCAAATCTTTTGGAATGTTGCTTACCCGTACTTCAAGAATCGATTTATTAAAAATTGCGGAAGAAGGTGGGCGTATTGGAATTGCAACCGAAGAAATAGGCGCTTTTGTGGATGTTATGAATAAAGCCACAGTGGCATTGGGCGATAGTTTTACCGGTGGCGTTTCGGAAGTTGCTTCTGTACTTGGGAAACTTAAATTTTTGTTTGCTGAAACCAAAGATCTTGGGGTAGATTTAGCTTACAATGCCATAGGTTCTGCCATTAATGAGCTGGGCGCAAATGGTGTGGCAACCGAACAAAACATTGCCAATTTCGCCACGCGCTTGGGTTCTTTGCCCGGTGCTTTAAAACCTTCAATTGCTGATGCATTGGCATTGGGTACCGCTTTTGAAGAAAGTGGTATTGAAGCGGAAATCTCTGCACGTGCATACAATATCTTCTTAAAACAAGCTTCTACCGAATCGGATAAGTTTGCCAAAGTAATGGGCATTACCACCGAAGAAGTAAAAGCAATGATCAATTCCAATCCTACCGAATTCTTCTTGCAATTTTCTGACGGATTAAAAGGAATGAATGCCACAGAAACGGCTCAAACATTACAATATTTAGGCGTAAATGCCGACGGGGCCAATAAAATTGTTGGAGCTGCAGGAAACAATATGGAGCGTTTCCGTGAATTATTGAAACTCTCTAACGATTCAATGATTGATGCCACTTCTTTAACTGATGAATACGGCATAAAAAACAGCAACTTAGCGGCAACTTTAGAGAAAGTTAAAAAAACAATGGTGGGAATGTTTTCTTCCGAATCATTGGTAAAAGGCTTAACCACCGCAGTTGAATGGTTTGCCAAATTTATTGGCGCCACAGAAGATGCCGAAGAGAAAACAACTTTTTGGCGCAATGGCTTAATTGCACTTATAAAAACTGCATTAATTTTAACCACTGCCATTGTTTCTTATAGAACGGCCATAAAATTGGCAACATTTTGGACAGAAAGCGCCACCATAGGCACTGCATCTTACAATTTAATACAAAAAGCAACAACCATAAGCACCAACTTTTTAACGGCGGCAATAGCTTTAGGTAAGGCGGCTTACTATTTATTAACCGGTCAATTAGTATTGGCAAAAGAAGCTATGGTTGCCTTTAATTTAGCAACCAAATTATCTCCTGTAGGTTTATTGGTTGGTTTAGTAGCGGCTGCAGCCGTTGCATACATCGCTTTTTCTGATGCTTCAAAAGAAGCCGCCACAAAACAAACTATGTTAAATGATGCCGTTAAAGAGGCAAACAAACAAATAGGTTTTGAAAGAGAAAATTTAAAATTGTTATTGGAAACTGCCCGGGATGAAACCAGATCCAAACAAGAGCGCCAAAAAGCAGTTGATGAATTAAATAAAATTGTACCGGAATACAACAACAATTTAACCATAGAAAGCGCACGCACGCTCGATGCTACCGATAAATTAAACAAATATATTGAAGCTAAAGAGCGTGAAATAATGGCCGATATTTTATTGAATGACTGGAAAAAGAAGGTGGCCGCACAGCAAGAGGCTGAAAATGCAAGTTTGGAAGATAATATCGGGTGGATGGAGAAATCGTGGAATCTCATTAAAACGGGCGGTAATGTTTTTGCAATGAGTATGGCCAATACAAAAACAGCCGTTGCAAACAAACAACAGTTAATTGCTTTAACCAAAGAAGAAACTGAGACGGCAAAGCAATTATATGATGCACAATTAAGAATTAACGCCAAAGCAACAGCAAGTGGTGGCGGTGGTGGTGGCGGTGGACCAAAAGAAGGGGATACAATGTCAGAAAACGGTGTTGATTTTGTTTTTAAAAATGGCGCTTGGCAAAAAGTAAATAAAGAAGGCGGTGGTGGCGGTGGCGGAACCGGTGATGCTAAAGATGTATTGACACCCGAAGACCAGGCAATTTTAGATTCAAAGAAAAAATTAGCTGAGTTTTTAGCCGATTTTGAAGCAGATCAGGCGTTGCAAAAAGAATTATTAAAATTTGATGAGAAAAACAGGGCAGAAGAAGAAGAAATAATTCGTATTGAAAATAAGTTTTTAAAAATGGCAGAAGAAGCCGGCTTTGAAACTATTGTTGCTGCAGGCTTGGAAGAAGCCAAACAGGCTGAAATTGATGCTGTACGAAATAAATGGGGTGAAAAGAAAAAAGCAGATAAAAAGAAAAGTGATGATGAATATGCTGCACTGGATAAAAAAGCCAAAGAGGGTTTAAAAAAGGCTGAAGATGATTTAGAGAAAGCGAAGTCTAATATAATGCACGTTGGTTTAACAACGTTAGCAGGTTTATTCGGTAAAAAAACAGCTATGTATAAGGTGATGTTTGCTTTGGAAAAAGCCTTGGCTGTAGCCGAAATTATAGCATCAACTACAAAATCAATTGGATTGGCGAGAGCTGCGGATCTTGCAGTTCCTGCTATAATACCTCCTGGTATTCCAAACCCAATGAAAGCCGTTTCTGTAGCAACAATGACCGCATCTGTTTTGGCAGCTAAATTAAATGCAGCCGCTCAAATTGCTACAATAGTTGGTTCTGCAATTACTGGTTTTGAAGGTGGTTTGTATCCGGTAACCAGATCACAAGACGGAAAACAGTTTAACGCCTCGTTTGGCGGACAAACTTCTTCCGGGATGGTAAACAAACCAACCGTATTTATGGCCGGTGAAAACGGTCCTGAGTTAATTATAGACAGTGCAGCTTACAAACAAATAAATCCCGATATTAAATACGCTTTGCACCGCGAAATTGCCCGGGTAAAAGGTTTTGAAAACGGTTTTTATCCTGAAGCTTCAAGGCAACCGGCAAGTGTTGATGGTGTTTCTTTACCAGGCAATTCAAATGATGCGCTTTTAACGGCCGCATTAAACAGAAACAGTGATATCCTTGAAAAATTAGATTCCAATGGCGTCATTGCTTATATGAGCAACGACCTTAAAAACGCCAAAGAAATTAAAGATTCCATTGCCGACTATGATAAATTAAGAAATAAAAACAAAGTATAATGGTAACAATTCCTTATAACAATACCGATTTTCACTTCACGCTAAACGATTTGTTTTTGCTTTTTTCAACCGAAACGGCCGACACTTATTTTACGTTAAAAATCACTATCAATTATTATGAATTCTATGGCACGGTTTCCAAACAAAAAGTACTGAATTATAAAATTTGGCTCTTTCAAAATGAAGCAGAGTTTAATATTGGCCGTAAAATTCACCGCAATATGGGCGTAATAACCGAACTAAACAGTTTGGCACTTCAGTACAAAACAGCCCTGGTAAATATTGAAGCCAAAGAATTGAATGTGTCGGATGATACGCTTGTGGAAACGACTGTTTTGGATAACATTAAATTTGTTGCAGGCGTTTTGCCTTCAATATTGGTGGCCAATACAGCAATGCTAAACATCAACACAAACGCATCGCGCATAACGCCAAAAGGCTTTGTGAACGTTAGCTTCTTATTGCCTTCAGGAAATGCCACCATTGAAATATATAAGAACAACAATCTTATGCAGGATGAAGTGATTACAACCACGGCTACCGACAACATTTTTACCAAAAAATATAAAATATCCGATTACGCAGGCAATCCGGGCGATGTATTTCACTTTAAAGTGAAAGATTTGGCCGTCCAAAAATCGGTAATTGTTTTTCCTGAACAAAAATTTAGCAACCACCTTTTATTTATCGATGAATTTAATTTGTTAACCAGCCTCGAATGTACAGGCGATTATTCATTTCCTACAAATTATAACCAAACAACGCACGAATACAAACGCAATTTGGTAGAAGTATTGGTAATTATTGAAACCGAAAAAGTAAATCAATTCAAAATAAATACCGGTTGGTTATTAAAAACCGACAATATTACCATCGACAGTTTAGCGCGTTCAAAAAAAGCATGGTTATTTATCAATGATCAAGAGGTTATTGAATTGGCGCCTATTTCCAAGAAATTGGTAAATATTGACAGTGAACTCGATTTGTACGAATATGATTTAGAATTCCAAATAAACAGAGCCTACAATGCACAAAATTATACACTCTAGCTTTGAGTTCGATTTAACGAATTACAAAATTTCAACCGTTGAAGACAATCATTGGTTCAGTGATCAGTTTTTTACCAAATACTCATTTCCTTTTAATGTGTATTTGACTGATGAGTTGATCAAAGTTTTCGGAGAATTCCTCGACGATAACATTGAATTTTTGGTGACTTATTTTGAAGTGAAATACCTGCTTCATAACAGCCTTGAAAATGCTACGTTGGAAATAACTTCGCAACTAGGCAAACAACTTACTTTTGAAGTTCGTTATGGTTTTGATGAGCTGCCAAACTTCGATAAAAAATTGGCAGAGCTGCCTTTGGAAGTTACGGCCATTACCGATATTTATGCGCACGCAAAAACCATTATTCCGCAAACGTGGCCTGCGGTAAATTACAATTATCCGCAAATTAGTACCGATAAGTATGATCTTACGGAAGATACTTGGCGCACATTCTTAGGTAAAATAAACAACTATGTGGCTGGCGAATTTTTAGTAAATACATTCACATCAATCAATTTTGCAAACCGCAATATTATACAGCCGTTACCTTACTTTTTGCATATATTAACGGCTGGTTTTTTAGATGCCGGTTATACATTAAAAGGTGATGTGACTACCAATGTAAACTTTTTAAAGCTATGCTTATTTTCTGATATTGATTATTTTGCTCGTGTAAATGAGCAAAGAATTGAGGCTATTATTAATTATTTGAATCAATTCCAAACATCTACGATGCTTCCCAATGGCAACAGAAGATATTATTTGGAAATTAATTTGCGCCCCTCAAAAAAATACAACATAAAAGGTGTTACGCGTTTTGTGCAATTTTTCGCAAAGAATTATCCTTCTACATTTTCTAAAATAACGTACAAATCAACCGTGTTATATATAAAGGAAGGTGATGCTTATTCTAATTATGGAAGCTTTAAATACGATTTTGATTTTAACTTAGATACCAATGCTGATGATATATCTACCCAGATATTAAAAATAGAAGTTGAATCTGGAAATACTTATATTTCCGAAGTATTTAATGCAATTATACAGGAAGTTTTAGTTGGCGGCACTGTTCCTCCGGATGAAATTAATATAAAAAATGAAGTCAATTTAAAAAATGTAGTGCCCGATATTACCTTCGGCACCTTTATTTCAGTCTTAAAAAATTGGTTCAACATAGATCTTACTATTTTAGGGAGAGATATTTATATGAATTTCATTGAAAATGAAATAAATTACAACAATGCTACCAGTTTAAAAGACTTCGAAGTACTAAAACCACAGCGCAAATTTAACAACGATGTTTCCTTTCTGTTGAAATTTGCAGATGTGGATTCTACAGATTACACTTACGATGTTATGTTTCAAAATAATGATGGTTTTGAAATGTCAGATATAAAAGTGAATAAGCAAACCAACACCATTACCATTGAAGCATTGCCTTTGCCTCAGAAATTCGCCAATGATGTGGAAACAGCATTTGCTTTTGATCACGGCGGAAACGCTAAAATATATGCTGTGCTTTACGATGGTTTAAATGCTGATGGCATAAATTTAACCAAAGATATTACGCCAATATTAATTCCTACGGTTCATCAAAACCATTACAAAAAATGGTTTACATTCCGAATCTTTTCCATTTCTTACCAATGGAAATTTAAAATGTGGGCAGAAAGTTTGTCAGAAATTAAAAAGAAAATTTACGCTTACGGACGGTATCATATTATTAAAACCATCAATAAAACGCAAATTTCAGAAGACTTATTCGAAGTGGATATTGAAAGCGATACCTTAAATTAAAATAGTTGGTCGAGCAAATGAATGCTGTCATTTGCTTCGGCCGAAACTATATGAACATAAATCATTGTTTCTTTTATATTGCTGTGGCCCATTAATAATTGCAGTTTTTCTACCCTGCCACCCATTCTTAAAAAAGAAGTTGCAAAAGTATGGCGCGCCACGTGAAAAGTAACGTGTTTTTTAATTCCCAAAATAACCATAACAGCTTTTAGCTCTCGGTTTAAATGCTCGTTGGTAAACTTTGTAAGAAATAATTCGGGGCAAAGTGCCACAATTTCTTTTGCCCGGTCATTCAATTTTATATTCTGGTCCTTCTTTGTTTTAACGGTGGTAAATGATATGTAGCCATCGCTTAAATCCTGTCTGTTCAAAGCGCGAATATCGCTGTCTCTTAAACCGGTCATACACGAAAATAAAAAATAGCCAATTACCAATTTATGTCCGGGTTTAATAAATTCAGATTTATAAAATTTGTAGATCCTAATTAAATCTTGCGACTTTAAGGAAGTTCTGTTGCCGGTAGTTGGTCCACATTTAATATCATCCAAGTTGCAAGGCAATTTTACGCCTTGTTTTATGGCAATCCGTAAAAACTTTTTAATGGCAATAATATTGCTGTTTATGGTGGTATCGCGGTTACCTTCTCCTTTTAAATATTTAC
>CAZBGP010000005.1:41522-43980 GCA_964491495.1 uncultured Lutibacter sp. | reverse complement strand
GTTTCAATAATAAAACCAAATCCTTTTGATGAATCAAAAAACGAAACTTTACCTTGTTTTACGGCTACTTCTTCTTCGCCTCTGTCTTCTTTTTTAGGAATCCCAATTTCAATAGTTGAGGCATCCACTTTTATTTTTCTTGATGGATCCATTGGTGTGTCAGTAAGTTGTCCAAACTCATCCACATAAATAAACTCGCTTTCTTGCCCACCGGCTTTGCGTTCTTCTTTTTTAATAAGTTTATCTTGCTTCTTTTTTAGACGCTTTTTTTCTCTTTCTTTTTTACCAAAGGTTTCCTGTGATCCGGCCATTAATTAATGATGTTTAATTTTTATTATTTGATCTGTTTTCCCCTAAACAGTTAAGGTTGTCATCTAAATATATTAATAAAGATTGGATAATGACAATTTTTAAGATTGATTTACACAATGATTTATCCAGTTACTGCAATGACTTATCCCCGAATGAATTAAATATAGCTATTTAATTTTTACTGAAACTTTTGCAAATATAGCCTTTCCATTTTAATTTTAACGAAACTTTTTGTTAATTTTATTTTGAGTTTCAACCAATTAAACGGGCTTAATTTATTATATTATGGAATTTGTGATACAATTTTAGGAATTTAAGTATTAATAAACAACTATTAATTACAAAATAGTACCAATATAAGACAATTACTTTTTTAATATTTTTAAGATCTGAAAAAATTAAGCCATAATTGAAATAAACACCATCGTCCATGTTTCTTGTAAATAGGCGCTAAAGCATCTCATTTCAATAATTTGCTTATATTCAATTAATTACTTAATTTTAATTTATCTATTTCAACCACTAATCATTTCTAACTAAAACCTTACATTATGACTTACAAAACCATCAAACCAACAAGCGCTTTTTGGATCATAAGCGTATTAGCATTACTTTGGAATATTATGGGCGTTGTAGCCTATTTAGGTCAAGCATATATGACCGATGAAGTTTTAAAAGCACTTTCAGAAGGCGAACAATCCTATTATAACAATGTTCCAGCTTGGGTAACCGGCGCTTTTGCAATTGCTGTTTTTGCAGGCGTTTTTGGATGCGTTGGACTTTTGATTCGGAAAAAATGGGCGGTAATTCTTTTTGTGATATCAATTATCGCAGTAATTGCCCAATCGACTTACAACTTATACATTCAAAAATTTATGGAAGTGCCTCTTCAACATATGATTTGGTCATTAGTGGTTATCCTTATTGCGATATTCTTAGTTTGGTTTTCAAGAAATGCTGCCAAAAAAAATTGGCTTTCTTAGTATATGATCTCCAAAAATTCAAAAGTCTGAAAAAATAATTCAGGCTTTTTTTATGAGTAATTTATTCAAAGACTTCCATAAATTACTACTTTTGGAATCATATGAAAAACATTTTAATTATCGGATTTGTTTGGCCTGAACCAAATTCTACGGCCGCTGGAAGCAGAATGCTGCAATTGATTGAATTATTTCAGAAAAATGGTTTTACCGTTACTTTTGTTTGTACAGCCTCAAAATCAGAAAAGTCATGTAATTTAGAAACTTTAAATATTCAAACATTTGACATTCTATTAAACAATTCAAGTTTTGATTCCCTGGTTAAAGATATAAATCCGGACTTTGTTTTGTTTGACCGATTTTTAACAGAAGAACAGTTTGGTTGGCGAGTTGCTGAAAATTGTCCGGAAGCCATCAGAATTTTGGATACAGAGGATTTACATTTTTTGCGAAACGCCAGACGAGAAGCTTATATAAATAATGAAAAAGTTGATTTAAAACACTTGACAAGTGATTTGGCAAAACGTGAAATTGCCAGTATTTTTCGTTGTGATTTAGCGTTGATCATTTCAAAATATGAGATTAGATTATTAAAAAAGACATTCAATATTGATAAATCATTGTTGCATTATGTACCGTTTTTATTAAATAAAATGAATCAGGAAATCCTTCGCTCCTATCCTACTTTTCAAAATCGGAATCATTTTATTACCATTGGAAATTTTAAACATGAGCCCAATTGGAATTCTGTTCAATATTTAAAAACAGATATTTGGCCATTAATCCGCGAAAAATTGCCGGAAGCCGAAATGCATATTTATGGCGCGTATACAATGGAAAAAGTGCAACAATTACACAATAAGAAAGAAGGATTTTTAATAAAAGGCTGGGCTGAAAATATTGAAGTTGTTTTCACAAAAGCCAGGGTTTGTTTGGCGCCGCTTCAATTTGGGGCGGGTTTAAAAGGAAAACTTATCGATGCAATGAAATATGGAACGCCAAGCGTTACCACAAACATTGGCGCCGAGGCGATGCATGATAAATTGCCCTGGAACGGATTTATTGCAGACGATCCAAATGAATTTGCATTAAAATCAGTTGAGTTATATACCGATGAAAATCTTTGGAAAATCGCACAGCAAAATGGTCTTGAGATTATCAATTAT
>CAZBGP010000005.1:38314-41512 GCA_964491495.1 uncultured Lutibacter sp. | reverse complement strand
AACACGAAAGAAAGCTGCTGAATAAAATTACAGCGCTGCAAAAAAACTTAGTAGAACATCGATTGAAAAATTTTATTGGATCTTTATTAATGCATCATTCCTTACAAAGCACAAAATATATGTCGAAATGGATTGAAGCCAAAAATAAACTTTTATAACTAGCAACTTAATTTTTGCCTTTTTGCGACTGAAGAATGGTCATTATTTCATCAGGAACTTTAACTGGTTTCATGGTATTTTTATCCAGCAAACACCATATTGTTTTTGCTTTAGCCAATATTTTATCGTCCTTTTTAATTTCCACAAAACGTTCTGATTTTACGCCATAAGAATCTCCAATATAAGTGGTTATGGTAATTTCATCATTTAAAATAGCGGGTAAAAAATAATCGATTTCATGTCTAATAACCACCCAAACATACTTATTTTCACCCTCTGCATTAACAATCGAATTCCAATGTTTTTCGGCCACATTTTGCACCCATTTCAAATAAGTGACATTATTCACATGATTTAGCGCATCAAGCTCACTTTTGGTAACAATTAGGGTAAAGCTGAAGCTATTCTTTATCATTTGATTATTTTTGAAAGTTTTTAAAATTTTATAAATATATCAATATTATAGTCATAATGCAGTAAATTAAAGTAAATAATAATTGGAATTATAAATGATATATTTTACATTTACACCTTAAAAAAATATTCAGTCGTGATGCTTGCAGTAAAAAAATTTCGTGGGGACGACAATTTTTTTCGAGATTTTCGCGGCTGTTTTTAGAAATAAAGTTTCAAAAGCAGTTGTAATAGCTATATCTTTTTTATACTACCGTTGTGGGGACGACAATTAAAAGATAATTACAACTGTTTTTTTATTATAAGTTAATACAGCACTTTTTTGGAAATATTAAACTTCCTTTGCTATTTCTAAATTTAAAATATGGAATTAGTGTATTTATATAAATATAATCTAATTTAATCCATTTTCTTGTAGCGCCATTTTTCTCAATTAATATCATAATTCAAATTTTTCAATTAATATTTTATCATCAGTTCTTTAAATTTATTAAAGAATAAGTAATTTCTATTTTTTGTCTATTTAAAACAAATGACATTTTAAAAAATACAGCCGCAGTATTTATCTTCCAGTTACCGTTGTGGGAAAGGTTGCTTTTGGATAAATGTGTTGCGGCTGATTTTTAAGATACATAAAGATTTATCTAATTGCGACAAATTAAATTGCTTAAAATCAGATAAATCTATAGTAAATATATGTTCCAAAGGCAAGCAATATTTAATTCTGCTTTGAAACAACCTGTTACGAAATGTAACATTAAGAGAAACTATTATTAATATCATTAATAATATTGCACTCATGTTTTGGGGTTTTTGGAGTTGGGGGGTTGATTTATGTATTCCTAGCGATTATTTAATAAAAAAAAGAGGTAGCATCAAGGTTCTTACTAACCATCTAACTTTGTATAAAGCATTTTCGGATTGCTTTTTTAAGTATGTGACTACAGTGATACTACCTCAAAGGATTGTTTACTCTTTCATAAATTCTTAAAGGTTTTAATGGTTCTTAATTTTTTCTTACCAATCAATTAATTTCTTACTATTAATTCTTACTGTTTTACTCAATTAATTCTTACTACGTAATTAATTCTTATTGTTTATTTTAGGTTCTTTTTTGTAACTTGTTGGGGGTAACAACTCGTTATTTTGAAAATAACCTATTTTATTCGGGGTTGATTTATTTATTCCTAATTTTTTCCAATAATTTGTTTAACGTTATAATTTCATCTTCTGTTAAGCCTGCTACAATGTCATTCTGAAATTCAGAATGAACGCCGTCAATTTCTTCCAGCAAACTTAAACCGCTCTCCGTGATCCTAATTTCTACCATCCTCCTATTCTCTTCACTTTGAACTCTGCTTATCAAACCTTTTAACCGTAATTTTTCAACCAAACGCGTTGTATTACTGTTTTTACTCACCATTTCTGCTTGTAATGTCAAAAGATTTGCAGATTCTCCTTTCAATTCTCTTAAAGAACTTAATACTTGATATTGTTGAATTGACAATGCATATTCTTTTAAATGATCTGAAAACTTTTCATTCATCCAATTACCTGTATGCAATATATTCTCAATTGTATAATCAGGTAGGCTTGACGCATCCTTTTTATCATTTTTATTCAACTTCGGGGGGACAACAATTATCTATACTACTATTGTATATACATCAAATGTATGTACAAAATTTAAATCCACCAAATATTTTTGTTAAAAACTTTCAATATATTTTAAAATGTGACTGTTATTATTCAAATAAATTTAAAAAATCACTATGATTTATAGCCTTATAGTGGATTTATGATTTAACAAAAACCCCTTTGTTTATTACCTATTTGGTTTAATTTAAACAATTAATAAAAGGATTATTTCACCACATTGAATTATTTTATTTAGGAAATAGAAATAGATGTATTTTTTAACATGAATATTAAAATTGTTAATAAGTCTGGTTATTTTTTATGTAAAGTGCTAATAATTAACTATTACTCCTGCCCTATAATAGTAACCTAGGTAACAGATTTTAAGGGTTATTAAACGTAAATTTATTTAAAATTTAAAATCTTATGAAAACAATCGTTGCAGTTACAGCACAAAACAGGAAAACAATATTTGAACATGCAGGAAAATGCAGAAACTTTTTAATTTATACCATTGCTGATAATATAGTCATCAATAAAAAATTATTGGAACTTTCTGAAGAAGAAACTTTACATCATTTTTTTCATCAGGAAATTAGTGATAATAACGACACAAGTTCTCTTTTTGATGTTGATATATTATTGACCAGAGGTATCGGCAACGGTGCCATTCAAAAATTAGCCATGCAAAATGTGGTTTGTTATAAAATTGAAGAAACAGATCCTGATACTGCCATAAACAAACTTATTAATGGCACTTTGGAAGCTATGTCTCCTGTTTCACACGATAAAT
The DNA here is from genome assembly GCA_964491495.1 of uncultured Lutibacter sp. Taxonomy (GTDB): domain Bacteria; phylum Bacteroidota; class Bacteroidia; order Flavobacteriales; family Flavobacteriaceae; genus Lutibacter. The sequence goes on along the minus strand of CAZBGP010000005.1, from coordinate 38,508 downwards.
CAGGATGCAATTGCAATTGTGGCGGACAGCATCATCACCATTAATTATAAAATGAAATGTCCTAAATTTAGGACATTTCATTTTGTTCTTTTGAAAGTTTGAAAGAAATATTTTTAAAATTGTCTCTTATTACCTCTATCCATTCCTTGCCCCATTCCATTTCCAATACCATTTGGGTGCTGCTCATTAAAATG
>CAZBGP010000005.1:8496-38214 GCA_964491495.1 uncultured Lutibacter sp. | reverse complement strand
CCATTCCTTGCCCCATTCCATTTCCAATACCATTTGGGTGCTGCTCATTAAAATGATTTTCAAACCATTCCGGTTTTTCTAATTCGTTATCATACATATAATCAGCAATTTTAATGAGGTCATCTTTAATAAATGGCTGTTTTGGCATCACATTAAACTGCATTACAGCACCGCGCATTAACGCATGCTCTTTTGTTGGATTTAAAGCCCAATTGGTTATTGCATTTACAAATTCTTCTTTTGTATTGTAATTCATTTTATACCTTCTTTTAATGGCAATCATTGGAGGCGCAATAATTTCATCATGAGATTTCGTAGTTACACTGTGACATGCATAGCAATTATTTTTCAAAAGCATATAACCTTCTAACTGTGTTTGAGACGTATCCACATCGTCTGTTGTTCTTAAAGATGTACTTTGATTTTTTTCATCACAACCAATAAAGAAAAATGAAAGGACTGAAAGAGCTAAATATATGATTTTTAAGTTGTTGTTTTTCATTAAATATTTAAACATAATATATTAATTTAGTTATTCTACTGACTACATCTTTCATTCGCACTATTAATAATTTCCGTAAACTCAATTAATGAAATATATTGAGGAGTGTAATCGCCTCCATTAAGAACAAGTTGACTCATATAGTTTCTCAAATGATTTCTAGATCCACATTTTAAATTATCATAAACATTTAAAATATCTACTTTTATAGTTCTATCAATATTTTCTTCAATATCTTTAATATCTAAATCTTCGATTGTAGCACCTATAGCTAAAGCATCCTTTAGCGAAATATCTGATTGCGCAATAAGATCGTTGTATAAATTTTGTAATGTTTGATTTGTAAAAACACCTCTTTCTGTTGATGCCGGATCAATTAACTGATAAGCATTTAACAATATTAACACTTGATCCATATGTTTTTGTTCACTTTTTGAAATATTTCCAAAAATAGCTACTCCATATTTATCAAAAGAATATAAATAAACATCTCGTGCTAATTTCTCTTCTTCCCTAAGAAATAATAAATCGTCAATTTCTTGTTGAGTTAAAATTAATTTTTCGCCAATCAATATTAAATCATCAATTTCTTCCTGACTTAAAGTTACGTCGGATAAAGGCATTTCACTATCATTTTCTGAACAACTACTTATAGCTGTAAAGATTATTACTACTGTAATTAAAATTAATTTTTTCATTTTATAAATATTTTATTTGTTTTTATAATCCTTTGACCACTAAAAAGTATAAAAGTTTAAAATGATACTAGTAACAAATGTTACTGTACTTTCCTTACCAATATTATTACTAAACTTAACTAAATTCAAAACAAAAAAAAGCTTCCAAAAATTGGAAGCATTTTATAATTTTAATAAATATCTAATCTATTTAAATACAATTTTTCTCATACGTAAACTTAATGGTGTAACTTCTAAATACTCATCATCCTTAATATACTCCATACACTCTTCCAATGAAAATTCTTTCTTTGGCGCAATGTTTACTGCGGTATCTGTTCCGGATTTACGAACGTTTGTCAGTTTTTTACCTTTTATCAAGTTGATAGACATATCATCCTGACGGTTATTTTCACCAACAACTTGTCCTTTGTATATTTCTTGATTGATATCAATAAAGAAAATACCTCTGTCTCCTAATTTATCAATTGCATAAGCTGTAGCTTTACCTGCTTCCGCAGAAATTAAAGCACCGTTCACAACTTCGTTAAAATCGCCTTTATATGGGCTAAACTCAACAAAATTATGGTTAATAATGGCGGTACCGGCTGTTGCTGTCAATAATTTATTACGCAAACCAATTAAACCTCTTGACGGAATTGAAAATTCTAAATGCTGCAAATCACCTTTTGGTTCCATAATTAATAAATCTCCTTTTTTCAAGGAAACCAAATTAATTACTTTGCTGGCAGATTCTTCAGGAACATCAATTACCAATGTTTCATAAGGTTCACATTTAACGCCATCTATATCTTTCATAATTACTTGCGGTCTTCCCACTTGTAATTCGTAACCTTCTCTTCGCATTGTTTCAATCAATACAGATAAATGTAAAATTCCGCGTCCGTAAACATTAAATCGATCTTCACTGTCTGTATCTTCTACCCTAAGGGCCAAATTCTTTTCAATTTCTTTGTACAATCTGTCACGTAAATGACGAGAAGTCACAAATTTTCCTTCTTTTCCATAAAAAGGAGAGTTGTTAATGGTAAACAACATACTCATTGTAGGTTGATCCACTTTTAGCCTGGTTAATTGTTCAGGATTTTCAAGATCGGCAATGGTATCGCCAATTTCAAAACCTTCAATCCCTGTGATGGCACAAATATCGCCACTTCTTACAGAAGCCGCTCTGTCTTTACCCATACCTTCAAAAGTATGAAGTTCTTTAATTCTTACTTTTTTAAAGCTGCCGTCGGCTTTACAAATTGTGTAATCTTTACCTTCAACCAAATCACCTCTAAATACACGTCCGATAGCAATACGGCCAACAAAAGAAGTAAAATCTAAAGAAGTAATTTGCATTTGAGGCGTTCCTTCATAATAAGGAGCTTCAGGAATATTTTCTAAAATAGCATCCAATAACGGAACAATATTATCGGTTTTTTCTCTCCAATCGGTATTCATCCAATTGTGTTTGGCTGAACCGTAAATTGTAGCAAAATGAAGTTGATCTTCAGTGGCGTCTAAAGCACACATTAAATCGAATACTTTTTCGTGTACAATATCTGGCGTACAGTTCTCTTTATCAACTTTATTCACCACCAATATTGGCGTTAAACCAAGTTCTAGTGCTTTACCTAAAACAAAACGTGTTTGTGGCATTGGACCTTCAAAAGCATCCACCAACAATAAAACACCATCGGCCATATTTAATACCCTTTCAACTTCACCACCAAAATCGGCGTGACCAGGAGTATCAATAATATTGATTTTTACACCTTTATAAATTATAGATACGTTTTTTGACAAGATGGTAATTCCTCTTTCTCTTTCTAAATCATTACTGTCCAATAATAATTCGGTACGAACTTTTCGTTCATCTAAAATGTGGGCTTGATCAATAATTTTATCAACCAAAGTCGTTTTACCGTGGTCAACGTGGGCTATAATAGCGATGTTTCTGATAGATTGCATGTTCTAATTTTTTTAGGCGATGCAAAAGTAGTTGTTTTATTTTGTTTTATATCACAAAAGTTTCATAATGATTTTTCCAATTAAATGAACTTAACTTACTGTATTTGTACATGTTAAATAAATATCAATTGCATTTTTTGAAAATCCTATTTAGTCCAATCTTCTGTAATAGGGATTATAAGCAGACTTCTTTAGCTATTATTGTTATTTAACTATGAATTATTATTTTAAAAAATATCGAAAAAAAACTGCCATTTCTGGCAGTTTTTTTCAAAAACTATATAAAAAAGATATTAAATTTTTCGTCTTTCACGTTCTCGTTTCAACAATTCGAGCTCACGATTTGTTTGTCCGGCCACTGAAGTATTTTCTTCAGCACGTCTTATTAAGTAAGGCATCACGTCGCGAACAGGGCCAAATGGCAAATATTTAGCAACATTATAACCATCGGCAGCCAAATTATAGCTTATATGATCGCTCATTCCATACAATTGGCCAAACCAAATTCTCTTATCGTTTTTGTCAAATTTGTATTTTTCAATTAAATCCATGCATAAATAAGAACTGTCTTCGTTATGCGTTCCTGCAAAAATGGCCATATCCTCTATGTTATCCATCATATAAACCAAAACATCATTGTACATTTTATCGGTGGCAGGTTTGTTTTCGCAAATTGGATCTTTATATCCATATTCCTCAGCGCGTTCACGCTCTTTTTCCATATAAGCGCCACGCACCAATTTCTGTCCAATTTTAAATCCTTTTTCTTTAGCGCAGACGTGCAATTTTTTAATATAATCCAATCGATCCCAACGATATAGTTGCAAGGTGCCAAATACAATCACTTTCTCTTTGTTGTATTTTTCCATCATTTCTTCAATTAAATCATCTGCAGCAAGTTGCATCCAACTTTCCTCTGCGTCAATTAATAAAGGAACATTTGCTTTATGGGCTGCTTTACTCACAATGTCATAGCGTTCTTTAACCCTTTTCCACTCTACCACTTCATGGGCGCTTAATTCTGCGCCTTCAGATACTTTTTGGTAAATTTCCAATCGGCCAAAACCTGTTGGTTTAAACACAGCAAAAGGTACGCTTGGTTTTTCAAGACCAAATTTAATGGTATTTAAAGTTTTTTCCATCGCCAAATCAAATTGTTCTTCAACTTCTTTGCCTTCAGCGGAATAATCCAGTACAGAATATACATTTTTTGTGTACATTTTATCGATTGTTGACATGCAATCTGCTTCAGTAACACCTCCGCAAAAATGATCAAAAACGGTAGCTCTGATGATACCTTCAACAGGCAAGTGCGTTTTAAGGGCAAATTTGGTAACGGCTGTACCAATTTTAACAAGCGGCTCACGCTTAATCATTTCAAACAAGTAGTAAGCTCTTTCAAGCTCTGAATTTGATTTTAAAGCAAAGGCAACTTCAGTATTGTCAAATATTTTTTTCATTGTAGATTCTATTTGTACAAAGATACCCACAAAGTGTTTATTTTTTGATTTTTTTACCTTTAATTTGCACAAAATATTATCCGAAATGACACCTATTTTATCCAATAATTACTTTGTAAACTTTGACGAAGATGCCTACAGAAAACTAAATATTTTTATTTCTGAAATCAAGCCTTCAACCATTTTTGTTTTGGTGGATGAAAATACCAATTTTCATTGTTTACCTATTTTATTGCAAGAACTTGAAACTGAAGCAGAAATTGAAATTATTGAGATTGAAGCCGGCGAAATTAATAAAAATTTGGATACCTGTTCGGGTGTTTGGCATGCATTAACAGAATTGGGCGCCGACAGAAAAAGCCTGATGATTAACCTTGGCGGCGGCGTTATTACCGATTTGGGTGGATTTGTGGCTTCTACTTTTAAACGCGGAATTTCTTTTGTAAATATTCCCACAACACTTTTAAGTATGGTGGACGCTTCTGTCGGCGGCAAAACAGGCATTGATTTGGGCGTTTTAAAAAATCAGATTGGTTTGTTTTCTGATCCCGAAATGGTGCTGATTGATCCACGTTATTTGGAAACTATTTCCGACCGTGAGTTGCGTTCCGGATTGGCTGAAATTATAAAATATGGAATTACGTATGATATTAAACTCTGGAATGAAATCAATAATTTTGAAGAGATAAATATTAGCGCAATCAGTAATTTAATCCATCGTTCCATTGAAATTAAGAATGAGGTGGTCACAAAGGATCCAAAAGAAAAAGGATTGCGAAAAATATTGAATTTTGGGCACACGTTGGGACACGCCATAGAATCCTATTTTTTGGAATCGGAAGACAAAGAAAATTTAACCCATGGAGAAGCCATAGCCATTGGAATGGTAACGGAAGCTTTTATCTCGCATAAACTATTGAATTTTCCATCAGAACAAGTAAAATCCATCAAAGAAACAATTTTAGGAATTTATGAAAAATTGGAAATTGATGTTCTTGATTATGAAGGGATTATCGAACTTTTAATTCACGACAAAAAGAATGTGGGCGGACAAGTAAATTTTGTCTTGTTAACTGATTTTGAGCAATTTAAATTAGATTGCAAGGTTGAAAAAGAACTGATAATTGAAGCATTAAATTATTATAACGATTAACAACAATTTACCAAAACTTCTCTGTAAACCTCTTTATACTTTGGTAAAACATTCTCTAAACTGAATTTTTTTGCCTGAGTCAATGCATTTTGTTTAAACTGCTGCAATCGGTTTGAATCTTCTAAAATATAAATCCCGTTTTTTGCCATATCATCGGTATCACCAACATCGCTTAAAAAACCGGTAACTCCCTGAATATTAACTTCCGGCAAACCACCTGAATTTGTTGAAATTACTGGTGTTCGCGCTGCCATCGCTTCCAATGCCGCCAAACCAAAACTTTCTGTTTCCGAAGGCAATAAAAATAAATCAGAATAACAAAGCAACTTATTTACTTCATTGCTATTCCCCAAAAAGAGCACTTTGTCTAAAATTCCCAATTTTTTTGCCTGATGTTCAATATTTTCCCTGTCCGGACCTTCGCCAACCAACAACAATTTAGATGGAATTTCCTTCTGAATTTTATAAAAAATATCAATTACATCTGAAGCCCTTTTTACAGGTCGCAAATTGCTGACGTGCGTAATAATGCGTTCATTTTCCTTTGCAATGGTATGACGCAGACATTCTTCTAAATGGATTTCGGGATATTTCTCAAAATCAATAAAATTATAAATAACTTTTATGTCTTTTGTGATGTTAAAAAGCCTGAGAGTGTCTTTACGCAAACTTTCTGATACTGTGGTAACAACATCAGAATTGTTAATGCTAAATTCAACAGCCGGTTTGTAATTTGGATGGCTTCCAACTAAAGTAATATCAGTTCCATGCAAAGTGGTAACAACTTTTATGTCAATTCCTTTTTCCTTCAGCATTTGTTTCGCCATATAAGCGGCATACGCGTGCGGAATTGCATAATGTACGTGCAGTATTTCTAAATTATAAGCTTCTACAACTTCAACCATTTTACTGGACAAAGCCAATTCATAAGGCTGAAAATGAAATAAAGGGTATTCTTCCACAAAAACTTCATGAAAATGAATGTTACTCGAAAGAAAATCGAGCCGTACCGGCTGTTTATAGGTTATAAAATGTACTTGATGGCCTCTTTGTGCCAAAGCCATTCCCAATTCTGTCGCCACTACGCCACTTCCTCCAAATGTTGGATAACAAACGATTCCTATTTTCATTTAACTAATTTAATTTTTTTTGAACAGACGTAAATATAAGTGTATTCTTACAATTAATAGTAGAATCAATTTCAATTATATCATAAAAAAAATCCTGCAAAAGCAGGATTCATATTTTTAATAATCGCCTAAAGTTTCTGGATTTTGGTTTAAGGAAATTTCCAATTGTGCATCATTTGGCGCTTTTCCGTGCCAGGCGTGGGTATGCATCATAAAATCAACGCCATTTCCCATAATCGTATGCAATAATATACAAACTGGTTTTCCTTTTCCAGTTAATGATTTAGCTTCTGCCAAACCATTTTTAATGCTTTCAATATCATTTCCCTTTTCAACGTCTATAACAGTCCAGCCAAAAGCTTCAAACTTTGCTCTTAAACTTCCCAAAGGCATCACATCATCAGTTGCGCCATCTATTTGCTGTCCGTTATAATCTATCGTTGCAATAAAATTATCTATTTTTTTACCGGCGGCATACATCGCTGCTTCCCAAATTTGACCTTCTTGCATTTCGCCGTCTCCGTGCATTGAATAAATCAGTTTTGAATCGCCATTCAATTTTTTTGCTTCTGCAGCACCAATCGCAACACTCATTCCCTGACCTAAAGAACCCGATGAAATACGAATTCCCGGCAATCCATCGTGGGTTGTTGGATGTCCTTGCAAACGCGAATTTAATTTTCTGAAAGTTGCTAATTCACTTACTGGAAAATATCCGCTGCGTGCTAAAACACTGTAAAAAAGCGGAGAAACATGCCCATTCGACAAAAAGAATAAATCTTCATTTTTTCCATCCATTGTAAAATTGGTGGAATAATCCATAACATCTTGGTACAAAACCGTTAAAAACTCGTTACAGCCCAATGAACCGCCTGGATGTCCAGAATTCACGGCATGAACCATTCTAACAATATCTCTTCTTACTTGTTGCGCGAAATCCTGCAATTGTTGTGTTGTTGGCATCTGATGAATTTTAATTTTAAGGTAGCAAAAATACAGTTTTTGAATTTTGAATCAGTGAAATAATAAAAAATTTATTGTACGGTTATTAACATCACGTTTTTTGATTTTTCTTTTTTGCTGCCGGAAATAAAACATTGTTCAGAATCAAACGATATCCTGGCGAATTTGGATACAAAGAAAGTTCGGTTTTTGGGTCGCCAACTTTGTGCTGATAATCTTCCGGGTCGTGCCCTCCATAAAAAGTAAACATTCCTTTTCCTTTTACGCCGTGAATATAACGGGCTTCGCGGTTTGCTTTATTTTCTCCCATCACCAACACGTTCGATTTTACAGTTTCCCGCTCAAAAGAAGTTGTTTGTCCCATAAAACCTTTAATTAGCTGGGTATGATTTTGGCACAACATTGTTGGAATAGGGTCCCATTTTGCTGAATATTCCTGTAATGAAAAGTAATCGGATGTGCGTGTTATTTTTCGTTTTTGGGTCATATCAATGGAAGAAAATTCATATTCAACCGGATTTCTGACTAACGTAAAATCTTTAAATGCAAAGGTTTTATTGAAATCAATTTTTTGCTGATAATCAATTTCCGCAGGATCTCCGTCAAACATTGTTTCACAAATATCAACGCCTTCTGCGGATAGTGCGATGTCGAAACTATCGGTGGCCGAACACATGGCAAACATAAATCCGCCGCCAATCACAAAATCCTTAATTTTAAGGGAAACTGCCAACTTTTGATCTGAAACTTTATTGTATCCAAGTTTTTTCGCCAATTCTTCGGCTTCTCTTTTTTGTTCAATATACCAAGGTGCCGTTCTATATGCGCCATAAAACTTACCAAACTGACCGGTAAAATCTTCATGATGCAAGTGCAACCACTCATACAACAACAGTTTTTCTTCCAAAACTTCTTCATCATAAATAACATCGAAAGGAATTTCAGCATAAGTGAGCACCAAAGTCACGGCATCATCCCAAGGTAAACTTGATTTTGGTGAATAAACGGCAATTTTTGGAGCTTTCTCGAGCGTAACAGCTTCCATATTTTGAGAAGGACTGCTAATTTCTTCTAAAATTTTTGATGCTTCCGTATCAGAAATTATATGAAAAGTAACACCTCTAATTTTGCATTCGTTTCTGGTTGCTTCATTGTCTTCCAGTAAAAAAGAACCGCCTTCATAATTTAAGAGCCATTTGGCGGTATTTCCTTTTTGAAGTGACCAATAAGTTATTCCGTAGGCTTTTAAATGATTTGTTTGCGTAACATCATCCATTGGGATTAATATAAATGATGCAAATGCGGAATGAAAAAAAAGCAATGATATTGCTATCAATGCTTTTTTAATGATTGAAAATTGGTGAAATTTTGTTTTAAATATCACATATTTAGAATGGAACATCATCTTCGTCATATTTATCGGGCGCGTCAAACGCATCTTCTGCGCTTGCAAAATTGCGTTGCGGAATTGCATTGTTCATTTTGGAATGAAATTCATTTGCATTGCCATCATCCAAATTACTGAATTGCGCCAAATGTGCCGTAAATTTAAGTCGGATATTGTCCAAACCACCATTTCTGTGTTTGGCGACAATAAATTCTGCCTGACCTTCGCAAGGCGTTCTTTCTTCGTCATCCCATTCTGTAAGTCCGTAATATTCTGGACGATAAATAAATGTTACAATATCTGCATCTTGTTCAATGGCGCCAGATTCACGTAAATCCGACAACAAAGGGCGTTTGCTTCCTCCACGAGTTTCAACTGCACGCGATAATTGTGAAAGTGCGATTACAGGAATATTCAATTCCTTGGCCAAGGCTTTTAAATTTCGTGAAATGGTTGAAATTTCCTGTTCACGATTTCCGCCGCCTTTTTGCGCCGTTCCTGCAGTCATTAACTGCAAATAGTCAATAATAATAATTTTTATTCCGTGTTGTGATGCCAAACGACGCGCTTTTGCACGCAAATCGAAAATGGATAACGAGGGCGAATCGTCAATAAAAATAGGTGCTTTCGATAAATTTTTAACTTTTACGTTAAGCTGTTCCCATTCATGAGGTTCTAAATTTCCTTTTCTTAATTTTCCAGAAGAAATACCTGTTTCACTTGAAATCATACGTGTAATCAATTGTACGGACGACATCTCCAATGAAAATATGGCAACTGGCTGATCAAAATCAATGGCCATATTTTTTGCCATCGACATTACAAAAGCCGTTTTTCCCATACCGGGACGTGCCGCTAAAATAACCAAATCTTGCGGTTGCCAGCCTGATGTTAACTCATCCAAACGGGTAAAACCGGTTGCTGCTCCGCTCATCCCCTGCTTATTTCCAATTTCCTGAATTTTTTTGATTGCCTGGTCAACAAGCCCTTGAGACGTTTCAGAACCTTTCTTTAAATTTCCCTGGGTAACTTCAAACAATTTTGTTTCTGCATCATCCAATAAATCAAAAACGTCAATGGTTTCATCGTAGGCTTCTTCTATAATTTCAGATGAAATGGTGATTAATTTTCGCTGAATAAATTTTTGAAGGATGATACGAGCGTGAAATTCGATATGCGCTGATGAGGCAACTTTTTGAGTTAAGCGAACCAAATAAAAATCGCCGCCAACAGCCTCTAAATTATTTGTTTTTCGCAATTGGTTTGCAACAGTCAATAAATCGGTTGGTTCAGAGTTTTTAAATAAAGCAAAAATGGCTTCATAAATTAATTGATGCGCCTCTTTGTAAAAAACTTCGGGATGTAAAATATCAATTACATCATCAACGCCCTTTTTGTCAATCATCATGGCGCCTAAAACCGCTTCTTCCAAATCTAATGCCTGAGGCGGAATTTTGCCTTTTTCTAGGCTGATAATGGTGCTTTTTTTGGGGGTAAAGGATTGTACAGGTTGCAAATTTTTCACTTGTTTGATACTTTATTTTTGTTTGTTAATCAATATTTTATTGCTTAGTAGGTTATAACAACCCTTCAACATACGTTTTTATTTATCATAAAAATCAATAATATTTTTAATTTTTATTAGACCTTAATTTCTTAAATAGAAATTATCACAAAGGCAAATGTAATTTTTAAAAGACAATTTCAGCATCAATTTATAATTATATTTTTAAACATATTTTGTTAACAAGTAACTAATTTGTTAATAACTATTTAAACGCGAATTTCTTACAAAATATTGCTTATTTTTGACCTATGAACAGTAAAAAAACGTATAAAATTCTCACGGTATTATTGGTGATGCAATGGGCTTTTCTCCGAATTATTGCCCAATATCCTGCGGAAATTGAAAAATACTATTCAAACGGACTTTATATTTATATTTCAAAATTTTTAAATCTGCTCTTCGGATGGATTCCTATTTCGGTGGGTGATATTTTATATATCATTTTGTTGATTGTTATCATTAAAAATATTTTCATCACCATAAAAAATAAAAAAATCGACCTAAAAAACACCTTGTTTAAAATTGGTGGATTTATTTCCGTACTGTTTTTTCTTTTTCATTTAAACTGGGGATTAAATTATTTTAGGCAGCCAATTCATAAAACATTGAATTTTGAAAAAGAAAAATATACAATAAGTGAATTGGTTGATTTTACTGAAAAACTGATTGTAAAAATCAATGATGTTCATCTTTCTATTACCAAAAATGACACAATTATTGTTGAGAATACCTTAGATAAAGACCAAATTAAAAAAGTGTCTTATACCGTATATGAAAAATTTCAACAAAATTATCCACAATATTCCCATGAAAATTTAAAGGTCAAACATTCACTTTTCAGTTTACCCTTAACGTATATGGGGTTTGCAGGCTATTTAAATCCAATTACAAATGAAGCACAGGTAAATTCCTTGATTCCAAAAAACACCTATCCTATGATTGTTTGCCACGAATTGGCGCATCAGGTTGGCATTGCTTCGGAAAACGAAGCCAATTTTATAGGGTATTTAGCCACCACAAATTCCGACGATATTTATTTTAATTACTCTGGATATTTAATGGCTGTGCGATTTTGTTTGTATGAAATTTTTCAAAAGGATCCCGAAAAATTTGAATTGCTTAAACTTGAATTGAATAAAGGGATTTTAAAAGATATTCGGCAAAGTGAAGCTTTTTGGGAATCTTACCAAAATTGGTCGGAACAATATTTTAAATCGTTTTACGATACTTTTTTAAAAGCCAATAAACAAAAAGACGGAATGAAAAGTTACAATAAAGTGGTTGTGCTATTAATAAATTACCATAAAACAAAGGAATTGTAACATCTTCTTATGGCTCCAACTTTTCTTAAAACTTAATTTTTTACTCAAAAAAATTCGTTTTTATTATTTTTTCATTAAGTTCAATGGAATTATCAATAATTTATTAAATTGCTGCCTGTTAAAACCTTTTAATGCTATAAAATTAATTTTACCAACCTAACTTTAAATTTATTTTAATGAAAAAAATTCTTTTATTACTGTTGTTTTTTAGTACACTCAGCATAAATTCCCAGGAATATTTTCCAGTAAATACGGGTGTAAAAACAACAGAAACCAGCACAATTGCGTTTACCAATGCCAAAATTTATGTGACACCTAGTCAAATAATTGAAAACGGCACTTTACTGATTAAAGACGAAAAAGTAATTGAAGTTGGTACTGCTGTTTCAATCCCTAAAAATGCCCAAATAATCGATTTAAAAGGCAAATCAATTTATCCTTCTTTTATCGATTTATATTCAAGTTTCGGCATTGAAACTCCAAAGGCTGCTCAAACTAACATGCGAAATTCAAGCACTGCGCCGCAATATGACGCCAGCCGGGAAGGCTATTATTGGAATGATCATATTCGCCCGGAAACCGATCCCATTTCCCTTTTTCAATTCGACAAAAAACAAGCTGAAGAACTATTGAATGCCGGATTTGGTGTTGTGAATACACATTCGCAAGACGGAATTATTAGAGGAAACGGACTTCTTGTAGCTTTAAATCCGAATGCCACCGATGCTTATCGCATTTTAGATTCACGGTCAGCACAGTATTTATCATTCAAAAAAAGCGCAAAATCAAGGCAAATTTATCCAAATTCCTTAATGGGCAGCATAGCCTTAATTCGCCAGGTTTATAATGATGCTTCGTGGTATTCAAAAGGTTTGGCCAAAAACAAGGATTTATCGTTGGATGCCATCAACAAAAATAAAAACCTGGTTCAAATTTTTGAAGCCGGAGGAAAACAAAATAATTTACGTGCCGATAAAATTGGTGATGAATACGGAATTCAATATGTAATTCTGGGCGGCGGCGACGAGTATGAAAATATTGAAGCAATAAAAGCCACGAATGCAACTTATATTATTCCTGTAAATTTCAGAAAAGCCTATGATGTGAGCGAACCCTATTTGGCCGATGAAATTGCGCTTGGCGATATGCGAAAATGGAATCAGGAACCTGCAAACTTACTACGATTGCAACAAAACAAAATTCCTTTTACCCTAACCACAAATCAATTAAAATCGATTTCCGATTTCAATAAAAATCTGCAAAAAGCTTTTGATTACGGCTTTGACAAAACTGCGGCTTTAGAAGCTTTAACCACAGTTCCCGCAACTATATTAGGGAAATCAAATGAAATCGGCTCCTTAAAAAAAGGCAGTTATGCAAACTTTTTAATCACTTCAGGAGAACTTTTTGACAAAGAAACTACGTTGTATGAAAACTGGGTACAAGGCTCAAAAAATACCGTAAACGCAATGAATGTTAAAGAAATAGCGGGCGATTATACCCTTTCTTTTAACGGCAAAAATTACGATTTGTCCATAACCGGAAAATCCCCCAAATTAAAAGTTGCGGTGAAGGAAGGCGAAACCAAATTTAAATCGAAATTAATTTATAACGACAATTGGTTAAATCTGATGATTAACAGTCAGATTGATTCTACAAAATTCAACCGACTTATCGCAAGGGTTTATCCAAATTCCGATAATTTAAGCGGAACATCCACAGATGAAAAAGGAATGGAATCTGCTTGGAATGCCACCAAGAAAAACGATGCCAAAGAAAAAGCGAAAGAAAAAAATGAACTTACAAAAACAACCATTTTACCCGTCACCTATCCTAACATTGCTTTTGGTTTTACAGAAAAACCAAAACAAGAAACCATAATATTTAAAAATGTAACTGTTTGGACCGGTGAGAATGAAGGAATTTTAAAAAATACGGATGTGTTGATAACAGCTGGTAAGATTTCAAAAATAGGCACAAATTTATCGGCAAAAGACGCAAAAATAATAGATGGAACCGGCAAACATTTAACTGCAGGTATTATCGATGAACATTCTCATATTGCTACTGTTGCCGTAAATGAATCGGGCCAAAATTCCACTGCTGAAGTTTCTTTGGAAGATGTTGTGGATGCTGACGATATTCAAATTTACAGAAGTTTGGCCGGCGGTGTCACCACTGTTCAAATATTGCACGGATCCGCTAATCCGATTGGCGGACAAGCTGCGCTTGTGAAATTGAAATGGGGAGAAACAGCCGATAATTTACTCTATAAAAACAATGATAAATTTATAAAATTTGCGTTGGGTGAAAATGTAAAACAAGCCAATTGGGGAAATACCGAAACGGTGCGTTTTCCGCAAACTAGAATGGGTGTAGAGGAAGTTTATATGGATTATTTCCAAAGAGCCAAAGAATATGACGTTATAAAAAAGAGCGGCAAACCTTTCAGAAAAGATACAGAAATGGAAATTTTGGGGCAAATATTAAACAAAGAGCGTTTTATTTCTTGCCACTCTTATGTACAAAGTGAAATAAATATGCTGATGAAAGTTGCGGATAAATTCAATTTTACGGTAAATACTTTTACGCATATTTTGGAAGGCTATAAAGTTGCCGATAAAATGAAAGAACACGGTGCAGGCGCTTCCACTTTTTCCGATTGGTGGGCATTTAAATATGAAGTAAAAGATGCCATACCTTATAATGCAGCAATTATGCACAAAGCAGGAGTTACCGTTGCCATCAACTCCGACGATGCAGAAATGAACCGACGTTTGAATCAGGAAGCGGCTAAAACCATAAAATATGGCGGATTAACCGAAGAAGAAGCGTGGAAATTGGTTACCATCAATCCGGCGAAGCTGCTTCACATTGATAATCGTGTTGGAAGTGTTAAAGTTGGAAAAGATGCCGATGTTGTTTTGTGGAACAACAATCCGCTTTCCATTTATGCAAAAGCTGAAAAAACGCTTGTTGAAGGTGTTGTTTATTTTGATACAGAAAGAGATTTAAAATTAAGAGATCAAGTGAAAAATGAACGAAATTCTTTGATTAATATGATGTTGATTGAAAAAAATAACGGAAATGACGTTCAAGCTCCAAGCAAAAAAATACCGGTACATTTTCATTGTGACACTGTGCTAGAATATTAAAACCAAAAGAAAATGAAAAATCAAACCATATACAACCTGCTGTTTTTATTTTTAACGATAACGATCTCAGCCCAACAAACTCCGGCTTCTAAACAAACCACCGATTTTAGTATTGAAGGTGCTACAGCCCATTTAGGAAACGGCGAAATCATTGAAAATTCCTTAGTTATGTTTTCCAACGGAAAAATTGCATTTGTTGGCAGCGCTTTAGTGAAAATTGCCCGAATGGGAACAATCATAAATGCAACAGGAAAACATATTTATCCGGGATTTATAATCGCAAATTCGAGTTTGGGATTGGGAGAAATTGACGCTGTGAGAGCAACCATAGATGCAAATGAAATAGGCGGAATGATTCCCCATGTTCAAAGTTTGATTGCTTACAACGCTGAATCTAAAGTTGTGGAAAGCGTTCGCCCAAATGGTGTGCTTATCGGACAAATAACGCCAAGAGGCGGCGTTATTTCCGGAACTTCATCTATTGTGCAATTTGATGCCTGGAATTGGGAAGATGCAGCGATTAAAGTTAATGATGGCATTCATTTAAATTGGCCACAAAGTTTTTCTGAAGGCAGAGCCTGGAGAGGTGAAGAAGAAGGCACAAAACCCAACAAAGATTATTTAAAAGAAGTTGAAAAAATAGTGTCATTTATGCACAACGGAAAAAATTACTTAAACACTTCGAAATCGCCAAAAAACTTGCCTTATGAAGCTTTGGAAGGTTTGTTCAATGGCTCAAAAAATTTATATGTTCACGCCGATGGCGTAAAAGAAATTACAGATGCTGTGAATTTTTCCAAAGAAATGGGCATCCCAAAATTGGTGATTGTAAACGGAAACGATGCCTACAAAGTTGCCGAATTATTGGCTTCAAACAACATTCCGGTAATCATTGAAAGATCTCACAGATTGCCAAATAATGAGGACGACGATTATGATTTGCCTTATAAAACAGCAAAGTTACTGGCAGAAAAAGGTGTGGTAGTCGCCATTGGGATGGAAGGAAATATGGAACGTATGAACTCAAGAAATTTACCTTTTTATGCAGGAACTTGTGCCGCTTTTGGATTGGACAAAGAGGACGCGTTAAAATTAATCACTTCAAACGCTGCTAAAATATTGGGAATTGATGCTTTTGTGGGAACATTGGAAGTTGGCAAAGACGCCACGCTGTTTATTTCTGAAGGAGATGCTTTAGATATGCGAACCAATAAATTGACAGATGCTTTTATTCAGGGAAGAAAAATAAGTTTAGAATCCCATCAAACAGAATTATGGCAACGCTACGATAAAAAGTACAGTACGCAAGAATAATTTAAAAGCCCTGAAATTTTCAGGGCTTTTTTTTATAATTAGCGCTGTTTTTAAAATTTTAATTATTAGTATCTTTACGGCTTATTTCAGCAACATGCACAAACAAATTACAAGCCCACAAAATTCTTATGTAAAAGAATTGGTTCAGCTTAAAGAAAAGTCACGTTTACGCAAGCAAACACAAACATTTTTAATTGAAGGTTTGCGTGAAATTTCATTGGCTATTCAGGGAAATTATGTGATCCAAACTATTTTGGCAGCCACTTCAATTGTTCAGGAAAGCGAAATTGAAAAATTAATAAATGCGGTGGATTATCCGATTGAAGTGATAGAAATTTCAAATGATGTTTACCAAAAATTGGCGCTACGTGAATCTACTGAAGGTATTTTGGCTGTGGCAAAAAGCAAAGATTTATCGTTGAAATCGATCATATTCAAAAATGAGAATCCGTTAATATTGGTTGCTGAAGCACCAGAAAAACCTGGAAATATTGGGGCGCTTTTAAGAACCGCAGATGCAGCCGGAATTGATGCCGTGCTTATCGCCAATCCGAAAACCGATATTTACAATCCGAATATTATTCGCTCCAGCATTGGCTGTGTTTTTACAACGCAAATAGCGACTGGAACAACTTCTGAAATAATTTCATTTTTAAAAGAACACAATGTCAATATTTACGGAGCTGCTTTAACAGCTTCTGTTGAATACCAAACCATAGATTACAAAAAACCAAGTGCCATAATTGTTGGTGCCGAAGCAACCGGTTTAACAGATGAATGGCTTCAAAATACCTCAAATAACATTATTATTCCTATGCGGGGCACCATAGATTCTATGAATGTTTCCGTGTGCGCCGCAATCATTTTGTTTGAAGCTGTGAGGCAAAGGGGAAATAATTAGTTTTTTTTAGAAAAGAGAATATAGAATAGAGAAAATAGACAAAAGGCCACGATAAACAAATAAACGATTAAACAAGAAAATGACTCCAGAAAAAATATTTTACCTTTTAATTGCCATAATTACTGTTAAATTTTTGTTTGACACTTTTATGGATTCCTTAAATGCAAAACATTTTAATGATGCCATTCCGGCTGAATTGGAAGGGATTTATAACGAGGAGGAATATTTAAAATCTCAGGCATATAAAAAAGTAAATTATAAATTTTCTGCGGTAACAAGCCTCATTTCCATCATTGCCACACTGTTGTTTTTTATTTTTGAAGGTTTTGCTTTTGTTGATCAAATTGCACGAAGTTTTTCCGATAATAGCATTGTTGTCACCTTAATTTTCTTCGGAATTATCATGTTTGCAAGCGATTTGTTTTCACTTCCATTTTCTTATTATGCAACATTTGTGATTGAAGAAAAATTTGGATTCAACAAAACCACAAAAAAAACATTTGTGCTAGATAAAATAAAAAGCTGGTTTATGATGATTTTTCTGGGTGGCGGCGTTTTGGCATTGATCACTTGGTTTTATCAATTAACAACAACAAATTTTTGGCTGTATGCCTGGGGATTAATGACTTTAATTACTGTTTTCATGAATCTTTTTTATTCAAAATTGATTGTTCCAATTTTTAACAAACAAACACCTTTAGAAAATGGTGAATTAAAAAATGATATTGAAAATTTTGCAAAAAAAGTGGGCTTTAAACTCGACAATGTTTTTGTGATTGATGGCTCAAAACGATCCACAAAAGCAAATGCCTATTTTTCGGGATTCGGAAAACAAAAACGGGTTACGCTTTACGATACTTTGATAAATGATTTGGAAACTGATGAAATAGTGGCTGTTTTGGCTCACGAAATTGGCCATTACAAGAAAAAACACATCATTTATAACCTGTTTTTCTCCATTTTATCAACCGGATTAACGTTCTATATTTTATCGTTATTGGTGGGAAATACAACCTTGTCACAGGCTTTGGGCGTTCAAACACCAAGTTTTCACATTGCGCTGATTGCCATCGGTATTTTATATGTTCCGATATCCGAAATTACAAGTTTGTTAATGAACGTTTTATCAAGAAAATTTGAATATCAGGCAGATAATTATGCAAAAACAAATTTCAATGCAAATGCCTTAATTTCAGCCTTAAAAAAATTGTCTAAAAATAGTTTGAGCAACTTAACGCCACATCCTTTATATGTAAAAATTCATTACTCCCACCCCACATTATTGCAACGTTTCTTAAATTTGAAAAAATAAATACAAATAATTGGTTAATCAATTTTAATCAGTATTTTTAAGCGATGACATACAACTTATCCATAGAGGAAGAAAATAAAGAGATTGCAAGGCGCTACAAGGATTTGTTGAAAGGCGCCTACCAAACATTTACGGATACCGACAAAAAAGAAATTAGAAAAGCTTTTGAGCTGGCTTTGGAAGCGCATAGTAAGCAACGCCGCTTAACTGGAGAACCTTACATATTTCATCCAATCGCTGTTGCCAAAATAGTTGCTTATGAAATTGGGCTTCATGCCACTTCAATTATTGCCGCTTTATTACACGACGTTGTTGAAGATACTGCTTATGCAATTGAGGATATTGAGGGTATGTTTGGCGAAACTGTCGCCAAGATTGTTTACGGATTAACAAAAATTTCTCACCTAAAGAAAGATCAGGATGCTTCTGTTCAGGCTGAGAATTTCAGAAAAATGCTCTTAACTTTAAATGACGATGTAAGGGTAATATTAATAAAAATTGCCGACAGGTTGCACAATATGCAAACGATGGATTCCATGCCGGCAGACAAGCAAGTTAAAATTGCATCGGAAACTCTGTATATTTATGCACCACTGGCGCATCGATTAGGGCTTTACAATATAAAAACTGAGTTAGAAAATCTTGGTTTAAAGTATACAGAACCGGAAGTTTATAATGATATATTAGAGAGAATTACCCAAAGTAAGGAAGAACAAGACAAGTACATTGAATCATTTTCCAATATTATCAGAGAAACTTTAGATAAGGAAGGATTTGAATATATTATAAAAGGCCGTAGAAAATCAATCTATTCCATTCATAAAAAAATGCTTTCCCAAGGGGTTAGCTATGATGAAATTTATGACAAATTTGCCATTAGAATTATCTATAAATCCACCCCAAAAGATGAAAAATTTGATGCCTGGAAAATATATTCAATCGTAACCGATCACTTTAGACCAAATCCAAGCAGATTGCGGGATTGGATTAGCCAACCCAAATCTACAGGATATGAATCATTGCATATTACGGTAATGGGTCCTCAAGGAAAATGGGTTGAAGTACAAATTCGTTCAGAAAGGATGGATGAAATTGCCGAAAAAGGATATGCAGCACATTATAAATATAAAAATGCAAATGACCGGGAAAATGGATTGGAAGATTGGTTGAATAAGATTAAAGAAACTTTTGAAAATTCAAATGGAAGCGCCATAGATTTTGTGGAAGATTTTAAGTTAGATCTTTATGCCAAAGAAATTTTCATTTTTACGCCTAACGGTGAACTAAAAGCATTGCCTAAAAATTCTACAGCACTGGATTTTGCATTCGCAATTCACACACAAGTTGGAATGAACTGCAGGGGCGCAAAAGTAAACGGAAAATTAAAACCGATAAGCCAGGTATTGCAAAGCGGCGATCAGGTAGAAATAATCACCTCAAAAAGTCAGAAACCGACCATTGGCTGGTTGGATTTTGTGGTAACCGCTAGAGCAAGAAATCGTATTAAAAATGCCTTAAAAGAAAGTCAGAAAAAAATTGCTGAAGAAGGTAAAGAGGTTTTAACACGTAAATTAAAACATTTAAAAATTGATCTCAATGAGAAAGTGGTCAATGAACTTGTTGTTCATTTTAAACTGAGAACAAGCCAAGATTTGTTTTACAGAGTGGGAATTGGTTCTATCGACAATCCTATGCTAAAAGAATTTATCAGCAAACGAAACAATGCTTTTGTAAGTTTCTTTAAAAATAGGATCAAACGCAGTGCTACCAAGCAAGAATTTATTGAAAAAGATGAAATTGTTGACAAATATGACTCTTTGGTCTTCGGAAAAGAGGAAGAACAATTGGATTACAAAATGTCACCATGCTGCAACCCAATACCGGGAGATAAAGTATTCGGATTTATAACCATAAACGATGGAATTAAAATTCACAAACAAGATTGTCCAAATGCAATCAGTTTACAGGCAAACTACGCTTATCGCGTACTAAGTGCCAAATGGATTGATTCAACAAAGCAGGAATTTAAAGCCATCCTAAAAATTTACGGTGTTGACCATGTTGGAATGGTAAATGAAATTACCCAAATCATATCAAACAATATGAATGTAAATATTCACAGTTTAAATATTTCGGGTGACGATGGACTTTTTGAAGGAAATATTACCGTAAGTGTAAAAAACCGGACACAGCTTCAAAAATTATGCGAAAATATTAAAAAAATTGACGGTATTGATACTGTAGAGAGAATTTACAAACTTTAAATTTGTTCACAATTCAAAGTTAATAAATATGATACTTACCTGCTCTTTTATTAAAAAAATAGCATTAAATTTGTTCAGTTTTAAAACTCAATTAGGATAATTATGAGTAATGAAGATCAAAAAATTGTAAAGGCTGTTTTTGTGAGTTTTCTTGAAGCAAACAGCCATAGAAAAACGCCCGAGCGATTTGCTATTTTACAAGAAATTTATAATTTAGACCATCATTTCGACATTGAGTCACTCTATATCCAAATGAAAAACAAAAATTATAGGGTGAGCCGAGCCACACTTTACAATACCATTGAATTATTGTTAGAATCGGGTTTGGTAAGAAAACACCAGTTTGGCCAAAATCAGGCATTCTACGAAAAATCATACTTCGACAAACAACATGACCATGTTATTTTAACTGATACCGGTGAAGTTATTGAATTTTGCGACCCACGAGTTCAAATTATTAAAAAAACCATTGAAGAAACTTTTAATATTGACATTCACAAACACTCACTTTATTTCTACGGAACAAAGAAAACAAACAACAATTAACATATATAATTAAGAAATGGCTGTAAATTTATTATTAGGACTGCAATGGGGAGATGAAGGAAAAGGCAAAATTGTAGACGTCCTCACGTCTAATTATGATATAATTGCTAGATTTCAAGGAGGTCCAAACGCAGGACATACCTTAATTTTTGACGGACACAAACACGTTTTACATACCATCCCTTCTGGTATTTTTCATAAAAACGCGATGAATCTTGTTGGTAACGGCGTGGTAATTGATCCCGTAATTTTCAAAAAAGAATTAGAAAACCTAGAAAAATTTAATTTAGACATCAAATCTAAATTGTTAATCTCAAGAAAAGCCCACTTAATTTTACCAACACATCGTTTGTTAGACGCTGCCAGTGAAACTTCAAAAGGAAAAGCCAAAATTGGTTCAACCTTAAAAGGAATTGGGCCAACTTATATGGATAAAACCGGAAGAAACGGTATGCGTGTTGGAGATTTAGAATTGGAAGACTGGAAAGAAAAATATCATGCCTTGACGGAGAAACACCTTAGAATGCTTGAATTTTTTAAAGTTGAAATTGAATATGATTTACCAGAATTGGAAAAAGAATTTTTTGGGGCAATTGCCGTTTTAAAACAACTTCCATTTATTGACAGTGAAGAATATTTAAATGAAGCCATAAAAAACAAAAAAACCATTTTGGCCGAAGGAGCTCAAGGATCGATGTTAGATATCGATTTTGGAACATATCCTTTTGTAACTTCATCAAACACTACTGCAGCTGGTGCTTGCACAGGTTTAGGCATTGCGCCAAATAAAATTGGCGAAGTTTTTGGAATTTTCAAAGCTTATACAACACGTGTTGGATCTGGTCCGTTTCCTACCGAATTATTTGATGAAGACGGTGCAACAATGGGAAGAGTTGGACAGGAATTTGGCGCCACAACAGGAAGACCGCGCCGTTGCGGCTGGTTGGATTTGGTAGCGTTAAAATATGCGATTCAAATTAGCGGTGTTACCCAATTGATTATGATGAAAGGTGATGTGCTTTCAGGATTTTCAACATTAAAAGCATGTACTTCATACAACTATCAAGGAAAAGAAATCACACACTTGCCATATAATATTGAAGAACACAATGTATCTCCAATTTATACCGAATTTAAAGGTTGGAAACAAGACTTAACCGGAATGACTAGCGCAGCAGCAATGCCAAAAGAATTGACCGATTACATTAAGTTTATCGAAGATTTTGTGGAAGTTCCAATAAAGATTGTTTCTGTTGGTCCAGACAGAAAGCAAACAATTGTAAGATAAAAAACAAAAAAGCTTCAAAATTTGAAGCTTTTTTATTTTAATCAGTTTTAGAAATTACATCCTACTTTTTCATTAGTTTTGTATCAAAATAAATAAGTTTGAAAAAATTACTTTTCGTCGTTATCATATTTATCAGTATTTCAGGATTTTCTCAAACAAAAAAAATTAAAATCCTAAAAGCCGATAACACTTTTACAGATCCAAGATTTCCGGATGCCACCATTTCCATGGGAAATGTTTTTATAGAACACGAAGGAGCAACACTGCGCTGTGACAAAGCCTATATTTATCAGGGAAAAAAATTAGTAAAAGCGATGGGAAACGTTGTTATAAACCAGGGCGACACCATTGTTCAAACCAGCAAATATGCCGATTATGATGCCAATAAAAAAATAGCGACTTCCTGGGGAAATGTAGTATTGAAAGACGATGTAATGACTTTGCAAACAGATACGTTAAAATTTGACCGGGAAACGCAACAGCTTTATTACAAAAGTGGCGGAACGATTACTGATGCAACCAATGTTTTAAAAAGCAGAATTGGAGATTATTATTTACGCATCAAAAAATTTCAGGCTTTTACCAATGTTGAAGTTACCAATAAGGAAAGTAAAGTGGTTTCTAACCATCTCGATTATTATACCAATACTGGAATTGCCGACTTGCACGGACCTTCAACCATCACAAGCAAGCAAAATTCTATTTATACCGAAAAAGGGCATCACAATTCAAGAACGAATATTTCGCACTTTTTAAAAAACTCCAAAATATTTTACAACGATCGCACCATTGAAGGCGATAGTTTGTATTACAATAAAAACATTGAATTTGCTTCTGCAACCGGCAATATCATTGTGATTGACACCATCAATAAATCAATCATAAAAGGTGGCTATGCCGAATATTTTAAACTGAAAGATTCTGTTTTTATCACCAAAAAAGCGGTGGCGATTTCATTAATCGAAAAAGATTCTGTTTATATCCATGGCAATAAATTGATGGTTACCGGAAAAGTTGATGACCGGATTGTGAGAGCCTTTAATCGTGTAAAATTCTTTAAATCGGATTTGCAGGGAAAATGTGATTCCTTAATCACCTTCGAAAAAACAGGATTGACCAAATTTCTGGTAAATCCGGTAATGTGGACGCAAGGAAATCAAATAACGGGAGATACCATTCATTTAATCTCTAATCCAAAAACAGAACAACTCGACTCCTTAAAAATACTGAACAATGCCTTTATGGTGCAAAAAGATTCCGCAGGATACAGCCAATTAAAGGGCAAAAACATGTTTGGAAAGTTTAAAAATAATGCACTAAAATCTTTGGATGTTGTGGGAAATAGTGAAGTTGTTTTCTATGTAAGAAATGATCTTCAGGAATTGATTGGAATAACCAGGATGAAGAGCAGTAAAAATATTTTTATCACTTTGGCAAATAATGAAATTGAAATCATTGATTTTATCGAAAAACCGGAAGGAAAAACCTATCCACCTTCAAAACTTCCTGAAAATGAGGAAATTTTAAAAGGATTTATTTGGCGTGAAAATGAACGTCCGCTCAACAAGGAAGGTATTTTCATTTATGACGAAGTAGATGAAAAAAAATTAGAAACCAAAGAAAAAGCAGTTACCAAAAATTGAAAGAAGAATTTTTCAAACATCAGGCACAAACATCCCCTCACCCATTGGCGATAGAAATCTCCCGTGCAAATGGAAGTTATATATATGGATCGGACGGTAAAGAATATTTAGATTTTGTTGCAGGTGTTTCGGCAAACACATTGGGACACAATTATCCTGAAATTTCACAGGCAATAAAAGATCAGGTGGATAAATATACCCACGTTATGGTTTATGGCGAATTTGTGCAGCAGCCGCAAGTTGATCTGTGTAAATTATTGGCATCAAATTTACCGAAGCCTTTAGAAACAGTTTATTTAACAAATTCAGGAACCGAAGCAACAGAAGGCGCATTGAAATTGGCCAAACGCTTTACCGGAAGAAGTGAAATTGTTGCGGCAAAACATGGTTATCATGGCAATACCATGGGATCTATGAGTGTTTGCGGTGCCGAAGAACAAAATAGCGCTTTCAGGCCCTTAGTTCCGGGAATCAAATTTATTACCTTCAATGATTTAAACGACTTAAATAAAATAACCACCAATACCGCAGGCGTTATATTAGAAACCATTCAGGGCGGCGCAGGTTTTATTGAATCACAGAATGATTATTTAAAAAAGGTCAAAGACAAATGCACCGAAGTTGGCGCCTTGCTAATTTTGGATGAAATACAATCGGGAATTGGTCGTACAGGAAAATTTTTCGGATTTGAAAATTACAATGTTATTCCAGATATTATTGTCGCAGGAAAAGGTTTGGGTGGCGGAATGCCAATTGGCGCTTTTATTTCATCATTCCTAATTATGGACTGTTTAAAACAAAATCCAAAACTTGGACATATTACTACTTTCGGCGGACATCCGGTAATCGCTGCAGCTGCACTGGCCACTTTAACAGTATTGCTTAATACGGATTTGATTGAACAAACCCTTCAAAAAGAAAAATTATTTAGAAAATTATTGGTTCATCCTTTAGTTACTGAAATTAGGGGAAGAGGTTTAATGCTTGCTCCTATGGTTGAAAGCAATGAAATGGCCTCTGAAATTATTTTAAAATGCCTCGATAGAGGTTTAATTATGTTTTGGTTACTGTTTGAAGGAAAAGCCCTCAGAATTACGCCTCCGCTTACCATTTCAGAAGATGAAATTTATAAAGGTTGTAACATTCTTATTGAAGTTTTAAATGAAATTCTGGCAAAATACCATACAACGAATTAAGTTTTAGTTCCACTAACCTTTTATCAAATAATGCATTAGTTAAATTTATGTTAATATAGTACTGTTTTATACATAGTACTGTAACGCTATTAGTTTTTGCACGTCTATTAATAAAAACAATGACAACTAAAAACTAAATATTATGAAAGCAACAGATTTAAACACATCAGAAAAAGGCAAAAAAAATGTACTTTATTCAACCTTTACTTCAACCAAACGCGTACAATGGGACAAATACAGAAGATATGGAATATTTGTTTCTTAAAAAACTACATCTGTATAATTCAAATTTTCAGAAACAAAAAATGCACCAAATAGGTGCATTTTTTATGTGTAATTAGGATATAATTATTGGTTCCCTAAAATAATTGGCATTCCGCTTTTTCCGCCGCCAATAACAATTACTTTGCTATTTGGAGATTCTGATAATTTAATAGTCGCTTCAATACCTTTGTCCTGAAGAATTTGATCATTCAATGAAGCGCTTAAAATGCGGTTGGCATCTGCCTTACCTTTCGCCTCAATGATTTGTTTTTCAGCTTCCTTAGCAGCTGTTATTAATCTGAACTCGTACTCTAAAGATCCTTGTTCTTGCTTTAATTTACTTTCAATGGCTGTTTTAATGGTAGGAGGTAAAGTTACGTCCCTAACCAAAATTGCATTTAATTGAACATACTGAGGTTCAACAATTTTTTTAGTTTCTTCAAAAATTTCTGATTGAATAGCATCACGTTTTGTGGAATATAATTGTTCTGGAGTATACCTTCCAACCACACTTCTTGTTGCTGATCGCACTGCAGGAATAATAACACTTGAAAGATAATCCTGGCCTCTTGTTTGATGTAATAATCCAACTGTAGCTGCTGTTGGCTGGTATAAAACTGATGCATCCAATTTAATTTCAAGACCATTGGCAGACAAAACTAACATTTCTCTTTCCAACAATTCTTGTTGTCTTACATTGTAAACAAATACCTTGTTCCAAGGTGCCACAATATGGAATCCTTCTCCCAGCGGCAAACCATCAGTAACAACTCCTCCAGCAAATGTTTTATACAATACGCCTACTTCCCCGGAATTAATAGTTGTTGTTGATTTTGATAAAAATATTATTAGTATAATTACGCCTACTATAATTGGCATTAACGTTTTTGGCAATTGTAATTGTCCGTTGCTCATTTTTTTCTTTTTTAATATTTATTATTTTGTTCAAATATACAAAAGAAATTTATAACGGTTAAATTTATAATAAATTTTAAAACACTACAAATCATATAGTTACTAAAATATGACGCATGTTTTAAGTTTTATTTCGGAAAGAAATCAAATCTTGCCATAATATTTCCGAGTAAACCATTCTAAACTTAATGAAAGAACAATAAGACCTAAAATCCATTTCCAATCAATTAAAGGTGTTTTTGATATAGAATTTTTTTGAATGCTTTTAAAACGAGTTTCTTTAATCAAATAATCAATTAAATTTTGCTCTTGGTTGTTATAAAAAGTGCGTCCGTTTGTTTCGTTCGCCAATTTTTTTAATTGCTGGGCGTTGGTGTTTGTAGACTGCGCTTCAATTTCAAAAGGCAGAATTTTAAAACTTCCGGAAACGCTGTTATCCTGATTTTCAACAGAAACCGTATAAGAATATTCCCCAAAAGGAATTGTTGGAAGTTCCACAACAAACTTGTTATTCATTGCCGCAAAGGGAATTTTTTTAATGAATTTTGATGTTTCATCTGTTACCGTTATCCATAGTTTGCTCCTGCTGTCGAAGTTGAAATTCTCATCAACATAGCTTGCTGAAATTTCAATAATTTCATTCACATAATAAATAGGATTTATGGTGACATTCAGCCTATTTTTGGAATCAGCAGAAACCAAATAATGAATTAAACCCGCCAAAAATCCGTCAAAACGTTCAAAAGATTTATTTTCCAAAAAACTGTTCATTCGCCAGCGCCACGAATTTTCACCGAATAAAACCGCGGCTTTTTGACCATTATTTTCAAAAGTTGCCAATAAAGGTTTTTCTGTTACTATGTTCCCAATTTTTTGAAATAATAAAGACTGGTAAGGCACCAAAAATGAAATCTCCCCAAAATAATCTTCAATAGGCGCAAAATTTGTAAAACCAATATCATTCATTAAAAAAGTAGCATAATTTGAATTAAAAACCGGAAGATAATTTTCTTGCGGGGCACTTATTTTTTTTAAAAAACTGGACTGGACACTGTTTAAAAAATTCCAATCGGTACTTCGTCCAGAAATCACAAAATAATTTAGCTTCTTTTTGTTGATTTCCATAAAAATATTTTTGAATTGGGCATTAGGCTGGTAAAGTATAACCAATTGGTAATCAGTAATATTATTTTTGTAATTTGCTATAGATGAAACCGTCACTGTGCGTTGTTTGTTACTTTCTATGGCTTTTTTCAACATTCCCAAATCGGGATGAATAATAGATGATAAAACAAGAATTTTAGATTTTTCTTCAATAACATTTATGCTGAAATTTTTTGTGTTATTCTGCTTATTTTGCTCATTTTCCAACTGATCAACAGTGGCTGTATAAAATTGTGTTCCAATTTCAGTGGCAGTTAAATAAAATGAAGCCGTTCTGACATTTTGCGTTTTTGAAAATTGAAATTGCTCAGAATAAACTTTCGTTCCTTTGTGATAAACGTTGAGATTTTTAATAACGGGTTTATTTCCCGTATAATTGATAAAAAGCTCAACCGGTAATTGATTGTTGATAAAAGTAAAAGGATTCACATTTAATTGCCCGATGTAAATATCTTCAAAAACAGTAGTGTCTCCAACAATAAATGGAAAAACCGGACTTTTATAAGTTACAAATTCTACCGAGTTTCCGATGGTTTGGTTTCCGTCGGAAATTAAAATCACAGGACTTAATCCTGTTTTATATAATTTCGAAAATTCTTGAAAAGGCAGCGATAAGTTGGTTTGGCTTTCATCAAAATTTAGTTTATCCAATGGATACAAGCCGCTTCCAAAACCAAAAAAACTGATGTTATATTTACTATTTAACTCTGAATCCTCTTTAATTTTTTCAACAATACTTTTTACTTCATCATTTTGCGAATTGAATTTAATGGACTTCGAATTATCAACAGCAACCAATAAATTTGGTTTAATAGTCTCAATGTTGTTTTTTTGAAGAGAAGGATTGATAAGCAACAACAATATCAGAAAAATGGTTATAAATCTAAAAAATGAGAGCCAATACGTTAATTGGCTCCGCTCCTTATTTTTATAAAAGTACTGAAAAACAGCTATAAACAAAGCCACAAATGCGGCTAAAATGATCAATAACAATTTTTCAGTTTCCATTTAATATCAATGTAGTCGTTTAATTATTAAGATTTGGCTGCCGTTATACAGTATCACGACTTGTACTTTCAAACTTTCCAGATTTGGTGGTAAGAGGCTTACATTCCACCATCAACACTTAAGGTTTGTCCGGTAATATAAGAACTCATGTCTGATGCTAAAAATACACAAGCATTTGCAACGTCTTCAGGAGTTCCACCTCTTTTAAGCGGAATACCTTCACACCATTGTTTAACTGTTTCTTCGGGTAAATTGGCTGTCATTTCAGTTTCAATAAAACCAGGCGCAATCACATTGCAACGAATATTTCTTGATCCCAATTCCAAGGCCACAGATTTAGAAAAACCAATAATTCCGGCTTTAGATGCCGCATAATTAGTTTGCCCGGCATTTCCTTTTAATCCAACCACAGAACTCATATTGATGATAGAACCTGAGCGTTGCTTCATCATTGGACGAATAACCGCTTTTGTTAAATTGAAAACCGATTTTAAATTCACCTCAATCACCTTATCAAAATCTTCTTCAGAAATTCGCATCAACAAATTATCTTTTGTAATTCCTGCATTGTTTATTAAAATATCTATCGTTCCAAATTCTTTTAAAACTT
>CAZBGP010000005.1:0-8486 GCA_964491495.1 uncultured Lutibacter sp. | reverse complement strand
CGGCCAATTCTTGTGCCGCCTCATAATTTGCCGCATTAGATTTATAGCCTTTAGCTTTTACGCCAAAATTCATCAATTCTTTTTCCAATGCTTCCGCGGCTTCACTTGATGAACTGTATGTAAATGCCACGTTTGCGCCTTGTTTTGCAAAAGTTTCTGCAATTCCTTTCCCTATTCCTCTGGTTGCTCCTGTAATTAAAGCTGTTTTGTTTTCTAAAAGTTTCATGTTGTAATGTTATTATGATTTTTTTAATTTTCAATAAATCAAATATACATAATTGTATAAAAATAAAGGGCTCTTGCAGTACTACAATTTTTAAATTATTTGAGCAGACAATGAAATATGAAATTTCAATTTATAATAAAAAGACTTCCCTATTTAGAGAAGCCTTTTATTTGATTTAATGCTATTATTTTAATGAAAATAAACTTTATTCTAAAATTATCGCTTTTCTTCCAATAATATGAAGCTCGGTAAATTCTTTTGAAATGACTAAAACATTTCCATTAAGACAGGACTCTAAATCAATCTTAACATTATCCATTTCAACTTTTTTGATTTCAAAAGGCAATCCGATTAAATTAATTTCAAAAGTTTCATAAGATGTAATAAATTTTCCTGATTTAAATTGTTGGATGGTTAAGGAATCTTCTTTACCTATAAGGTTGAAATTTCTTAAGCTAAACCTTCCTTTTTTGTAATCAAATCCATCCTGTGCATCTTCATAAACTTGAGATTTTTCTTTTCCCAATTTAAAAAATACATCCAAATGCAGTTCCTCAATTTCTTTTTCACCAACATATTGCTGAATTGGATATTTTGGAATAATGGCACCTTCTTTCACAAAAATTGGCATACTGTCTAAATCCGCATCAACCCAAACTTCGTTTCCGCCTTTCACCAACGAATTGTCCCAGAAATTATACCAATTTCCTTCCGGAACGTACATTCTTCTTCCTTTGGCATTTGGTTCAGTAATTGGACAAGCCAGTATTTTTTCACCGAAAACAAATTCATCATTTCTGTAATGCGTTTGCACATCTGCCTGATCATATAAAACCAACGATTTCAATATTGGGATACCTTCCGTAGCATAACGCCAAAATGCCGTGTATAAATAAGGCAACAATTGATACCTGATTTCAATGAATTTTCTTACAATATCAGTAATGTTTTCACCAAAAGCCCAAGGTTCTTGGTCGCCATGGTCACCCGATGAATGCGTTCTGCAAAATGGATGAAAAATTCCCAACTGAATCCAGCGCGCATAAAGTTCTCCGTTTGGCTGCTCTGCAAATCCGCCAATATCTGATCCCACAAAGGAGAATCCCGACATACACATACGTTGTGCCTGCAAATTTGCGATGGTTAAATGTTCCCATGATGCCACATTATCGCCTGTCCAGGTTGATGAATAGCGTTGTGTGCCAGCATAAGCCGCCCTAGTAATTACAAACGGCCGTTTTGGATAGGAAAATTTCTTTAATCCTTGGTAAGTGGCTCTCGCCATTTGCATTCCGTAAATGTTGTGCGCTTTTCTGTGGCTGCAAACATTTCCATCGTAATTATGTCTTACATCATCAGGAAAAGTTTTTCCCGGCACATCCATAATTGCCGGTTCATTCATATCATTCCATACGCCTTTTACGCCTATTTCCTCAATAAGTTCCTTAAACAAACCAGACCACCATTCACGAACTTCCGGATTGGTAAAATCGGGGAAATAACATTCGCCTGGCCAAACTTTTCCTTTCATATACGGACCGTCGGCACGTTTACAAAAATAATCTTTATCCAGTCCTTCCT
Organism: uncultured Lutibacter sp.; assembly: GCA_964491495.1. Taxonomy (GTDB): domain Bacteria; phylum Bacteroidota; class Bacteroidia; order Flavobacteriales; family Flavobacteriaceae; genus Lutibacter. The sequence continues at coordinate 6,679 of CAZBGP010000005.1, read as the reverse complement.
TAAAAACGGAGTAATCATTGTCTATTTTGATTCCTGGGTCAATAATTGCCACCGTTTTAAAACCGTTATCTGCCAATTCCTTCACCATTCTTTTAGGATCCGGAAAATAGTCGGTATTCCAGGTAAAACATCTAAATCCTTCCATATAATCGATATCCAAATAAATGGCATCGCAAGGAATTCTTAACTCCCTAAACTTATTGGTGATTTCTTTTACGTTAGATTCCGGATAATAACTCCATTTACACTGGTGATAACCCAACGCCCAAAGTGGTGGCAATTCGTGCGGTTTCCCAGTTAAATCGGTATAATTTGAAACCACTTCGCCCATTTCTGGTCCGTAGATAAAATAATAATTCATTTCACCGCCTTGTGCCCAAAAACTGGTGACATTTCTGCGTTCCTGACAAAAATCGAAAAAAGAACGAAAAGTATTGTCGAAAAATATGCCGTAAGCTTTACCGTGATGAAGTCCGGTATAAAAAGGAATTGCCTTATAAATTGGATCGGTATCTTTACCAAAAGCATAAGAATCTGTTACCCAATTTTCGAAACGCTTGCTTTTTAAATTTAAAGGAACAGGTTTGTCTCCCAAACCATAATAACTTTCTTTTTCCAATGAATTTTTTGACATTTTCACAATGTTACCGCCAAATTCATAGCTTTCTTCCCAATGAAATCCTAGTTCATCTTCAGATATAAGCGTATTGTCCTTTGCGTCAAAAATTGACTTTCTCATATCCTCTTTTGAAATATGACAAATTAATTTTGAAGTTGTAACAATATAATTAATTTCGTCTTCGGTGACTTCAAGATGGTTAAATCCCCTGCTTGCATAACGGGTTATGGCATAGGAAAAGTCGTTCTCGAAAATTGAAGTTGTTGTATAACGAAAACGCAACACGCTGTCTCTCTGTACAGTAAGTTGCAATACCACGTTATTTTCAGTAGTAAAATAAAGGGTATCAACGTCTTTTTTATAGGATATTATTTTTGAAGGAAACTGATTTCCCTTTAATTCTAATTCAGTATTTATAATCATAAATTAAATTATTTGATCAAAGTGCAAACGTACTAAAATAAACAATTTAATAAATGTTATTTTTATTAAAAATATAACCGCCTTATGAACAAATATGTAAAATTAATGCCATTAAGCGGTATAAATTTAACAGAATTTTAAAATTGAAATACCAAGTGGCGGCAAAACAAGTATGGCCGAGTATTCATCAACTTTTTTGGGCTCTTTTTTTATGGTTATTTTTTCAGCATTCACAAAGCCACTTCCTCCATATTTCTCATGATTGCTGCTAAATATTTCCTGTAACTTTCCTTTTCTTGGAACGCGAATTTTATAATTCTCTAATGTTTGTGGCGAAAAATTACAAACTACCAAAACGTCATCTTTCGGATCGTTCCCTTTTCTTAAATAGGAAATCACTGAATTTTCAGAATCATCATAACTTACCCATTCAAAACCTTCTTGACTAAATCCTTTCTCAAATAAAGCAGGCGTAGATTTATAAAATAGGTTTAAGTCCTTAAAATAATTTTGTGTGTTTTTATGCGGATAAAACTCCAACAAATTCCAATCCAGACTTTTTTGAAAATTCCATTCTTCATAATGTCCAAATTCACTTCCCATAAACAACAATTTTGTGCCGGGATGCGTAAACATATAGCCATATAACAAACGAAGATTTGCAAAGCGTTGCCATTCATCGCCAGGCATACGTCCTAAAATGGTTTTTTTGCCGTGCACCACTTCATCATGCGACAGCGGCAACATAAAATTCTCAGTAAAAGCGTAGGTTAAACTAAACGTAATTTCATTTTGATGGTATCTTCTGTAAATAGTGTCTTTAGAAAAATAATCCAACGTATCGTGCATCCAACCCATCATCCATTTCATTCCAAAGCCCAATCCGCCCATAAAAGTTGGTTTGGAAACCATGGGAAATGCTGTAGATTCTTCCGCAATAGTTTGCACATCGGGAAATGATTTATACACTTCATCATTTAATTCCTTTAAAAACAAAACCGCATCTAAATTTTCATTTCCGCCATAAATATTTGGCTCCCATTCACCGTCTTCACGCGAATAATCAAGAAATAACATAGAAGCCACAGCGTCTACACGCAATCCGTCGGCGTGATATTGTTCAAGCCAAAAAATAGCATTGCTGATTAAAAATGAGCGAACTTCATTTCTTCCGTAGTTAAAAATAAGGCTTTTCCAATCCTGATGATAGCCTTTTCTTTTATCTGGATGCTCATACAAGCTTGAACCATCAAAATAACCAAGTCCGTGCGCATCTTCAGGAAAATGTGACGGTACCCAATCTAAAATAATTCCAATGTCACTTTGGTGAAATTTATCGACCAAATATTTCAATTCTTCAGGATAACCAAAACGAGACGTTGGCGCAAAATAGCCTGTAACTTGATAGCCCCAAGAAGGATCGTAAGGATATTCCATAATCGGCATAAATTCCACGTGCGTAAAATTCATTTCTTTCACATAAGTCACCAATTCATCTGCCAATTCAAAATAAGATAACGATCTGTTTTCCTTACCTTTTTTTCTCCAAGAGCCCAAATGAACTTCATAAACAGAATAAGGCGCATCTAACGCATTGTTTTTTTTGCGCGTATGCATCCAGCTTTTATCTTCCCATTTGTATTTGTCTTCCCAAACTACTGAGGCCGTTTTAGGAGGATGTTCGCACCTGCGTGCATATGGATCGGCTTTTTCCGAAACGTAATTGTTAATGTTTGAGTGTATTTTGTATTTGTACAAATTTCCTTTTCCTACAGCAGGAATAAATCCTTCCCAAATCCCCGAGGAATCCCAGCGAACATTTAAATTAAATTCGCCATCAACCCAATGGTTAAAATCTCCAATTACCGATACTTGCTTTGCGCTGGGTGCCCAAACCGCAAAATAAGTGCCTGCAACACCATCAACAGTAGTAATATGGGAACCAAATTTTTCGTACAATCGATAATGCTTTCCGCTTTTAAATAAATTGATGTCAAAATCTGTAAAAAGGCTATGTGTAATTAATTTCGACATAAATTATATGATAAACCCATTTGGAATTAAAGCTCCTTTTTTAACAACGACAATACCATCTCTTACAACATAAGTATCTGTTTCAGTGTCTTTAAGATGTTTTCCACCATTAATTCTAACATCATCACCAATACAGCAGTTTTTATCTAAAATTGCATTTTTTATGAAGCAACGTTTGCCAATACCCATTGAAATAATATTTTCATCCAAAATATATTCAAGTGGCTGATAATAATCGGATCCCATCATATAGGTATTGATAATGGTTGATTCTGTATCAATTCTTGAACGAACACCAATTACAGAATGCTCTATTTTTCCTGCATTTATGATACAACCATCAGCAATCACGGTTTTATCCAAAACGGTTCCTGAAATTTTTGTGGTAGGCAACATCCTGGCATGGGTGTAAATCCTTTTTTCCGTGCTGTATAAGTCAAATTTCGGAAAATCATCCGTCAACCCTAAATTGGCTTCAAAAAATGAATCAATATTTCCAATATCTGTCCAGTAGCCTTCATATTGAAAACTCACAACTTTATGTTTACCAATGGCTTGAGGAATAATTTCTTTACCAAAATCATTTGTATCAGGATTGTTCATCAATTCAACAAGCAAGTCTCTGTTAAAAATATAAATCCCCATAGAAGCCAAATAGTTACGGCCTTCCCTTTTCATCTCATCGCTTACTTCTGAAGTCCAATCAGGCAACAAATCAGCTGCTGGTTTTTCAATAAATGAAGTTATTTCATCATTTTCATTCGTTTTTAAAATTCCAAATGATGTGGCATCTTTTGCATTCACAGGAATGGTTGCAATGGAAATGGCAGCTTTCATTTTCACATGTTTTTCAACCATTTCCTCAAAATCCATTTGATACAATTGATCTCCTGACAATATCAAGGCATAATCAAAATCATGGTTTAAAAAATGGTGCATACTTTGCCGAACCGCATCTGCCGTTCCCTGAAACCACGTGCTGTTTCCCGGAGTTTGCTCAGCCGCCAAAACATCAACAAATGCTGAACTGAAAAAACTAAAATGATACGTATTTTTAATGTGCCTGTTTAATGAGGCCGAATTAAATTGCGTTAGCACAAACATGCGCTTGATGTCTGAATTAATACAATTTGAGATAGGAATATCAACCAACCTGTATTTACCGGCAATTGGTACGGCAGGTTTTGAACGCGTTTCTGTTAACGGGTGCAATCTTGATCCCTGGCCTCCACCTAAAATAATTCCTAAAACTTTTTTCCCTACCATAACTTATTGATTTAATGATTTGTATAAATTTATATATGCCAATGCCGATGCATCCCAAGAATGGTTGATGCTCATTATTTTTTTTCTTATTTTCTTGTATTCTCCGCTATTTTCAAACAACATTGTCCCTCTTTCAATCGCTTCGGTGATTTCTGAAACCGTAACTTCGTTATGACAAATTCCAAATCCGCCCTTTTCTGAAATATCAACAACAGTGTCTTTTAGCCCGCCAATGCTTCTTACAATTGGAATCGTGCCATAACGCAACGCATACATTTGGTTCAATCCGCAAGGTTCTACCCTTGAAGGCATCAAAATAAAATCGGCTCCCGCATAAACAATATGCGCCAATTTTTCATCATAGCCAATAAAAGCATTGTAAGCGCCCTCAAAATTTTTTTTAAGTTCAATCAATTCAGCTTCAACAGCATCATTGCCAGAACCCAGTAAAAATATGGAGATATTCCCTTTTTGAAGTGCCTTTTCAAAAGTTTTAGGAAATAAATCGGCGCCCTTTTCCCCTACCAATCGTCCAATAAATGCAAAAAGCGGTTTCTCAAAATCCAAATTATACTGACTGCAAAGCCATTTTTTATTGATTTCCCTTCCTAAATCAACAGTATTTATATCGTAATTTCCCACCAAATAAGGATCCGTTGCCGGATTCCAAACTTCCCAATCAATTCCATTTAAAATCCCGACGCATTTTGCGCTTTCATGGCTTAATAAAGATTCCAAACCATTGGCTGATTTCTTTAATTCTTCCATATAACTTGGGGAAACCGTGGTCACTTTCCAAGCGCATTTTATGGCTGATGCAAGCGGATTTATGTTTCCAAACCAATCTAACAGCCCAACATTGGCAAAATTAAATTCGGGAATCAAACCCACTTTCTCATGCGAAAACCAACCCTGATATTGCGCATTGTGAATGGTAAGCACTGTTGGAATATTTTTTAAAGCCTCATAATCTTTGCTTTGCGTCATCATAAAAGGAATCAATCCGGTATGATGGTCGTGGCAATGTACCGTTGTTGGTTTTTCATCCCAGGTAAGCATCCAATTTAACGCAGCAATCTGAAATGCCAAAAACCTTTCGGTATCATCAAAAGAGTACACAAAATCCGTAAACAGCAATTCAGGAACATCCACCAAATAAAGGTTAAAACCCAAATTATTATTGTTCCATGTTTTGATTTGATAGGAATATTCTTGTTTCCCCAAAGTTAATTTTGAGGAAAATATTACAGTAAACTCCTCATTTTTAGTGAATTTATTATCATAAAAAGGCATAATTACTTCCGAAGAGAAACCCGCATCATTTTGATATTTTGGAAGCGCTCCCACCACATCGGCCAAACCGCCAACTTTTGCAACCGGGTAACATTCTGCACTTATATGTGTTATTTTCATTCTTGATACTTTATTTTTAATACTATTTTGTTCAAAAAATTTAAAAAATGCAAAAAAAAATTGGGCGTCCCCGCCAAAAAGCGGTCGGGCTTTTCATTGCAATCCGTCATTGCGAGCGGAGCGTGGCAATCTGTTGAACAAATTTCTTCACAACTTGCAATGCCGGGATTTTCATTTCAATCCCTAACGCACATAGAATTAAACCAAAAAATGGTTGCCATATTCAACTTAAAAAAAGCGCTCAATAGCTGAATTTATTCATAAATATGAAAAATGAAATTACAAAAAAATCTTCAATAAGTAAAGTTTTTAAAATATATATTTTTTAAAAACTGGCAGAAACAAAAAAGAGGGAAATTGAAAAATTTCCCTCTTTTTTGTTTAATAAATTAAACTATTTATTGTGGCTATTTTGCCCGAGCTGCTTGCTCTTTTTTGATCAAATTTAACGCCGATCCTTCTTTAAACCATTCAATCTGACTTTGATTGTAAGTATGGTTTAACTGAATAACATCTTTGCTTCCATCAGCGTGAACCAACTCCAAAGCCAATGTTTTTCCTGGCGCAAATTTATCCAAATCCAAAAAGTTTAAAGTATCATCTTCCTGAATCAAATCATAATCTGCTTCATTGATGAAAGTCAACCCTAACATTCCTTGTTTTTTAAGGTTTGTTTCGTGAATACGTGCAAAAGATTTCACAATAACCGCTGCAACACCCAAATGACGTGGTTCCATTGCTGCGTGCTCTCTTGATGAACCTTCACCGTAATTATGGTCACCCACAACAATCGAATAAACGCCTGCTGCTTTGTAAGCCCTTCCTGTATCTGGAACAGTTCCGAACTCTCCTGTCAATTGATTTTTAACTTTGTTGGTTTCTTTGCCAAATGCATTCACCGCTCCAATTAAACAGTTGTTAGAA
>CAZBGP010000004.1:0-45973 GCA_964491495.1 uncultured Lutibacter sp. | reverse complement strand
ATCACTGATATGGATGCTGTATTTTTTGAGACTAAAGGCACCCAAAAAGAAATACCTTTACAATATAAAATAAATGGCATTAGCGTGCTGCTTCCCGTTCAAGACTATACAACCACCATTATATTTACGGTTTACAATGATTAATTTTATTTGCATATGGCAGATAAATAACTTTAAAAAAATAATTAAACACCCGAAACAATGCCTGTAAAAATACTTTTTATTGAAGAAAATGGACAAAAGCAAGAAGCCCTAAGATTTTGCCTTCAGCAAAATGCATTTATTCAATATGGCATCATCGCCGATTTTAAGGAGCTGGATGGTGCTTTAAATGCCACTACTTACACGCATTTGGTTACGCAATCTGTTGTTAAAAATGAGTCTGTTTTGACATATTTAGATTTGATTCAAGTGCCTTTGCTGATTGTGAACGATTCTGAATTGGATTTGTCGGAAACTTCTTATGCCAGCACAAAATCGCCTTTAAGTTATTCTGGATTGTTTGCTTTCTTGGTTGAAAGTACGCCCGTTTCTTATGCAGCAATGGAAGAATATGCGATGGATGATGAGGAATTTTTTGAACAATTGAAAGGGTTGATGGTGGACGAATTCAAACATAATTTAGAAGAAATCCCGGCATTGATTGAAAACAAAAATTTGCCAGAATTAAAAAGCAGGGCACACCAATTAAGTAGCAAATTTGCCATGTTGGATTTGCCAATGTCTGCACTCCTATGCAAAGAAGTTGATGTTAATATTCTACAAAATGCCGAAAAGCAACTCGAAAATATGAAACTGTTAATGGTCGACTTAGAAATTGCTTTGGCGCATCTGCAGTAAAAAAGCAATTTTATCTCACGTTTTATCTTATACATCGCATTTTTTTCAAAAATGCTTCTCGCTTAGAATATCCAAAGTTTCTGGAATACCACAATAATGTCTTTTAAAAATTCTTTCACGCTATTTTTTTCTTCAAAAAAAATAAGTCTAAAAAAAACGGACTGTTTTTTCATTCATCATAAATTTTTCAAAATTAAACGCTTAACTTTAAGTAAAAGGAAGTTGTTTAATACGCTTTTTGCTATTTTTCAACACCTTTAAAGGGTATTAAAAAACATAAATGGTAATTAAAAAACAATAAATGGTATATTTTAAACAACAAATGGTAAAATAATTCGTTTATTTCATTGTGCAATTGTTTTTTGTTTGTACTTTTACTATATCAAATTAAAAACAAATACAAATTCTCAAAAAGAATTTTTTATAAGCCAAAAAAAATGACCACAACCTTCAAAAATATAACCCAATTCATATTTTTTTTATTGATCGGCAATTTAAGCGCTCAAGAGACTATTGGCAGCCACAAAATAAATTTACAAATACCTGAAGTTGCCTTAATCAACGTTTATTCAAATTCAGCTGTTTCTTTAGGAAACACTACCGTTATTGAAGCAGGAAATTCTTTAAGCTTTGAAGATGCCAATAACAACGTTTGGATCAATTATTCTTCCATTATCGGCTCACAATCACAACCAAGCCGGGATATCAGCATTCGAATTTCTGAAGGAACGATTCCTGCCGGCGTAAAGCTTTATGTTAAAGTGGCGAAAGATATGGGTGCTGGTGCAGGAACTATGGGAAAACCGATTGGCACCACCCAAGAGCTTACCGAAAATCCGCTTACCATTATCACCGATATTGGTAGTGCTTATACCGGTGCTGGCGCCAACAAAGGCAGCAATGTACAATATAGTCTAAAATTGAGTGATGCACCAAACGCTTATGCCAATTTAGATTCCTACCAAAGTAATACCTTGGTGATCAACTATACCTTATCCGACAATTAGTTTAATTTGGTTTATATCTAGAAAAAGACACTATTCCTAAAAATATTTTTTCGGGTGGTGTTTTTTTATTGTTAAAACGTTAAAATATTTATATGTTGCCCTTCGACTACGCTCAGGGTGACGAATCGTTGTTCTGTTGATACGTTAATATGTTGATACGTTTATATGTTGATACATTGAGTTTTTTCCTTCTTAAAAGCCAAATTGGCCAATAGTCCTGCTTTTTTTCTACAAATTCCCGACCAACATTTCATAGGGTTCAACTGCCGTTAAATTTATTTATCTAAAGAAACCTGCCGTTCATCGACACTTACCGTTTATCCGCCTATTTTTTGAAATAAAAGTTTTGATGCTAACCTACATTTGTTCCATCAATAAGAAATAACAAAAAAAAATTAATAACAAAACAAACAATTTAAAAACAATCTTATGAATTTAAAAAAATTATTTTTCGCCGCTGTCATCGTTTTATCAGCCAACGCTTCTTTTGCACAAGCACCAGCCGACTCAAAAGTTGCTACACACACCGTTGCTATTAACATAGCAGAAGTTGCTTTATTGGATCTTGAAGTTGCATCAGGAACAACAGCCATTACTTTAGCTGGTACAAATCCAACAGAAGCCGGTTTGCCAATGACATTTGGAGCTGCAGCAACCAACGAATCCATTTGGATGAATTATTCATCGATACTTGGGAATGAAACTTCTAGATCAGTAACGGTTGCTATTACTACCGGTGATGTTCCTACAGGATTAAAATTAACAGTACTTGCTGCTGCAGATGCTGCTGCTGGTGCCGGAACAATGGGAGCTGCTAATGGAAGTGCCATTATTTTATCAGGTATTTTATCAGGTACTGCTCAAAATATTATTACAGGAGTGGGAAGTGCTTACACTGGAGACGGAGCTGCCAAAGGTCACAAATTAACTTACCAACTTGGTTATGCTACTGATGCAGCAACTGACTATGCTGATTTAGATTTGGACAATTCAGATGTACTTACTATTACTTATACGCTTACAGATACTTTATAATCAGCAAACAACAAAATATTAAAAACCTCCCTTGAAAAAGGGAGGTTTTTTATGCGTTAAAGTTTTTTGTGATTTGAAAAAAAAAGATTTGTATTTATAAAAAGTACTCCAAAAAAAATTAAACTATCTCAAAAACTTTTCCCTCTATAGCCAAATGAGTGTTTTCAAAAAATTCCCGGGCCTCAGTTTTAAAGTCCTCAATATTTTTATAACGGCCGCTGTAATGTCCAATAATTAATTGGTTCACTTGTGCCAGTTGCGCTATTTGGGCAGCTTGTGCTGCGGTGGCGTGTTTGGTTGTAGTTGCAAGTGCTTCTTTGTCTTTTAAAAAAGTGGTTTCGTGGTACAGGCAGTTGGCATTTTTTATGAGTGGCACCATTTCAGGGAAATAGGCGGTATCACTGCAAAAAGCATAACTTAAAGGCAAAGCGGGATTAAAGGTGAGCGTTTCGTTTTTAAGGACGGTGCCGTTTTCTAAGGTATAGTCCCGGCCGTTTTTTAAGTTTTGAAAATCACAAATTTTAATTTCTTTGAATTTTGCAATGGCATTTACGTTCAATTTGCGTTCGCCCAGTTTTTCTTTGAAAAGAAAACCGTTTGTGTACACCCTGTGATCCAAAGGAATGGTATGCACTTCAACCGTGGCGTCTTCAAATATAAGCTCGCTTTCAGTTGCTGTGAGCTCATGAAAAAGCAAGGGATATTGCGTCCACGAATTGGAGAGTTTTAATTGCAGGGTGATGATTTCCTTCAGGCCTTTTGGTCCGTATACATGCAATTCAGTTTCGCGGTTCAGCAACCTGAACGTGGAGATTAAGCCCACCAATCCGTAAAAATGATCGCCGTGTAAATGGGAGATGAATATGTGTTTGATTTTGGAGAATTTAACGCTGTATTTGCGCAATTGCACTTGGGTACCTTCGCCGCAGTCAATTAAAAAATTGTGGTTTTTGATTTCTAAAAATTGCGCAGTCGGATGCGCATTTACGCGTGGTGTTGCAGAATGACAGCCTAAGATCGTGAGTTTCAAACTCATTTAATCACCAATCTTTTGGAGACAATCTCAACATCGGTTTGCAAAGAATAAATGTACATGCCTTTGGCTAAATTATTTCGGTTAAAAGCAAGGGTATTATTGCCTGATGCGGCATTTATTTGCTCTTCATACACCGTAGTTCCCAACAAATTTTTTACTGAAAACACAACGGTTTGCGTTTTTACAGATTTAAAATTAATGTTGGTATCTGAAATAAACGGATTTGGGTAAGCGGAAACAGACAGCAACGTTATCTGTGGCATATTTTTGCTCGAATCCACATTATTTTTCTCGGATTGTTGCGCAAAAGTAAATGAGAAAAACAGTAAAAAAGTAATTAAAAGTAGTTTTTTCATCAATAAGCCAATTGGTTTTAAAATCCTAAATCCCGTTCAATTGCATCCATTTCAAGAATGTCTAAAGCTTCGTTAAACGTTGGAACAACATTTAATTCGTCTGGTAAATCATCAAAAGATATACCCTCACAAACCAGTACAAAACTTGTACCATTTTTTCTGTGTTGCACACTCAACTCCAAAAATAATAAAATTTCTTTAATTTCTATGTTAATTTTGTCAGAAAAATCAATTACAAGGTGTTCTGCTTTAAATTCTTTAAAGCGTTCTTTAAATGTTACAAAGAATTCAGCCACTGTAATTTCGGTGGGTTTTATGTGCGTGTATGTTTTATTTTTAGTGACAAGCATAACTAATTTCGTTCAATTTGTTGCGCCAATAAATAAATGACCGCCATACGGATGGCAACGCCATTTTCTACCTGATTCAGGATAATTGATTGGTCAACGGAGTCGGCAACCTCGCTTGTCAATTCAACACCTCTGTTGATTGGTCCAGGATGCATAATTAAAATTTTCTTGCTTAAAGAATCGAGCAATGGTTTATTGATGCCGAATAATTGCGAATATTCTCTGGTTGAAGGGAAATAATTAATTTCCATACGTTCGTTTTGCACGCGCAACACATTGGCTACATCGCACCATTCCAGCGCTTTTTTAATGTCAAATTCAACGCTCACACCCAAACTCTCAATGTATTTCGGAATCAGGGTTTTAGGTCCGCAAACTTTTACTTCGGCACCCTGCAATTTTAAGGCGTAAATATTAGAAAGCGCCACGCGGGAATGCAACACATCGCCCACAATCACAATTTTTTTGCCTTCAACACTGCCCAGTTTTTCACGAATGGAAAAAGAGTCGAGCAATGCCTGTGTTGGATGTTCGTGTGTGCCATCACCGGCGTTCACTATTTTAGCATTTACGTGCTGCGATAAAAAATCACAGGCACCAACAGCTGGGTGCCGCATTACAATGATATCAACTTTCATCGATAAAATATTGTTGGCGGTATCAATGAGGGTTTCTCCTTTTGTGACGGAAGACTGGCTTGCTGAAAAATTAACAACATCTGCAGAAAGCCTTTTTTCTGCCAGTTCAAAAGACAGCCTTGTTCTAGTGCTGTTTTCGAAAAAGAGGTTGGCAATGGTAATGTCGCGAAGCGAAGGCACTTTTTTAATGGGCCTGTTAATCACTTCCTTAAAATGGTCGGCTGTTTTAAATATCAAATCAATATCAGCCTTGTTTATATGTTTTATTCCTAAAAGGTGTTCTACGCTTAACTGACTCATAGTGAATTACCATCTTTTTCTTGCCAGTGAACGGTTACTTTTTCTTCGTCAAAAACATCGACCTGACTTCCGCTGTAATCTGGCTGAATGGGTAAATGACGACTAAACCTTCTGTCAATTAACACTAAAAGTTCTATTTCTGAAGGCCTTCCAAATGATTGAATGGCAGTTAGTGCAGCACGAATGCTTCTCCCAGAAAAAAGCACGTCGTCTATAAAAACCACTTTTTTATTTTCAACAATAAAATTAATATTTGTTGCATTGGCCTGTAAAGGAGTTTCGCGACGCCTAAAATCATCGCGATAAAAAGTGATGTCAAGTAAGCCCAATTTCACGTTTGGAATGTGGTAATCGTTTTCCAAAATAGAAACCAAACGTTCTGCCAAATAGGTGCCTCTTGGCTGAATTCCTATCAAAACGGTATTTTCAAAATTGGTATGATTTTCAATTAATTGGCAGGCCAACCGGTGTAAAATGATGTGAATTTCTTTTGAGCTAAGCAGTATTTTTTTACTCATAATGTACCAAACATTGTTTGGAATACAAATATAAAGCATTTTGTTAATTAATTTGTTAAAAACATTTAGAAGTTATTTTTAATATATTACTTTGTTCCCGTAATTTTAATGTGGCACTAATTAGGCAACTTTTATTATGGCTTTAACTCCAAAAGACAATAACATTCCGCTTTCCAAATTCGAATCAATGCTAAAAACCAATAGTGTTTATTTTTTCGACTCCGTTGAGTTTGAAGAAATTGTGCATTATTATTTGGATTCCGGCAAAAATTCTTTGGCCAAAAAAGCAATTAATTTGGGTTTAAAGCAACATCCAAATTCTGTGATGTTAAAATTATTGCAGGCAGAATTGATGATTTTTGACGAAGAATATGAAAAGGCGACGGCGCTGTTGAAAGAATTACAGGCCATAGAGCCTGCCAACGATGAAATTTATGTGCAACAGGCAAGTATTTTTTCAAAAAAGGACAATCATTTAAAGGCGATTTCTTTGTTAAAAATCGCTTTGACTTATACGGACGATGAAGCCGATATTTATTCCTTGCTTGGGATGGAATATTTGTATTTAGATGATTTCGATGAAGCAATGTCTAACTTTTCAATGTGTTTGGAAGCTGATCTTGAAGATTATTCCGCACTTTATAACGTGATTTATTGTTTTGATATGCAAAATAAGCATTTGGAAGCAACAGAATATTTGAACAACTACATCAATAAAGATCCTTATAGTGAAATTGCCTGGCATCAATTGGGCCGACAATATTTTATTGTTGAAAACTATACTGAAGCCTTGCGTGCCTTTGATTTTGCCGTTTTGATTGATGAATATTTTGTGGGCGCTTATCTTGAAAAGGCAAAAACACTGGAAGAATTAGGCCGTTTCCAAGAAGCCATAGAAAATTATAAGATCACCATACGATTTGATGATCCAACTTCGTTCGTTTTTTTTAGAATTGGGGAATGTTATGAAAAATTAAAAAAATCGACCTTAGCTTTAAAGTTTTACAAAAAAGCTGTTCAGGAAGATCCGCTGTTGGACAAAGGCTGGGTTGCCATTGCCAATTTGCATATTAAAAGCAGAAAGTACGATAAAGCACTTTTTTATTTAAATAAAGCCATTGAAATTGATGAATCAAATTCAGTATATTGGCGAAAATATGCTGAAATTACTTTAAAACTCAACTATTTTGAAGAGGCTGTCATTGCATTTCAACAATGTATTTTATTGCAGGATCTGGATTTGGTGATTTGGGTTGGATTGAGTGATGTGTTGTGTTTTTTAGGAGAATATGAAGATGCTTTGACGAATTTATTGAAAGCCAAATTGTATTTTGAAGATTTCGCGGAAATAGAATACAGGCTTGCCAGCTTGTATTTTAAATTTAAAAACTATCCAAAAGGCGCGGTGCATTTAAAAGCTGCATTGTCCATAGATTACGAATACCACTCTATTATTAAGGAAGTATTTCCTGAAGTTTATAAACTGCAAAAAGTAAAGGATATAATAACCCAATTTAAATAAATTTCATCTGTTTAAATTTTATTTTTTTGACGGTAACAGCTGCTGTTCGCCATTAATCATTTGTTATGTTTCAAAATTTGAAATGCTCGTTTCATTATAAAATGTTACATTTGCCTACTAACTTTTAGCGACAAATGCAACAAAGAAAATTTATTGATTATTTCGTCATATTACTTAAAGGTGTTGCCATGGGTGCAGCCGACGTGGTTCCCGGAGTTTCCGGCGGAACCATTGCTTTTATTTCCGGTATTTACGAAGAGCTGCTATCATCCATCAGCAGTATCAATTTTGCCAATTTAAAATTGCTGAAAAAGGAAGGTTTTAAAGCTGCCTGGAAAGCCATAAACGGGAATTTTCTGTTGGCACTCTTGTCGGGAATTTTCATTAGCATTGTTTCATTGGCAAAACTTATTACCTGGTTGCTCGAAAACAAACCAATCTTAGTTTGGTCCTTCTTTTTTGGGTTGGTTTTGGCAAGTATTTTATTTGTCAGTAAACAAATTACAAAATGGAATACATCAGCAATAATTTTGTTCATTATAGGTGCTGTTGCTGCTTATTATATCACCATCTTACATCCTGCAATTTCAGAAAATTCTTCGTTGTTGTTTTACTTTTTTGCGGGTGCTTTGGCCATTTGCGCTATGATTTTGCCAGGAATATCAGGCTCTTTTATACTGGTGCTGTTGGGTGCTTATAAACCTATTTTAAAAGCATTAGATGAACTTCAATCTAAAGATATTAAATTACTTGCTGTTGTAGCTATTGGTGCTGTTGTAGGTATATTGTCTTTTTCAAAATTATTGAATTGGTTGTTTGATCATCATAAAAACAGTACTTTGGCAGTATTAACAGGATTTATTTTGGGATCCTTAAACAAAATTTGGCCGTGGAAAGAAACCCTTACCTGGCGTGTGGATTCTCATGGTGTGAAGATTCCTTTTAATGAACAAAGTGTTTCGCCTTTTTCTTATCAGGGAGACCCGCAATTAATGATGGCCATCATTTTGTTAATAGGCGGTTTTTTATTGATTTTACTTTTAGAAAAACTGGCTAACATGTCAAATAAAGCATAATTTATGGCAAGAAACCGCAGTTTTTTAGATAAGATTTTTCTTTTCATTAAGGGGCTTTCTATGGGAGTTGCAAATAAGGTTCCCGGTGTTTCCGGAGGCATGGTTTCATTTGTGTTTGGCTTTTATGAAGAGTTGATTTATTCATTTAGAAAAATAAATTACAAAGCTTTTTTATTGCTTTATAACAAGCGGTTTAAAAGTTTTTATTATTATGTAAACGGCACTTTTTTATTGCTTGTTATGGGCGGAAGCGTTTTTAGTTATTTTAGCGTTTCATTATTGCTGGATTATTTTTTACGGCATTATGAACTGTATGTTTGGAGTGCTTTTTTTGGGATGATTATTGGTTCTATCTACTATATTTCAAAAGACTTTAATGACTGGAGGAGAAGCAATATAATTTCTATGATTTTAGGGATCTTAATAGGAATTGCTATTAGTTTTATGAATCCGGCCAAGGAAAATGACAATTTGTGGTTTGTGTTTTTCTGCGGGATCATTGGCGTTACCGGAATGACATTACCCGGACTTTCGGGATCGTTTATCTTAATATTAATGGGTAATTATGTGTTGCTTTTGGTCGATTCTGTAACCATGTTGTATCAAACTTTTATTGATGTTTTTTCAGGTGATTTTAGTTTTTTGAATAGTGCAGTGCGGATAAGATATCTTAAAATTATTACGGTATTTACACTCGGTTCAGGTTTTGGCTTGGTGATTACCTCCCATATTTTAGGCTATGTGTTAAAAAGATGGCATCAAATAGTAACCTCTTTAATTATAGGTTTTATAGCGGGTTCTTTAGGTATTGTGTGGCCCTGGAAAATGGAAGTGTATAAAATTGTGAATGGAAAAGCATTATTTGACATCAATGGTGATAAAGTCATTGAAAATTATAAAAGATATATGCCCGATTTTTCGCAGCAGGAAACCTGGATTGCCATTTTCTTTATTGTATTAGGTGCCGGACTGGTTTTGTTAATTGATAAATTTGGATCTGAACGTAAAGAATACCCCAATGAATAATCGCACTAAATTTGGCATCATAGGAAAAGATATTTCCTATTCTTTCTCCCGAAATTATTTTCAGGAAAAATTTAAAAAATTGGGTTTAACTACCTATCAATATTACAATTTTGACATTCCTGAAATAGAAGAATTTCCTTTTTTATTGTACCATCGAGAGGATGAATTTAGAGGACTGAATGTTACCATTCCCTATAAAGAAGCCATCATCAGATATTTGGATGAAGTTGATTCTGAAGCCCAAAAAATTGGTGCCGTCAATACCATAAAAGTTACTGACGACAACAAACTTGTTGGATACAATACCGATGCGCATGGTTTTCAAAAATCAATAGTACCTTTGCTGAAAAGCCATCATAATAAGGCTTTAATTCTGGGAACAGGAGGTGCTTCCAAAGCCGTTGCCTATGTCTTTAAAAAATTGAACATCGACTATAAATTTGTTTCAAGAAATGAGGCGGAAGATATGGTTACCTATGAAATGCTGGATGCAGAAATTATGGGCGACTATACTATTATTGTAAATTGCACGCCTGTTGGAACGCATCCAACTATTGAAAACGCGCCGACAATTCCGTATCAATATTTATCAGACAAACACTTATTGTACGATTTGATTTACAATCCGGCAGAAACAAAATTTCTGCAAAAAGGCAAAAAACATGGCGCCAGCATTAAAAACGGATTGGAAATGCTTGAATTACAAGCTGAAAAAGCGTGGGAAATATGGAATTCGTAAAAAGAATTCCCTAAATTTACGCAACTTTTCTTAAAAATTTACATCTCTTAAAGAAGTGGTCTTTAGTTAAAAGGCTGTTTTTAAAATTATTAATGAATATAATTAACGAACCTTAAACATTTTTATATGTTAGACGATGACAACAAATTGCAAGTTGACGAAATTACTTCAACAGCACAAGTTTCTGAAATTCAGGAAGAACTCCAAAACAACTTAAACGAAGAAACATTGCCTTCCGCCGCTGAAGCTGTTGATGACGCTGAAATTGAAGTTACTGAAAGCATTTCAAAACCACAAATTACTGAAATTGAGGATGCTATCCAAAATGAAATTCCAACAGACAAATCTGCTGCATCATTAAATGTTGATGAGAAGGCAGTAAATGACGTTGCTCAAAGTATTCCAACACCAAAAGTTTCTGGTATTCAAGATGAACCTCAAAAAAAATTAAGACCAAAAAAAACAGCTACATCCAGCAATGCCGTTGATGAAATTGATAGTAAAATTGCGGAGAGTTCGGAAAATATTGAGCATTCAAGTATTGAAATGCTTGAGTATGCCGACTTCAGTTTAGAAGATTTGGTCGCAGAATTAAGCAATCTTGTTAAAGAGAATCCGGTTCAAAGCATTACCAATAATGTTAATGCCATTAAACAGGCTTTTCATATTAAATACGGAGAGTTATTAAAAGCTGAAAAAGAGAAATTTTTAGAACTTGGAGGTGATTTGGTTGATTTTCAATACAATAGCACTATAAAATCTACCTATAACAGCATTCTTTACGATTTTAAGATTAAAAGAAATGAGTTTTATGCCGGTCAGGAAAAACAATTAAACGATAATTTACAAGCGAAACTTGGCTTAATAGAAGAACTTAAACATTTAATTGACAACGCCGAAGGCGCTACGATGTATAAAATGTTTAAGGATATTCAAAACAGGTGGGTAAAAATTGGTATTATTCCTCGTGTTAAATACAACGATACCTGGAGAACATACCAACATCATGTGGAGCGCTTTTATGATTTGTTGCATTTAAGCAATGATTTGCGCGACCTTGACTTTAAACATAATTTAGAAGAAAAACTAAAACTTGTTACCAGAGCCGAAGAGCTGGCAGAATCTGCCGATGTGAATGCCGCTTTTAAAGAGTTGCAGGTTTTGCATAAACTATGGAAGGAAGATTATGGGCCGATAGCTGCAGAGCAAAGAGATGAAGTTTGGGATCGATTTAGTGAAGCAACAAGAAAAGTACATGACAAACGCCATGATTTTTTCAAAGACATGAAATCAAAATATGACGGCAATGTTGAGAAAAAATTGGCAGTAATTGCTGAAATTGCAGCACTTGACACTTCAAAAAATTTGACACGCGTTGAATGGCAAAAAAGCATTAAAGATTTGGAAATTTTACGCAATAAGTTTTCGGAAATTAAGCAAGTGCCAAGAGAAAAAAGCGATTTTATTTGGGACAAGTACAAAGAGGCCACCAAACAATTCAATGTTGAAAAAAATAATTACTTTAAGCTTGTTAAGCATGAACATCTTGACAATTTAAACAACAAGAAATCACTTATTGAGCAGGCTGAAGCCATCAAAGACAGTGAAGATTGGGATGCCGCCACTGAAATTATGAAAAAAATTCAGACGGAATGGAAAAAAATTGGTCACGTGCCTCAAAAATATTCTGACAAATTGTGGAAGGAATTTAAAGATGCCTGCAACCATTACTTTGACAGATTTCACCAACAGCAAGATAAAGGCTCAAAATTGGAGTTGGATGTTTTCGGTAAAAAGAAAGATCTTTTGGCAGAAATCAAAGAAGCCATTGAGAGCAAAACTGAAATGACCATAGATACGCTTAAAGACTATGTAAAAAAATGGCGAGAAATGGGTAGAGTGCCTCAAGAAATGAAACATATTGAAGTGAAGTTTAACAAATTATTGGATAAAATTATTGAAGAAAATTCGATCGATAAACAAAGTATTGAAATGATCAAGTTTGAAAACTTGGTGAATAGTTATATCGAACAAAAGAATTATCGAAAATTAGATTCCGAACAGCTTTTCGTTCGAAGAAAAATGGAGGAAACTTCTAAAGAAATACAGCAATTGGAAAACAATATCGGATTTATTTCCAATGTTTCTAATGACAATCCTTTGGTTATAAACGTTAGAAATCAAATCAATGTTTATAAGGAAAAATTAGATGTTTGGAAAGCGAAACTTGACTTTCTGAGACAATTAGATTATTAAAAAAAAAGCCTGCATTCTAATATTAGCCTGCAGGCTTTTTTTTAAGTATCATCATTATAAATAATTGTTAATGATTTTTTAAATATTTGTTAACAAGATAGATGTATTCTTTTTTTGCTTCATCCTCACTAATTTGGCTCAACTGAAACCAAGCATTTAATTTAAAAGCGTTCCTCAATTCTTCATTGCCGGATGGTTGTTCATAATTGCTTCCCTTTGTGGCCTGCTTATAATAGGCGTATAATTGCAACATCACATCTGGCGGAAGTTTCAAATTCGTTGTTGATGAAATTTTGTAGGCCTCTTCAAAAGCGATGTCTAATTTTTTAACCATAACGATGTCTTAAAAATTTAGAGTGTCGCAATGATTTGTTCTCCGCCTTTAACGTTATCATTCAAATTCACCTTGATTACCGCATTTAAAGGTAAAAAAACATCGACTCTGGATCCGAATTTTATAAATCCGGCATCACTGCCCTGAACCACCTTCATTTGTGGTTTTGCATAGTTTACAATGCGTCTGGCCAATGCGCCGGCAACTTGCCGATACAAAATTTCACCCGAAAATTTATTGGAGATCACAACGGTGGTTCTTTCATTATCTTCAGAGGCTTTTGGATGCCAGGCCACCAAATATTTTCCCGGATGGTATTTGCTGAAAACCACTTCTCCGCCAATTGGATATCTAGTAACGTGAACATTTATTGGCGACATGAATATGGAAACCTGCAATCTTTTATCCTTAAAATATTCTTTTTCGAAAACTTCTTCAATAACAACCACTTTACCATCAACCGGCGCAAAAATATGGGTATCATTAATGATAGTTTGTCTTTTCGGATTTCTGAAAAATTGTAGAATTAATCCATAAAAACCAAGCAATAAAAGCGACAATAATTTGTTTAGCCAAATTAATTCAACAAACTTATCAATAGCCAATATGCCTAAGCCAACAATAAAAGTAGCAATGATTATTATTTTAAAACCTTCTTTATGGAACATAATTAATGAACTAATTGTAAATAAATAAATATAAATGGCGCAGCAAAAATAACACTGTCAAATCTGTCTAAGAATCCACCGTGTCCCGGAATAAAATTACTGCTGTCTTTAACCCCTGCCTGTCTTTTGAACATTGATTCAATTAAGTCGCCCAACACGCCAAAGATACTAACAATCCCAGCAATTACAAGCCATTGTTTTTGAGTAAGCGACGTAAATTGGTTTGCTAAAACAAGACTCGCCAAAAAAGTAAAAACCATACCGCCAATAAAACCTTCTATTGTTTTATTTGGTGAAATGCGTTCCAATAATTTATGTTTCCCAATATTTTTCCCTACCAAAAAAGCGAACGTATCACTGGTCCAAATTAAAATAAAAACCCCTAAAATTGTGGTGTTTACATAATTAAATGAAGCGTTTAGAAAGGGTATTTGTACGATTAAAGTGAAAGGAACAACAATGTAGATGATGGTGAGAAAAATTTTACCCAAATGGCTTACAACTTCTTCCTTTTTTGCAAACAGAATTGAAGCAAAAGTGATGAAAATAGTTAAAAAAAGCATAACGCCTACATACTCAAATATAATTCTGGCCGGAACATCTTCCACGTTTAATATGTTTCCAAAAATAAAAAGCAGTGTTCCGATAATATAGGGAAATATACTTTTTAACTCAATCATTTTTTTAAATTCATACAAGCAAAACAGCATGGAAATAAAAAAAATGAAGATAAATGATATTTTACTGAACAGAATGGAAAATATTAAAACACTAACAAATACAAGGCCTGATAATGTACGCTTTACAATTAATTTCATAATTTATAGGTCTTCAAACAACAACAAATATAGGTTTTTTGAATTTGTGTTGCCATAACTCATAAAATCCTCTTCTATGGCATCTATATTAAAGTTGTTTATTGCACTAATATTGCTGGGAATATTTCCCTGATAACGAGATTTAATTCCCGTTAAACTTTCTCCTTTTGTATTTACCAATTGACTGGTGGTGGCATAAACGATAAAATTTTCGGATAATTCAGGGATTTTATGTTCTTTAAGTTGATTTGATGAGAATAAAACACTGCCGTTTTCAGCAATTAAATGTTCACAGCTTAAAAATAACGGCATTTTTTTATTTAATTCCTCTGAGGTTTCAACCTTTATTGCTTTCACCAATTTCATTAAATCGTAATCATTACAACTTATGGTTTTCCAAGAGTTCTCCTGAATTATATTGGATAAATTCAGTGTCACTTCCTGTAAAGTGGTGCAATACAAAAACTTACCCTTGTTTTTGATGAAATTTTTAACAAATATCTGATCAATTGGCAAGTTTTGAAACTCCAGATCTTCATCTAGAGTTTCTTTTTGTTTTGGTGTATTAAATAACTTTTTGAAAAAATTCATTATTTATATTGAATAAATCCAAAAATATAAAAAAGTTGGCAATTTACTCTTGTGTTTCTGTTGAATTTTCAATATTTGTTTCTTGAGGTATCTCATCAGTCACATCTTCAGTTATTATTTCGGTATACTCATTTTCAAAAGCTCTTTTTCCAAAAATAATTTCTAAATCTGTCTTAAAGATGACTTCTTTTTCCAGCAGCTTTTCCGCCAAAATAATCAGCTTATCTTTATTTTCACTCAAAATTTGAATGGCTCTTTGGTATTGTTCTTCTATTATTTTTGAAATTTCTTTATCAATAATTTGCGCCGTATCTTCACTGTAAGGTTTGGTAAAATTATAATCTGATTGCCCTGATGAATCGTAATAAGTTAAGTTACCTATTTTATCGTTTAATCCATAAATGGTAACCATTGCCCTTGCCTGTCTTGTCACTTTTTCAAGATCGCTTAGGGCACCTGTCGATATTTTATCGAACATGATTTTTTCGGCGGCTCTTCCTGCTAACGTTGCACACATTTCATCAAGCATTTGCTCAGATTGAACAATTTGACGTTCTTCCGGCAAATACCAGGCAGCACCCAACGATTGGCCTCTTGGCACAATGGTCACTTTAACCAATGGTGCGGCGTGCTCTAACATCCAACTTGCAGTTGCATGACCAGCCTCATGGAAGGCAATTGTTTTCTTTTCTCTAGGAGAAATCAATTTATTTTTTTTCTCCAATCCACCCACAATTCTGTCAACAGCATCCAGAAAATCTTGATGATGTACTGCTTTTTTGCTTTTTCTTGCCGCTATTAAAGCAGCTTCATTGCATAAATTTGCAATATCAGCGCCTGAAAATCCAGGTGTTTGTTGCGACAAAAATTTGATATCTACATCTTTATCAAGTTTCAATGGCAAAATATGAACTTTAAAGATGGCTTCTCTTTCATTTAAATTTGGCAAGTCTACATAAATCTGACGGTCAAATCGTCCAGCTCTCAATAAAGCTTTGTCTAACACATCAGCACGGTTGGTTGCAGCAATTACAATCACGTTGGTGTCCGTTCCAAAACCGTCCATTTCAGTCAATAACTGGTTTAACGTGTTTTCTCTTTCGTCATTTCCTCCTGTAACATTGTTTTTTCCACGGGATCTGCCAACGGCATCAATTTCATCAATAAAAATGATTGAAGGTGATTTTTGTTGTGCTTGTTTAAACAAATCTCTTACACGGGAAGCACCGACTCCTACAAACATTTCAACGAAATCTGATCCAGAAAGCGAGAAAAACGGAACGCCTGCTTCACCTGCAACAGCTTTTGCCAACAATGTTTTACCTGTACCCGGAGGGCCAACCAATAAGGCGCCTTTCGGAATTTTTCCACCTAGAGACGTATATTTATCAGGACTTTTTAAGAAGTCTACTATTTCCTGAATTTCTTCTTTTGCACCTTCCAATCCGGCCACATCTTTAAAAGTGGTTTTAACTTTTTGGTCTTGGTCAAATAATTTTGCTTTGGATTTTCCAATGCTGAATATTTGTCCGCCACCGCCTCCAGCGCCACCGCCCGACATTCTTCGCATAAAATAAATCCACAAACCAATTAAAAATATAAAAGGCAAATACATTAAAATTTGTTCAAAAAAGTTGGTTCTTTCAATGTTTTTAACATCAAAATCGAGCTTTTTTAATTCTTTTTCGGCACCTAATTCCTTTTCAAAATTTTGTAAATCACCGAAGGAATAGGAGTACATTGGTGCATCGCCAGCGTACATGGAAGCTTTATTTTTTTTATGTTTTTCCTTGTCCTGCGCTTCTTTTTTAATATAAATATTTGCAATATTTTTATTTACAATTTCAATTCTGGAAATATCATTTTCAACCAAAATTGTTTTAAATTCATTTTGGCTCAAATTTTTGGAGGATAAATCTCCAGCGCTAAAAAATTGATATACAAGAAATAGAACGAAAATACCGCCATAAATCCAATAAAAATTAAATTTAGGAGGTTTAATGCCTTTATTATTTGGCGTATTTTTAGTATTCTGAGTCATTATCTTTTTTAAATTATTTGTAAAATTTAATTTGTCGAAGCAATTTTGGTGATTTTTGCATCACCCCATAATCGTTCAATATCGTAATATTCGCGTATATGTTTTTGAAATACGTGTACCACAATATTTACGTAATCCAATAAAATCCATTCTGCAATACCTTCACCTTCAACGTGCCAAGGTTTTTCCTTTGTTGTTTTGCTTACTTGTTTTTGTATAATGCCAGAAATAGCATTTACGTGGGTGTTTGAAGTTCCGGAGCAGGTAATAAAATAATCACAAACTGTATTATCAATTTCTCTCAAATCTAAAATTTGCACGTTTACACCTTTAACATCATCTATCGCTTTTAAAATTGCTGCAATTAAGTCGTCTGCGTTATTATTTTTTTTTGCCATTAATTTTTTTTTAGTTTTGTGCAAAGTTATTATTTTTTTACAACATAATGTGTGTAAAGTAACTTTGCTAAAATTATCTATACTAAATGAATATTATCAAACTTAATGCCATTGAATCTACAAATTTATACTTGAAGAAGCTCGCTGTTGAAAAAGATACTGAAACATACACAGTTGTAACAGCGAATTATCAAACTGCCGGCAGGGGACAAATGGGCGCTACTTGGCATTCTGAAACTGGCAAAAACCTAACATTCAGTATCTTAATTAAATTTGATGGATTTGAAATTGAACGCCAATTTTATTTAAGCATGGCAGTTTCTTTAGGTTTATTGGCAGCAATTCGCAATCATATTTCATCACCTTTATTTGTTAAATGGCCAAACGACATTTTGGCAGATAAAGACAAACTTGCCGGAATTTTAATTGAAAATATTATTAGCGGAAATTTAATCAAACAAACAGTCATTGGCATTGGGTTAAATGTGAATCAAGAACAGTTTCCTGCAACTATCGGAAATATTAATTCCCTAAAAAAACTCGCTGGAAAATCTTTTGATATTGATTCATTGTTAGAGGCCATAGTCGCTTCAATTCAGAGTTTTGTTGGTTTTATTGATCGCAAGGAATTTCAAAAATTAAAAGAATTGTATTTAAAATCTCTTTATAAGTTTCAAAAACCCACTATGTTCGAAGATGCACAAGGCACTATTTTTTTGGGAAAAATTGTGGATATTTTTGAAGACGGCAAGCTGGTGCTCGCATTGGAAAACGAAAAAACCCGCAAATTTAATTTGAAGGAAATCAAATTTGCGAGTCGTCGTAGCTATTAAATTTATAATTTATAATTTTTCTGAATTCTCGGCCAAGGTGTCAATAAATTTTTGAAGCGGACTTTTCACCATCATTGCCATCATCGGATTAAAATCGCCTTCAAATAGCAATTGTAACTCACAACTATTTTCTGAAATTGGTTGTGTTAACGTGGTTAAAGAAAAATTTAATTTGCTGCTTGCGGCACTTAAAACCACTTTATCAAACTCTTTTTTTTCCTTAATCACAAGCCTGATTTCTGGCATACCTTTCAAGCTGAAAAGAAATGAATCTCCATCAACTTCAAATTTATCTATGTTTTCCGGCATTAACTTTTCAAAATTTTTCAGGTTGGTCAAAAATTCAAAAAATTCTTTCTGAGATTTATTTACGACTGATTTTTTGCTTTCTAAGTTCATAATTTATATTTTACTGTTTCCACTCACTCGGATTTTCTCTCCATTGTTTAAGTGTTGCTAAATCCTTCTCGGTAATATAATTATTGTCCAGCGATTGCTCCAGCAAATAATCATAATTGCTTAAGGTGTGTAATTTAACGTTGGCTTCTTTAAAATTTTCTTCGGCAATATCGAATCCGTATGTAAAAATGGCCACCATTCCTTTTACGTTTGCACCTTCTTCCTGCAATGCTTTCACGGCATTTAAACTGCTTTTTCCTGTGCTGATAAGGTCTTCAATCACCACTACATTTTTATTTTTTTCCAGATACCCTTCAATCTGGTTTTTTCTTCCGTGGCTTTTAGGTTCCGGCCTTACATACACAAAAGGCACGTTTAACTGCTGGGCAACTAAAATTCCTATGGCGATGGCGCCAGTGGCAACTCCTGCAATAACGTCTGGTTTTCCGTATTCCTGTTCAATTATTTTCGCAATATTTTCTTTAATATACGTGCGTATTTCCGGAAATGAAAGCGTGGTTCTGTTGTCGCAGTATATAGGCGATTTCCAACCGGAAGCCCAGGTAAATGCATCATTTGGTTGCAATTTAATTGCTTTTATTTGCAGTAAAAGTGCGGCTGTTTTTTTTGCTGTATCTTTGTTCAAAATCATAGCGCAAATGTATAAAGTTTTTGTGAATGACTGTCCAATAATTTTGACAGATAATAAGAAAAATGCAATAAATTTTAACCTTGTTCATTTTGAAAGTATCGAGGCTGATGAAATTGTGGTGCAAATATTTCAGAATAAATTAGCTGGCATTACTTTGTTTTGTGAAAATCTGGAGGAAAGTTGGATAAAGTTTCAATCCAATTTCAAAAATCAAAAAGCGGCAGGAGGGAAGGTTTTAAACGTGAATAATGACGTGCTTTTTATTTATCGTTTTAACAAATGGGATTTGCCTAAAGGAAAATTGGATAATGGAGAATCCATTTCAGAATGCGCGATACGTGAAGTTGAAGAAGAATGCGGCATCACCAATCTTCAAATTGTGCAACCATTAGATACTACCTATCATATATATCAAGAAAAGGGTAAAACCATTTTAAAAACGACTTATTGGTTTTTGATGCACACCGATTTTGTTGGCGATTTAACGCCACAATCGGAAGAAGGCATTGAGCAGGTTGTTTTTAAAAATGAGGCAGAAGTGAAGTCAGCCATAGAAAACACTTATGAAAACATTAAGTTGTTGTTTTAATTTGGCCCCCTAACCCCAAAGGGAATTATTTTTTTTCTTCATTTAAAAAGGAAATCCACACTGTTTTGGTATTTAAATTTTTGATGATGGAAGCATCGTTCACTTTAAGTATTGAAATTTCTTCGGGAGTTGCTTTTTTTAGCTGCAAATCCAGACGCGAATTCTCTTCAGAAATATTTAAGGAAACCAGTTTTTGCCAAAAAAACGCACTCATTTTTATGGGATGACCATTTTTGCCTTCAAAATTGGGGATTACGATATTGTTTATTTCTGAAATGATTTTGTTCAATTCATTTGAATTTAAGAGCGGAACATCAACCGGATTTATAAGTACATCACAAGCTGAATTTATATTTTTCAATACGGTTTGAAGGGTGGAAAATGAGCCCAATTCCGGAGTTGGATTTACAATGGTTTTTATCTTTAATTCCTGATAATCGACATCATTGCTTAATGAATCTTTTAACCAGGGAATCGCGTCAAAATAATGTTGTGAATTGAAACCAAGTCCGATATAAACTGTTTTAACGCCAGTTTTTGAAATGCGATTCAGTTGCTCTAAAATCCAAAAAGTGTGTTTGAATTTAAGCAGGCCTTTATCCACACCCATCCTTTCCGATTTTCCGCCGGCGAGCAGTACAAAAACGGCTTCATTTTCCATAGTATTCTTTCAGTAATTCCGAAGCAATGCTGATGGCAATTTCCTTGGGCGTAAATCCACCAATATCGAGGCCAATCGGACAATGAACAAGAGAAATCCCCGGCTCAAAATTGAGTTCCTTTTTCAGCAAATTATTGAATTTATTTTTTTTGGTTTTGCTGCCAATCAATCCGATATATTTTGTTTCGGAATGCAAAGCGAGCGCGGTTATTTCATAATCCAATTTGTGGTCGTGCGTCATAATGGCGACATAACAATTTGGTCCCCAGCTGATAAATTGTTTGTAAAAATCAAAATCAATGTCACTAAACGTAACGGATTTGTCTATTTCTATGGTGTTTTTCCAATTTTCACGGATATCCAATAAGGTAATATTGAAAGGCGTATTTTTTAAAATGTTGCACAATTCAACACCGATATGTCCGGCGCCAAAAAGATACAATTCGGGAGATTGGTTCATAGGTTCAATAATTAATTCCACTTTACCGCCACAGCATTGTTCAAATTCCGGACCCAACGTATAGGACAATGCTGTTATTTTATTTTCTTGAATGGCAGCAACGGCTTCATCCATCACCTGAAATTCCAATTTGCCGCCGCCAATGGTTCCGAAGATTTCTTTTTGTTTGGTGACAATCATTTTTGAAGCCAGTTTACAAGGCGCCGATCCTAAAATTTTTGTCACCGTAACCAATGCCACAGGCTGCTTTTTTCGTTTAAACTCCTGCAATAATTCAATCCAATTGTTCATTAAAATTGTTTAGTCGTTTAATCGTTTATATGTTTATTTGTTTCATTCAACCGCCCATAGTGTGACGATTTATTTGTTAAATCATTAACTTTTCAATATTAATTCCCCCTTTGGGGGCTAGGGGGCCTAAACCAATCCATAATCCGACAATGGCAAATTGTAATACCTTTTTCCGGTTAATTTAAAAATGGCGTTTACAATGGCCGGTGCAATTACAGGAACCCCGGGTTCGCCAACACCGGTAGGAATTTCAGCACTTTCCACAATTTCCACGTGAACTTTAGGAATTTCATTCATACGAATCATTTTATAATCGCTGTAATTACTTTGCTCAATCGCACCATTTTTAGCGGTTATTTTACCATAAAACGCCAAGGAC
This sequence comes from uncultured Lutibacter sp., assembly GCA_964491495.1. Taxonomy (GTDB): domain Bacteria; phylum Bacteroidota; class Bacteroidia; order Flavobacteriales; family Flavobacteriaceae; genus Lutibacter. The sequence goes on along the minus strand of CAZBGP010000004.1, from coordinate 24,160 downwards.
ATTCCAAAAATGGCAGCGCCTTCCATTTGCGCTTTTATCGTATCTCTGTTCACTGTTTGTCCGCAATCAATCACCGTATAAACATTGTGAACTTTCAACTTATTATCAATCATAGAAATTTCAACCACAGAGGCCACATAAGAATAAAAACTGTAATGAACGGACAAGCCATAAGCGTGGCCTTCAGGAAGCGGTTTTCCCCAATTGGCATTTTTGGCAGCCAATTTTAGCACGTTTTTCAATCGTGCGGTATCGTATTTTATAGGATCTTCCGTTTCTTCAATGCGGTCTTTGCCAATTAAATTCAGACGAAATTCCAGAGGATCTTTGCCTGCGGCAACAGCCAATTCATCGACGAAAACATTTTGTGAAAATCCGTGGGGAATGTTAATTACCGAACGCAACCAACCAATTCTCACATAAGCAGGCGATTGTCCGACTTCAATTTTCATATTTTTGATGTCGAACGGCACATTTGCAGCGCTCGAAATTTCAAATCCGGCCGGATAATCCACTCCCGGCGAAAATGTTGAAGCAATTGAAGGAAGCGCAAATCGATTCAGCCAGCCGGTAACATTGCCCTGCTTATCGAGTGACGCTTTTAAATATTGTGAACTTACTGTATGGTAATAGCCGTGTTTGATGTCGTCTTCCCTTGTCCAAACAACCTGAATAGGCATATTCATCGCTTTTGAAATCGCAACGGCTTCCACCACATAATCGGGTTTTGATTTACGTCCGAATCCGCCGCCCAAAAATGTCACATTGATGGTCACCCTATCTTCGGGAGTTTCTAAATAATCAGCAACTTCTTTTCTGGCAGATTGCGGGTCTTGTGTTGGTGCCCAAACTTTACAGGAATCACCCTGAACCCAGGCCACGGCATTTGGAACTTCCATAGGCGCGTGGGCCAAATGCGGTAATTGATAGGTACTTTCCACAATTTTATGCGCATTTTTGAATGCTTTATTTACATTGCCAACATCTTTTCCAACTTTTCCTTGTTTGTGAACATTTTCGGTAATTTGTTTCATATATTTTTCCGAATCATACGTCGCATTATCACCAAAATTCCATTCAATTTTTAAGGCATCTTTTCCTTTAAAAGCCGCCCAGGTATTTAAGGCAATCACGGCGATACCTCCCAAAGTTCCAAATGGTTTTTCAATTCGTGGAATTTCAATCACATCAATAACTCCAGGAATTTTTAATGCAGCTGTTTTATCGAAGGATTTCACGGTTCCGAAAGCCACCGGGCAACGTTGCATAGCTGCAAATTTCATATTTGGTAACCGTTTGTCCAATCCAAAAATAGCGCTTCCGTTTGAATATTCTTCCGTATCTACACCTCTTAATTTTTTGCCGATATACTTAAAATCTTTCGGATTTTTATAGGTGAGTTCGGTTGGAACTTCCAAAGTTTTTGCAATTTCAACCAAATCGCCATAGGCTATTTTTTTACCGCTTGAATGCAGTACCTCATGGTTTTCGGCGGTACATTCAGCAATAGGAACTTTCCAGGATTGTGCTGCAGCGGTAATTAACATGGCTCTTGCCATTGCACCCATTTTACGCATCGGTTCATATAAATAACGAACACTTCTTGAGCCATCGGTATTTTGATCGCCATATTTTGCGTCGCCAAAGGCTTGTTGTACAATGACTTTAGTCCAATCAGCATCCATTTCATCAGCAATAACAGAGGTTAAAGAAGTTCTTACGCCATTCCCCATTTCTGAACGGGAAGCGATTAAAATTAAGCTTCCATCGGAGTTTAACTGGACAAATAAATTTGGATTAAAATTGGTTAAATCAATATTTTCATCTTTTTCTTTATCTGAAAAAACGGAAGTATTACAGGCTAAAATCAATCCGCCAGATGCCAAACCAACACTTTTTACAAAAATTCTGCGACTTATATTTTTGATTGGATTCATAACTAGCCTTGTTTTTTAAGTTCAACAGTTCGGTGAATGGCATTTTTGATGCGTTGGTAGGTGCCACATCGGCAAATATTGCCAATCATGGCTTCATTTATATCTTCATCTGTCGGGTCACTAATTTTATCTAGCAAAGCAGTTGCCGCAATCAATTGTCCCGGCTGGCAAAATCCGCATTGAGGCACATTTAAAGCCGTCCACGATGCTTGCAGTAACTGCAAATTTTCTGAAACACCTTCAATAGTCACAATTTTTTTGCCTTCAGCTGCTGAAACGGGAATCATACAAGATTGCACCGGTGAATTGTCCAGCAAGACTTTACAAGAACCACATACGCCAATTCCGCATCCATATTTTGTGCCCGTAAGTCCCACGATATCTCTAATTGCCCAAAGCAAAGGCATTTCGGGAGCAACATCAATTTGGTGTTTTTCTCCGTTTATTTGAAGTGTAATCATTTTAATAGTTAGTTTTTATTTGAGAATAACAAGGTAATAAATTTTTAATTAAGTCAGGAAATCTTAAGAAAAAGAAAATAGAGAAGAGAATATAGACAAAAAAGCGTCAAAAGTTCGAAAATTAGATCATCAATATTTTTAATCCAATCTCTTTATAGTGAGTGCTGTCGAGATGCAAAAATCGTAAATCTAAAATCGTAAATCGAAATTCAAAATTTCTTTCACATCACCGGCCTTCATATCATCTATATAAAGATTCCCAACACGAACACGAACCAATCGCAAGGTTGGAAAACCCACTGCGGCAGTCATTTTTCGAACTTGCCTGAATTTTCCTTCTGTTAAAGTGATGGAAACCCAATTTGTTGGGCCGTGCCGATTATCCCTTAATTTTTTTCCTCTTTCGGGCAGATTTGGAATTTCACTTAATTTAAAAACCTGGCTAGGTTTTGTGTAATATTTAATGCCGCCAAAACCAATTTCCACGCCATTTTTTAGCAATTCTATGGCTTCAGGAGTGATGTCGCCGTCAACTTCGGCAAAATATTCTTTTTCCACGTTGCTGCTTCTCACCAATTCACTCATATTTCCATCGGTGGTGAGCAATAATAAGCCTTCCGACTTTTCATCCAATCGGCCGATGGCCATGAGTTTTTCGGGAAACGGATAAAATTCACCCAACAATCTTTTTTTGTGTTTGCTGATGTCATTGTTTGCAAACTGGCTCAAATAACCATAAGGTTTGTAAATGATAAAATGCCGATGTTGTTGATTTTCGTTAGGATTTTCCATTTAAGATAGCATAAACCAATGCTGCGGAAAGTGGTTGTCCCGCTGCTATTTTTCTGATATCTTCAAAGCTGAAACGGAAATCGCAGCCATTTTTATAGTCGCTGCAACCGTAAGCGGTGTTTCCTTTTAAAATGGTTCCTTTGTGGCATTTCGGACAAGCAATTTTGTCGGGAACTTCATTTGAAGTTGGTTTTTTGGAAGTTTTCTTTTCCTCTAACACCAAATTAAATTGTTCATCAAAACGAATTAAACCTTCGGTTTCGCCATTTTCGGTTTTAAAACCTTTTAAATTGACGGTACATTTTTTTTGCAACAAGCGAATATATTGATTTTCAGATATTTTTTTGTCGCGGAAACTATAAGGCAACCTAAAATCACAGCCATTAACATACTCGCTGCAGCCGTAAGCGGATTTTCCTATTAGAATGTTCCCTTTTCTACATTTCGGACATTTTTCCGATGAAATTCCAGAGGCATTTACTGTAATTTTTTTCGGAGCAGGTTTGGCAGTTTCAGCGTGAAAAATATTCGTAGTTATTTTTTCGGAACGAACCTCGTACACCAAATGGTCTACCATATTTTTCATATTTTTAATGAAAGCTCCCGCATTGTAATTTCCTTTTTCAATTTCTTTCAATTGTTTCTCCCATTGTCCGGTTAATTCGGCCGATTTTAACAATTCACTTTGGATGATATTAATCAATTGAATGCCCGTTTGTGTTGGCAAAATTTGTTTTTTATTTCGAATGATATATTGTCGTTTAAAAAGTGTTTCAATAATATTTGCGCGGGTTGAAGGTCTTCCAATTCCGTTTTCTTTCATCAATTCGCGCAGCTCATCGTCGTCAATTTGTTTTCCCGCGGTTTCCATGGCGCGGAGCAAGGTGGCTTCAGAAAATAAGTTGGGCGGTTTTGTTGCTTTCTCCAAAAAAGATGGTTCATGCGGCCCTTTTTCTCCTTTTATGAAATTTGGCAGGATGTCGGTTTCCAGTTTTTCCGCTATGGAATTTAGCTGGGCCGAAGTACTTGCACTGAGCGGAGCCGATGTGTCGAAAACAACGCGCCATCCTTTTTCCAGAATTTCCTTTCCGGTGGTTCTAAAAGTGACATCGGCCGCGATACCAATAACGGCGGTGTTTGAAACGGTGCAGTCATCATAAAAAACGGCAATAAAACGTCGGGTAATAATGTCGTAAACCTGTTGCTGGCTGTAAGGCAAATTACTTTGAACGCCGGTTGGAATAATGGCGTGGTGATCGGTTACCTTTTTGTTGTTAAAAACCAAAGGCGATTTTTTTATTTTTTTTCCTAATAAAGGGGAAGTCAATGTTTGGTAAGCGGTCAGGTTTTTTAAAATTTCGGGCACTTTCGGATATACATCGTCGGGTAAAAATGTTGTATCGACCCGTGGATAGGTCACTACTTTTTGCTCATATAATTTTTGGACGATTTTAAGGGTTTCATCGGCAGAAAAATCGAACTTGTTATTGCAATAAACTTGCAATCCGGTTAAATCGAATAGTTTTGGCGCGTTTTCTTTTCCTTTTTTCTTTGTGACGGAAACAATTTCAAAATCGCTTTCTTTTACTTTATTGGCGAGCAATTCACCGTCTTCTTTCTTTTGAAACCTTCCTTCTTCACAATTAAAAAGTGTTTCCCGGTAAAGCGTCTGCAATTCCCAATAAGGCTGAGGCACAAAATTTTCTATTTCCTTAAACCGATTCACCACCATTGCCAATGTGGGCGTTTGCACCCTGCCAACGGATAAAACCTGCTTGTTTCCGCCGTGTTTTAAGGTGTACAATCTTGTGGCATTCATTCCCAAAAGCCAATCGCCAATGGCTCTTGAATAGCCTGCATAATATAAATTGTCGTAGTTTTCTGAGGGTTTCAGATTTTGAAATCCTTCTTTGATGGCTTCCGTAGTTAAAGAGGAAATCCACAAGCGTTTGACTTCTCCTTTGTAATTTGCCTGCTGAATGACCCAGCGCTGAATCAGTTCCCCTTCTTGCCCGGCATCCCCGCAATTGATAATTACACTAGCTTTATCGAACAGACTTTTAACAATGTTAAATTGTTTTTTGATGCCGATATTGTCTACCACCTTGGTTTCAAACTTTTCCGGTAACATCGGCAAATTGTTCAAATCCCAGCTTTTCCAGTGCGGTTTATAATCGTTGGGTTCAAACAAGGTACATAAATGTCCGAATGTAAAAGTAACCGCATAACCATTTCCCTCAAAATAACCGTCGTGTTTGGTGTTTGCGCCTAAAACGGCAGCAATTTCACGCGCAACACTTGGCTTTTCGGCAATGCATACTTTCATTTATTGTTGTTTTAAAGACCCGCAAAATACTCATTTTTGCGGTCACAGTGGTTGTTAAAGTGAGATTGATTTGAATTTTTTTGTTTAGTACAATTTGCATTAGGGTTTGCAGTGGAAATACTTTTTGGCGATTTTTTTCGCCAAAAAGATTGAAACGTAAAGCCCGACCCGCCAGCTGGCGGGGAATGCCCAAAATATTGATTGAATGATTCCTTTTTTAGGTGCTTTTGGATTATTTGCTCATAGGAAACATTTATATTTGTGGATATTTAATTTACAAATTATGAAAAAAGCACTCAAAGAAATAAAACTTGGTTACGGACTGGGGAACCTAAAATTTGGAATGACCAGAAAAGAAGTGGAATTAATGCTTGGGAAACCTTCATTTATCGACAAATATTCGCATTCGGATTCTAAAAAAGATTTGACGGAATCATGGCAATATGACGAATTGTTGTTATCGCTTAGTTTTGATGAAGAAGAAGACTGGAAATTAATTATGATTTCCGTAAATGACGAATTTTATGAATTGGAAGGAAAAAGTCTGATTGGTTTGTTTCAAGAAGGTTTGATCAAAGAACTGGACGAAATGGATTTGGGAGAATGGAGTCTTGAAGATTGCTCAGAAGATGATACCGAAGACCAGAAAGTGATTGAAATTGAGGAAAAATCCATCAATTTTTGGATCAATGACGGCGTTTTGGATGAAATTCAGTGGACACCTTTTTTTATTGATGATGACACTATTGATTGGCCTGAGTAATAGTAAAGGAATTTAAGACGAATTTGCTTACCTTAAATGATTAGAGCTGTTAAATTAGAGGATTCACGCAAAATAGCGGAAATTTATAACTACTATATTCTTAATTCTTGCGTCACTTTTGAGGAGTTGGCCTTAAGCACCGAAGAAATGCGCGGAAGAATTGAAGCTGCCTATTTAAAATTTCCCTGGCTTGTTTTTGAAATAGATCAGGAAATTATTGGTTACGCTTATGCAAGTGCATGGAAGCCAAGATCGGCATATAAACACACCGCCGAAAGCACTGTTTATCTTAAAAAGGAAGCGATAAAAAATGGCATTGGTTCATTGCTTTACGCAGCATTGATAAGCCAATTAACGGATTTGGGTTTTCACGCCGTGATTGGCGGCATTTCTCTTCCCAATGAGGCTAGTGTGGCTTTGCATGAAAAATTCGGATTTGAAAAAATAGCCCAATTTAAAGAAGTGGGTTATAAGTTTCAAAAATGGATTGATGTTGGCTATTGGGAATTGTTAATCAACAAAAAGAACGTTTAAAACACCTTATAAACAGGCAATTTTAAGTGTGCCGGTTCATAGTAAGGAGAATTTTTGTAGATAAAATCCAGCTGCGCTTCCGGACTTTCGGCAAAATCTTTGTCAGTGTTCATTTTCTGGTTCAGCAACTCTTTCAAAGTTGGATTTTCCAACAGCAACTTTTCCGCAATATCTTCAAAAACATAAGATGAAAAGTGTTCTTTTTGCTCTAAAACGGTGTCGAAAAAATTCCAGTTAAAAAAGGAATCTGTTGCTTCAGCCTCTAAGGTTTCCACAATATAACGAACGCCATTTTGTTGGATTGGAATATAAATATCACCTTTTTGAAACATTACTTTTTTAGTTATTAAAGATACTTCCGTTTTTGAATGGATAAAATGTCCTTCAAAAGGCCTTGTACTCGTTTTGTAATCTTTAATATGCTGTTCTTCAACGGTTATGGCGGTGTCGTTTTTAAAAACGGTGTACTCAATATGATTGTCTTTTAAGCGCTCCAAAACTTTCCACCAGCCTTGTTTTAAAATATAGGCTTTAGGAAGTTGAACTTCTTTTGAAGCGATATAATTGTTGAAATATTTTACGGGTTTTGTGTAGGGTTTTGTACGGTCGTAAAATAAACGCTTGCCATTGGTAACTTTGCTGTCGATGTAACTTCCTTCGTAGCCTTTAAATTGCAATAATGAAAAGTTGTTTTTATCAAGTTCAAAGGAAATAGGATAGGTTTTTTTTGCCAAAATCTTTGCAACCGCATTTTGGCGAAGTTCATTAATTTCATTGCCTTTTACAATGGTAAAATCGATGACCGATTCTAGCAAACTGTAGGTTTGTTCAACACGTTGTTTATAGGGTTTCAGCATATGGGTTTCTACCATCATTCCCAAAGTGTTGAAAAGTGTGGTGTATCCTGTTGAATATCTCGGACTGTCGAAAAACTGGCTAAAACCGGCTTCTGGCATTGTTCCCCAAACATTTACATAAGGCGTAATGATAATGTCTTTTTTTAGCAAGGAAGCTTCTATATTGGGTCTCATTACATTTTCAATAAATGCGCCCAAATCATTTCCTAAATTATTGTGTTGCGTAAATAAATGGGTGATTGCATATTGGTAATCGGCGCCATTGCTTACGTGATTGTCGATAAAAACGGCGGGTTTCACCAAATGAAAAATTTTGGCAAAAGCTTTGGCATTTTTTGTGTCGGCTTTTATAAAATCCCGATTTAAATCAAAATTCTGGGCATTTCCCCGAAATCCGTATTCCTTCGGTCCGTTTTGGTTTGCGCGTGAATGGCTGTTTCTGTTTAAAGCGCCACCAATATTGTAGATTGGGATGACCGCAATGATGGTGTTTTCTAATTTTTTGATCTGCTTTTTATCCTGAACGATGTCTCTTAACAGCATCATAGAAGCATCAACACCATCCGATTCTCCAGGGTGAATCGCATTATTAATTAAAATAGTATTTTTTTTGCTCAGGTGAATTTTATTGAAATCGAATTCTTTTGAGGCGCTAAAAACCACCAGATGCAATGGGAATCCGCTGTCGGTTTCTGCCATTTCCATGATGGAAATTTCCGGATAGGCAGTTGCCAATTCTTGATAAAATGCGATGGTTTCCTGATAGGTGGAAGTTTCCGTGCCTTTTGATTTCTCGAAAACAGTTGTGAAATCTTTCCCTATTTTTTGGGCATAAATTCCACACGAAAATAAGATGATGAAAGCTAAAAACAAGTATTTTTTAGGCTGCATCATTTTAATTTTTTCGGAACACTTCCCGGAACAAAACCGGAAATATCGCCTCCATTTTTTAAAACATCGCGCACTATGCTTGAACTTATAAAAGAAGTGTCGGCTGAGGTCAGTAAAAACACCGTTTCAACTGTCGATAATTTTCTGTTGGTTTGGGCAATCGCTTTTTCAAATTCAAAATCCGCCGGATTTCTCAATCCTCTTAAAATAAAATGAATGTTTAATTTTTTGCAGAAATCGATGGTTAAGCCGGTATAGGTTTCCACCTTTATTTTAGGTTCATTGGCATAATGTTTTTTAATAAAACTGACACGTTCTTCAAGAGAAAACAGGTAGGCTTTTTCAGTATTTACGCCAACTGCAATAATAATTTCGCTAAACAATGGCAATGCTCTATTGATAATATCAACGTGGCCTAAAGTAATTGGGTCAAATGATCCCGGGAAAACTGCTTTTTTCATCTGTTTAAATTTTATTTTTTAGCGGTAACAGATGCTGTTCGCCATTAATCATTCCTTTATATGTCGAAATTTGAAATGCTCGTTTCATTTTTACTTGCTTAAAGCCATTTCTATGGCGTTATGAAATAGTTCGGCTAAACTAATGCCTGCCGCTTCGGCCTGTTGCGGAATTAAACTTGCGGTTGTCAATCCGGGCACGGTATTCATTTCCAAAAAATAAGGTTCGTCATTCACCAAAATGTATTCAGAGCGCGAAAAACCGCTCATATTTAAAATTTGATACACATTAGCCGCTAATTTTTCCAATTTTTTGTGAATTTCATTGGAAATTCTGGCAGGCGTAATTTCTTGTGATTTCCCCAAATATTTTGCTTCGTAATCAAAAAATTCATTTTCGGAGACAATTTCTGTCATCGGCAGCACTTTAATTTCTCCTTTGTAGTTAAAAACGCCAATGGTTATTTCAGGTCCGTCTAAAAATTCTTCAATTAAAATCTGCGAATCTTCTTTGTAAGCTTTTTCAATGGAAGGAATCATTTCCGAAGCGGTTTTTGCCTTAGAAATTCCGAAACTTGAACCTGCATTGTTTGGTTTTACAAAACAAGGCAAACCAACTCTGGCAATTATTTCTTCCACATTAATGATGTCACCTTCGTTTAAAAAGTAAGATTTTGCGGTTTTTATGCCATATTGCTTCACCACGCTTAAACAATCGCGTTTGTTAAATGTTAAAGCCATTTGGTAAAAAGGCGCTGAAGTGTGTTTAAGACCGATCAATTCAAAGTAGGCCAAAATGGTACCGTCTTCTCCCGGATGACCGTGAATGGCGTTAAAAACACAGTCGAATTTAATTTTTTTACCGTTGATTTCTGTCGAAAAATCGTGTTTGTTTATGGGGAATTCATTTTCAAAATCATCAACAAGCACCCATTTATCTTTAAGAATGTGAACTTTGAAGGTGTTGTATTTTTCCTTTGAAATATTTTGATAGACAACCTGGCCGCTTTTTAAGGAGATTTCAACTTCCGAAGAGTATCCGCCCATAATGATGGCAATATTTTTTTTCATCTTTTTGTTTGCTGAGTATAATACAAACTTACAGATTAAAAGTTAAAAGTTGAAAGTTAAAATTTGAAAATTTGTAAATTTGAAAATGAGTCAATGCTGAAATTCAACAATTCAACATTAAACAAATCAACGATAAAAAAAGTATCTTTGCACAAAATCAAAAAACGGGAATATGGGTTTTTTTAAATTTATTGGATCTAAAGTATTTTTAAAGCAGTTGCTGATGGCTTTTGTCGGCTTGGTGGTATTTATTGTACTCAGTATGTTTTGGTTAAATTTTTCAACCAACCACAATCAAAAAATTGAAGTTCCTAACTTGGCTAAAATGAGTTTAGAGGAAGTTGAAGAAACGCTGAACGACTTGGATTTGAGCTGGGAGGTGATTGATTCTGCAAGTTTTGATGCCGCTTTTCCAAGCAAATCTGTCATTGAACAAAGTCCGGAAGCAGGCGATTTTGTAAAAGAAAACAGAAAAATTTACTTGACATTGAACCCATCAGGTTATTCGGATGTTGAAGTACCTGATTTTTATGGAAAAACAAAAAGACAGGCCGTTTCACAATTAACGGCAATAGGATTTAGAATAAGCACGCAGGAAATTTATGTGAACGATATTGCGAAAGATGTGGTGCGAGGTTTAATTTATAAAGGAAAAGATTTAAAAAACGGCGATAAAATTCCGCAAAATTCTGAAATCATCTTAAAATTAGGCGATGGAAATGAAGGAGGTATGCTAATGGATAGTTTAGATACAGAAGAAGAACTAATTATAGAATGAAAACTGAAGAAATAGAAGATTTAGATAAAGAAGAATTTTACGAACATTACCGGTTTGTTGCCAGCGAAGGTCAGGAGCCATTGCGCGTTGATAAATATTTGATGAATTTCATAGAATATTCTACCCGAAATAAAATTCAACAGGCCGCGAAAGCAGGAAATATTTTGGTGAATGATGTTGCTGTAAAATCAAACTACAAGGTAAAATCCAAAGATGTTGTTCGCGTTGTTTTGGCCCATCCGCCGCACGAAAATTTATTGGTTGCAGAAGACATCCCTTTAGATATTTTATTTGAAGATGATGAGGTAATTGTGGTAAATAAACCTGCAGGAATGGTCGTGCATCCCGGTCACGGAAATTACAGCGGCACATTGGTGAACGGATTGATTTTTCATATTGAAAATTTACCGACAAATTCCAATGAGCGTCCGGGCTTGGTGCACAGAATTGACAAAGATACCAGTGGATTGCTGGTGGTGGCAAAAACCGAATATGCAATGGCACATTTGTCCAAACAATTTTTTGAAAGATCCACAGAGCGTTTGTATTACGCTTTGGTTTGGGGAAATATTGATGAAGAAGAAGGAATTATTGAAGGAAATATAGGCAGAAGTTTAAAAAATCGTTTGCAAATGGATGTTTTTCCAACCGGCGAATTTGGCAAACCTGCGATTACGCATTATAAAGTACTGGAGCGATTTAGTTATGTTACCTTGGTTCAATGCAAGTTAGAAACAGGCAGAACGCATCAAATTAGGGCGCATATGAAACACATTGGTCATACGCTTTTTAACGATGAACGCTACGGCGGAGACATTATCCTGAAAGGAACAACTTTTACCAAATACAAACAATTTGTTGAAAATTGTTTTAAAACATTGCCAAGGCAGGCACTTCACGCAAAAACATTGGGTTTTCAGCATCCAATTACCAAAGAATTTTTACAGTTTAATTCGGAAATGCCAGAAGATATGCAATTGTGTTTGGAGAAATGGCGCAGCTACACCATCAATCAAAAAGAATAACATGAAAGAATTTGATGTTGAAAACTGGAACAGAATTGCACAGCACAATTTTTTTAAAACGTATGAAGATCCTTTTTTTAATATTACCGCCAATTTAGAAGTCAGCAATCTTTACAAGTACTGCAAGCAAAATCAGTTGTCGTTTTCTTTGGCTTGTTTGTATGTTGCCTTAAAATGTGCCAATGAAATTACCGAATTTAAATTACGGATTAAAAACGATAAAGTTTACTTATTTGAGCACGTAAATATTGGTTCCACTATTTTAAATGATGACTTAACCTTTTCTTTTTGTGATTTTGAGTTTCATAAAACGATGCAAGAATTTGATGTAAACGCTAAAATAGTGCTCGAAAATCACAAAAACGGCATCGTATTTAATGTGCAGGAAGATCAATTGGGAATCATTCATTGTTCCACAATTCCTTGGGTTTCTTTTACCGGATTTAAGCATGCACGTAATGGAAATGAAGCCTTGCAGGGAATTCCTAAAGTGGTATTTGGCAAAATGTTTAAGGAAAACGAAATACAAAAAATCCCTTTTTCAGTTGAAGTTCACCATGCTTTGATGGATGGCTATCACGTTGGATTGCTCTATGAAAAAATGCAAAAATTCATGAATGAACTTGCTTAAATTGGAAATATTTCAATAATAATTTATAAAAATGCCGATATTTATTTATTAATTTTTAATTTTAAGAAATCATTTAATAATCATTAAACAAAAAATTGCTTGGTTGAAAAACATTTCAGCTAAAAAATGACAAAAAATAAGAAATGAAAATAGTTATCTCCCCGGCCAAATCACTGGATTATGAGACTCCAATTCCTACAAAGCAATTTACTCAAGGAATTTTTTTGGATGAAGCCGCAAAAATAAATAGCGTTTTAAAAAATAAAACTCCAAAACAACTTTCGGCACTGATGAGTGTTTCCCCAAATTTGGGCGAATTAAATTGGCAACGCAACCAGGAATGGGCATTGCCTTTTACTAATGAAAACTCGCGCCAATCCATTTTTGCTTTTAAAGGCGAGGTTTATATTGGACTTGATGCTTATTCTTTGCCATTAGATAAATTGGAAATCCTTCAAAATAAATTAAGAATTTTGTCCGGCCAATATGGTTTGCTAAAACCTTTGGATTTGATGCAGCCTTATCGTTTGGAAATGGGAACCAAGTTAAAAGTGGCGAATAAAGAAAATTTATACCAGTTTTGGGACAATACAATTACAGAAAAATTGAATTTGGAACTCGCAGATAATGAATTGTTTATAAATTTAGCAAGTGCTGAGTATTTTAAAGCAATAAAACCAGTATTGTTAAAAGTTCCTGTAATCACGCCAGTTTTTAAGGATCTAAAAGACGGGAAATTAAAAATTATTGCTTTTTTTGCAAAAAAAGCAAGAGGTTTAATGGTTCGATTCATCATTGACCAGCAAGTTGAAACAATAGAAGAATTGAAAAACTTTAATTATGAAGGCTATGCTTTTGACGCGAACTTATCCTCAGCAAATGAGTTGGTTTTTACGAGATAAATATAGATTTTTTTTAATTTGTATTGATTTTTTATATAAGTTTGCGCCAACGTTTAAAGCAGCCAAAAAGGATGACCGTTTTTTTATGGCTAACTTGTATGTTTACAGGTCTTTAAAACACAAAATTATTAATAAAAATAACGAAGAATTAAGCATTTTAATGACTTCTTTTAACCACATTTTAAAGTTATTCAATTCATTGATAGTTGTTCGGCTTGAAAAAAATTATTTAGTATTAAGAGTATAGATATAAGAAAACTTTTTTGAACTTAATATGAGTCTAAAATGACTACCTTATTAATTGTAAAATTAAAATACTAAATGAATACAAAATATATCGATTTAATAAGCCAAACTTTCGATTTTCCACAAGAAGAGTTTTTTGTTGACGCCAATAAAAACTTACATTTTCATGACATTGACACCATGAAGTTGGTCGAAGAATTTGGTACGCCTTTAAAATTTACCTATCTGCCAAAAATTAGCGAAAACATTCAAAAAGCCAAGGCCATGTTTTCCAAAGCCATGCATAAGCACAAGTATAAGGCTAAATATCATTATTGTTATTGTACAAAAAGCTCCCATTTTAAACATGTGCTTGATGAAGCTTTAAAAAATGATATTCATATAGAGACTTCTTCAGCCATCGATATTGATATTGTTGAGAATTTAAAAAATCAAGGTAAAATTACTGATAAAACCTACATTCTTTGCAACGGCTTTAAAAGAGATGAGTACATTGCAAACATTCAGCGATTGATTAATAATGGACATAAAAATTGCATTCCGATTATCGACAATTATGAAGAAATTGGTTTGCTTACCGAAGGCACCAAAAAGAAAATAAATATAGGCATCAGGATTGCTTCCGAAGAAGAACCAAAGTTCGAATTTTACACCTCACGTTTAGGAATTGGCTATAAAAATATTGTCGATTTTTACCGACGTGAAGTAAAAGACAATCATAAGGTGAACCTAAAAATGCTGCATTTCTTTATCAATACAGGCATTAAAGACAATGCCTATTATTGGAACGAATTAAGCAAATGTTTGAAGGTTTACATTAGTTTAAAAAGAATTTGCCCAAGTTTGGACAGCTTAAACATCGGCGGCGGATTTCCAATAAAAAACTCATTGGCTTTTAATTATGATTATGAGTATATGGTTGATGAAATTATCTGCCAAATAAAAGAAGCATGTGAAGATGCAGAGGTTCAGGTGCCGCATATTTTTACCGAATTTGGCAGTTATACAGTAGGAGAGAGCGGAGGTGCGATTTACAAGGTTTTATACCAAAAAAAGCAAAACGACAGGGAAAGATGGAATATGATAAATTCTTCATTTATCACCACATTGCCAGATAGTTGGGCCATAAATAAACGATTTGTTTTATTGCCGTTAAACCGATGGAATGATGTTTATGAGCGCGTATTGTTGGGCGGTTTAACTTGTGATAGTGACGATTATTACAATTCGGAACAACATATTAATGCGGTATATTTACCTGTATATAAAGAAGAAAAACCTTTGTATTTAGGGTTTTTTAATACTGGTGCTTACCAGGAATCAATAGGAGGTTACGGAGGATTGCAACATTGCTTAATTCCGCAGCCTAAACATATTATTATATCAAAAGATAACGAAGGAAAATTAGAATTTAAAGTGTTTAAAGAAAAACAAACAGCAAGCGATTTTTTAAAAATATTAGGTTATGAATAAAAGAACTTACGCGGGGATATCTGAACAATATGCCAAAATTGAAACTTCAAAAATAGTTTTGATTCCTGTTCCTTATGACGGAACATGCACTTGGCAAAAAGGTGCCGACAAGGGACCTGAAGCGTTTTTGAATGCTTCAGAAAATATGGAACTTTATGATATTGAAACTGATTCTGAGGTTTATAAAAACGGTATTCATTTAGCAGAGGCCGTTACAGAGAATTCTTCTCCTGAGAAAATGGTGGCTGCAGTTCACGCGGTAACGAAATCATTTATCAGAAAAAATAAATTTGTTACCATTTTTGGCGGCGAGCACTCGGTTTCTATTGGAACAATCAGGGCTTTTAACGAATGTTTCAATGATTTAACGGTTGTTCAAATTGACGCGCATGCCAATTTAAGAAAAGAATACAACGGTTCAACC
Organism: uncultured Lutibacter sp.; assembly: GCA_964491495.1. Classification (GTDB taxonomy): domain Bacteria; phylum Bacteroidota; class Bacteroidia; order Flavobacteriales; family Flavobacteriaceae; genus Lutibacter. The sequence continues at coordinate 8,591 of CAZBGP010000004.1, read as the reverse complement.
TGCAATCATGCCTGCATGGCTTATGAAGCCAGCCAAAACACCAATTTGGTTCAGGTGGGAATTCGCAGTATGGATATTTTGGAGAAAAGTGTGATGGATCCTGATAAAATATTTTTCGCCCACGAAATGGCCATCGACGACTATTGGATGGAAAATGCCATTGATGCTATGGGTAAAAATGTTTTTATCACATTCGATTTGGATGCGTTAGATCCTTCATTGATGCCATCAACCGGAACGCCGGAACCAGGAGGATTGCTTTGGTTTGAAACCCTCGATTTTCTTAAAAAAATATTCAAACAAAAAAATGTGGTAGGTTTTGACATTATGGAACTTTGTCCTAATGAAAAGGACAAATCATCTGATTTTTTAGCTGCTAAATTGTACTATAAAATGCTTAGTTACAAATTTGACAATACGGAAGAAGCTGATTACGGAAATGAAAGCGGTTTTAAAGAACCAAATAATAAAACCTCAAAATTCGAAGACGAAGATTATGACTAATAAAGGAGCGATTTCCCAATTTATTGAAAAGTATTACCTTCATTTTAATTCTGCAGCATTGGTTGATGCCGCAAAAGGATATGAAGATCAGTTGGCTTCTGGCTCAAAAATGTTAGTTTCCATGGCAGGTGCCATGAGCACTGCTGAAATTGGTAAATTATTCGCTGAAATTATCAGACAGGATAAAGTGCAAATAATTTCTTGCACCGGCGCAAATTTAGAGGAAGATGTCATGAATTTGGTGGCTCATTCCCATTACAAAAGAGTTCCAAACTATCGGGATTTAACCCCTCAAGATGAATGGGATTTAATGGAAAAAGGATTGAACAGGGTTACTGACACTTGTATTCCTGAAGAAGAAGCTTTCAGAAGATTGCAGAAACATATTTTCAAAATTTGGAAAGATGCCGAAGACAAGGGAGAACGTTTTTTTCCGCATGAATTTATGTACAAATTGGTGCTTTCTGGAGTTTTGGAACAATATTATGAAATTGACCCTAAAAATAGCTGGATGATTGCTGCTGCGCAAGCCAATTTGCCTATGGTTGTTCCGGGTTGGGAAGACAGTACAATGGGAAATATTTTCGCTTCCTACGTGTTAAAAGGGGAGCTAAAAGCAAGTACTATGAAATCGGGGATTGAATATATGACTTTCTTGGCCGATTGGTATACCGAAAATTCAGAAAACGGCATTGGATTTTTTCAAATAGGCGGCGGAATTGCTGGCGATTTCCCTATTTGCGTGGTTCCAATGCTGTACCAAGATTTAGAGCGTACAGACACACCATTTTGGAGTTATTTCTGTCAGATTTCAGATTCTACCACCAGTTATGGATCGTATTCAGGTGCGGTTCCAAATGAGAAAATAACTTGGGGAAAATTAGACATCAATACCCCGAAATTTATAATTGAATCTGACGCAACCATTGTTGTGCCATTAATTTTCGCGTATTTGTTAAATATGTAATTGTAGTTTATGAAAAGAGTTATAGTAGATTATAGTAAATTAACCAGTGATATTTTAGATTTATTGGTAGCGAAATTTCCTAACGGATATGGCTACAAAGATATCATTACTTTTAAAAATGCCCAAGGCGAAACCGTAAGGGCAGTGGAAGTAAGTTTTGAAGATACCATATACCTTGTTAAAATTAGTTTGAAACTGGAAGAAACCATGGAAGATTATGATGCTGATGAAGACAATTTTGATGATGTATTTGACAGTGACATTGAAGATATTGCTGATGAAGAAAGTGAAGAGGAGTTGGATTAGTTCAATGAAGTGACAATATTTCAGCTTATAAACAATCATATATAAAAAAAGGGAACCCGCAATTTGCGGGTTTCCTTTTTTAAAGATTAATTGTATTTACCTTCTTGACCCAATTCTCTTACCAATTCATAATAAACTATTGCCCGGTATTTATTTCTGTTTGATTTACCTACCTTTTCAATGACATTTTCCACTGCGTGGTCTAATTTCGGACTGTCAGTCAATCCTAATTTTTTTATTAAAAAGTTTTTTTTCAAAGTTTCAAGTTCCTTTTTATCGGAACCTGATACAGTTTCAGCATCTGGTTTGTAAATTGAAGGCCCTAAGCCTTTTGTTACTTTTGTCAATAAATCGGCATCAAATTTAAGACCCAATTTCTTCATTTCACCTTGATAAAGTGCTATTTTCTCATCGAATTTACTCATGATTACAAATTTTTAATTAAAAATAGAATTTGCTACTTAAAGTTAAAAAATAATTTTGATAAAATATAAGTTTTCGTTAACAATCTGAAATATTAACACTTACAGCCAAACCGCCTTCTGAAGTTTCCTTATATTTTGAATTCATGTCTTTTGCAGTTTCCCACATGGTTTCAATCACCTTGTCCAGCGGCACTTTTGCATTTGCGGCATCAGATTCCAATGCCAGCTCAGCCGCATGAATTGCTTTTATGGCGCCCATTGCATTGCGTTCAATACAAGGAATTTGTACCAAACCGCCAATTGGGTCACAGGTTAATCCCAAATGATGTTCCATCGCAATTTCACTGGCCATGAGCACTTGTTCCGGACTGCCGCCGAGCAATTCTGTCAATGCGCCGGCGGCCATCGCCGATGACACGCCAATTTCTGCCTGGCAACCGCCCATAGCTGCTGAAATGGTGGCGCCTTTCTTAAAGATGCTTCCTATTTCTCCGGCCACCAATAAAAATTGTTTCACATGTTCAAAATTTGCCTGATGGTTTTCAATCACCATATAATACATTAAAACGGCAGGAATAACGCCGGCACTACCATTTGTTGGCGCGGTTACAACCCTTCCCAAGGAGGCATTCACTTCATTAACGCTTAAAGCCAAACAACTTACCCATTTTAATATTTCACGAAACTTCACCTCTGTTTTTCGGATGCTTTGCAACCATTCTGTAGGAGAATTGTAGACAAAATCAACGTGTAATTTTTCGTGAATGTCGAAGGCGCGGCGCCTCACATTCAGTCCGCCGGGAAGCGTTCCCGAAGTATGGCAGCCAATATACATGCATTCGAGCATGGTGTCCCAAATGCGGTTTATCTGGTGGTCAATTTCCTGGTCACTTCTCAGCGATCTTTCGTTTTCCAAAACAATTTCTGAAATTTTTAAATTTTCCTTTTTGCAATAATGCTCCAGTTCTTTGGCAATTTGTATGGGATAGGGAAATGTTTTATGGATTTTAATATTTGCTTTGGCGTGAATCAGTTCTTCCCGTACCACAAATCCGCCACCGATAGAATAATAAGTATCCGAAGAAATTTCCACTCCATTTTCAAATGCTCTAAATTTAATGCCGTTTGCGTGAAAAGGTAAAAATTCCCGGTTAAATATAATGTCAGCTTCAGGGTCGAAATCAATTGTTTGAACACCACCAAAATTTATTTTCTTATAGGTTTGAATGTCATTGGTGATGGGAATGATTTCATCCGTAGGAATGGTTTCAGGATCTTCTCCTGCCAATCCCAGCAATATGGCCAAATCGGATGCATGGCCTTTTCCGGTTAATGAAAGCGAACCATATAAATCGACCTTTATGGAAGTGACTTTCGTGAAATTATTTTCTTTTTTAAGGTGATTGATCCATCTTTCCGCAGCACGCCACGGCCCTAAAGTATGAGAACTCGACGGCCCGATTCCTATCTTTAACATATCAAAAATCGAAATACACTCCATTTTTATCGTTTTTTAAACAAGTATGCAAATATATAGCATTGCGTTATATCCCAATCATCTTTATAAAAATTATGGTATTTGAAGCGGTTTCGGTGACAATTATGAACCAAGCCTGTATATAATTATGACAACTTGACATAATATTTGCAATGGCATAATCATTGAATACCGTAAATCAGAGTTTAAAAACAAAAATTAAATAGCATAGAGTCATGGGAAAAATTATAGGAATAGATTTAGGAACAACCAATTCATGTGTTTCCGTAATGGAAGGAAATGAGCCAGTGGTAATTCCTAATGCAGAAGGAAAAAGAACAACACCTTCTATTGTAGCATTTATTGAAGGTGGAGAAAGAAAAGTGGGTGATCCTGCTAAACGTCAGGCTGTTACAAATCCTTTAAAAACTGTTTATTCGATTAAACGTTTTATGGGAAACAAATATTCTGAATCTAAAATGGAAGCAGAGCGCGTACCATATAAAGTTGTCAAAGGAGATAATGACACGCCACGTGTTGATATCGACGGACGATTGTACACGCCACAAGAAATATCAGCCATGATTCTTCAAAAAATGAAGAAAACTGCTGAAGATTATTTAGGAACAGAAGTAACGGAAGCCGTTGTAACGGTGCCTGCTTATTTTAACGACGCACAGCGTCAGGCCACCAAAGAAGCCGGGGAAATTGCCGGACTTAAAGTGAGCCGTATTATCAATGAGCCTACTGCTGCGGCATTGGCTTATGGTTTGGATAAAAAAGGAATCGATCAAAAAATAGTTGTTTTTGACTTTGGAGGAGGCACACATGACGTTTCCATTCTGGAATTGGGCGATGGTGTATTTGAAGTATTGTCAACCGATGGCGATACGCATTTGGGTGGTGATGACGTTGACCAAAAAATTATTGACTGGTTGGCAGCAGAGTTTAATGCTGAAGAAGGCATTGATTTGCGTAAAGATCCAATGGCGTTGCAACGTTTAAAAGAAGCTTCTGAAAAAGCAAAAATCGAATTGTCATCAGCTGCAACAACTGAAATTAACCTGCCTTATGTAACTGCCACTGCAAGCGGCCCAAAACATTTGGTTCGCAGTTTAACCAGAGCAAAATTTGAGCAATTGATTGATGATTTAATCAAAAGAACGATTGAGCCTTGTAGAACTGCCCTTAAAGGTGCAGGTTTAACAACCGGTGATATCAATGAAATTATTTTGGTGGGTGGTTCAACCCGTATTCCTGCTGTTGTGGAAGCTGTAGAAAAATTCTTCGGAAAATCGCCTTCAAAAGGGGTAAATCCTGATGAGGTTGTTGCCATTGGCGCAGCCATTCAAGGTGGTGTTTTATCGGGTGATGTGAAAGATGTATTGTTGTTAGACGTTACACCACTTTCATTGGGTATTGAAACTATGGGAAATGTAATGACCAAGTTAATTGAAGCAAACACAACCATTCCAACTAAAAAATCACAAGTGTTTTCAACGGCAGCCGACAATCAGCCATCTGTAGAAATTCACGTGTTGCAAGGTGAACGCGCTATGGCAGCCGATAACAAAACAATCGGACGTTTCCATTTGGACGGCATTCCGCCAGCACAAAGAGGAACCCCACAAATTGAAGTAACTTTTGATATTGATGCCAACGGTATTATTCACGTAACTGCCGGCGATAAAGCGACAGGAAAAACAAGAGACATCAGAATTGAAGCTTCTTCAGGATTGACTGAAGATGAAATCAAAAAAATGAAAGCTGATGCGGAAGCAAATGCAGAAGTTGATAAAAAAGCCAAAGAAACTGCCGAAAAAATTAATGCAGCAGATTCTATGATTTTCCAAACAGAAAAACAATTGAAAGAATTTGGTGAAAAATTATCGGCTGATAAAAAAGAACCAATTGAAGCTGCGCTTGTTGAATTGAAAAAAGCTCATGAAACAAAAGATATTGCACAAATTGACGTTGCAATGGAAAAAATTAATGAAGCCTGGAAAGTAGCCAGTGAAGAAATGTACAAAGCAGAACAAGATACACAAGGAGCTCCAGCAGGCAATGCCGGAAACGGACAAGCAAAAAATGAAAAAGACCACGTAGAAGATGTCGACTTTGAAGAAGTGAAAGAATAATAATTTTTATTTAAATAACTTGTAAAAGCCTCCAATTTTGGAGGCTTTTTTTTGTTTCTTTATGTTGTTTATTTTATAGAGGAAGGCATTAGTTGTCAAGCGCTTCTTTAATATTCGGATAGTTGAATTTAAAACCTGTCGCCATTATTTTTTCTGAAGAAACACGGCTTCCTTCCAAGATGATTGCGGCCATTTTTCCCAACAGCAATTTCATTACAAAAGCAGGAATATTTGGCAGCCATAATGGTTTTTTAAGTTTATTGGCGATGATTTTTGTGAGTGATTTATTGGTGAGATGTTCTGGCGCAACGGCATTGTAAATTCCTTTAATTTCTTCATTTTCAATGGCGTAAAGATACAAGTTGCATAAATCTTCCAAATGAATCCAGGGAATGTATTGTTTTCCGCTTCCAAGTGCAGCGCCAACACCCAATTTTATGGGCCGGCTTAATTTTTCCAACGCGCCGCCTTCTTTGGAAAGCACAACGCCGGTTCTAAAAATGACAGTTCTTATATTTATTTTATTAAATTGGTTTGCGGCTTTTTCCCAAACTTTGCAAATGGCGCTTACAAAATCGCGTCCGGCGGCATCATTTTCGTTGTAAATTTTTTCGGATGTTGTGGCACCGTAATAACCAATTCCTGAAGCGGAAATAAATCCTTTTAAATTCGGATTTAGTTCTTTCACTTTTTCAAACAAAAGATTGGCCGAATCAACCCGGCTGCTAATCAAAAGGTGTTTTCTTTCTTTGGTCCAGCGCTTGTCGGCAATACCTTCACCGGCCAAATGGATGATATAATCAGCTTTAATAATGGCTTCAGGATCAACGTAATGTTCCGATAAATTCCAGCAAAAGGTATCGGGCTTGTCGGTTTTTGTTCGGCTTAAAATTAAAACATCGTGGCCTTTTGTTCTCAATAAATCACAAAGCGCCCTTCCTATAAATCCGGTTCCGCCGGTTACTAAAATTGAAGCCATAAAAAATTCGGTTATTTTGTATAATATTACACAAAATAACCGAATTCAGAAACAAAGAACAATTAAAAACTAATTTTGAAACACGGGTGCTTCTACTTTATAAGGAACAATATTGTTCATTCCAATGGTAATGGCTTCTACATTTAGCGGAATTAAATTATGGTAACGTTCAGAGATTGATTTCTTTAGGCCTTCAATCACATTTTCCAATTTTACGACTGGTTTTACTTTTAAATAACCGCCTAAAATAACCATATTAAAAATTTTCTTATTTCCCATTTCTGAAGACAATCTGGTGCCTTCAATCTGGTAAATTTTGATGTCTGTTCTGGTTGGATGCGCGGTAATTCCGTTGGGATCGTAAATTAAAACGCCTCCCGGTTTTACGGATTCCTCAAATTTATCCATCGATTGCTGGTTTAAAATGATGGCGGTATCCACTATTTTTAAGTAAGGAGAACTAATTCTTTCATCACTTAAAATTACGGTAACATTTGCTGTTCCGCCTCGCATTTCAGGTCCGTAAGAAGGCATCCAACTCACTTCCTGATTTTGCATGATGCCAGAATAGGCCAATATTTTCCCCATGGATAGCACTCCTTGTCCACCAAAACCTGCGATAATAATTTCTTCTGTCATTGTTTTATTTTTTTAAGATACCATCAACTTTTATATCACCAAGCGGAAAGTATGGAAACATATTTTCTTCCATCCAAATATTTGACTCATTTGGGTTCATTTTCCAACCTGAGTTGCAGTTGGACAGGATTTCAATAAATGAAAGGCCTTTTCCCAATCGGGTGTTTTCAAACGCTTTTTGAATCGCTTTTTTGGCTTTTCGCGCGTGTTTGTGTGTATGAACTGCGTGACGGGTTACGTAATAAACACCGGGAAGATTGGCAATTAATTCTGTTATTTTTAAGGGAGAACCCATGGTTTCAATGTCTCTTCCGTAAGGTGATGTGGAAGATTTCATTCCTGCCAAAGTTGTTGGCGCCATTTGTCCGCCGGTCATTCCGTAAATACCATTGTTCACAAAAATGATCACAATGTTTTCGCCCCTGTTGCAGGCGTGGATGGTTTCAGCCGTTCCAATTGCGGCCAAATCGCCGTCACCTTGGTAGGTGAACACATATTTTTCCGGCCAAAGTCTTGAAATGGCTGTTGCCACTGCCGGTGCGCGTCCGTGAGCAGCCTGTGTCATATCGATATTCATAAAATCATAAGCCAAAACAGAGCAGCCAACCGGTGCAACACCGATTACATCTTCTGAAATACCCATTTCATCAATGACTTCCATGGTTAAATTGTGCGCAGTGCCATGACCACAACCCGGACAGTAAGACAGGGAATTGTTAGTCATTAATTTTGTTTTACAGAATACTTGATTCTCTGGTCTTATGATGTCTGATACTTCCATTTTTAATAATTTTTTGTTCTAAAGCTTCTAAAATTTCTTCCGGTGTGTGGATAATTCCTCCGGTTCTTCCAAAATGTTCAACGGGTACTTTAAATTCAACGGAAAGTCGAACATCTTCTACCATTTGACCTGCATTTAATTCAACGCTTAAAATTCCTTTAACCTGATCGGCCAAATCGAAAAGTGCTTTTTTCGGATAAGGAAATAAAGTAATCGGCCTTAATAAACCAACTTTTATTCCTTTTGCTCTTCCCAATTCAACGGCTTTTTGTGAAATTCTTGCGCTTGACCCATAAGCAACGATTAAATATTCAGCATCGTCGCAGTTTATTTTTTCAAAACGCAAGTCCTCTTTTTCCATTTGTTCGTATTTTT
>CAZBGP010000003.1:51047-59440 GCA_964491495.1 uncultured Lutibacter sp. | reverse complement strand
AACAGAGAGCCAAACCGCAACGATTTTGAAAACGGCATTTTTACTTCAGAAAAATTAAACGATTTTGAATTGGGATGGCGTTTTAAAAATGAAACCGTTAAAATAAACAGTAATGTTTATTTTATGTTTTATAAAGACCAGTTGGTTTTAACCGGCGCCATTGATGATACAGGATCGCCAATAAGAGCGACCAGCGGAAAAAGTTACCGACTTGGATTGGAAATAGATGCGCAGATTAAATTGACCGATAAATTTTCAATTCAGCCAAATATTGCCATCAGCAGCAACAAAAATGTTGACTTTTTAACCACTTGGAACGGCGAATTGGTTGATTTGGGAAATACAGATATCGCATTTTCTCCAAATTTAATTGCGGCAAATGCCTTGGTATTTCAACCAAATACAAAGATGCAATTTTCTTTATTGTCTAAATTTGTCGGGGAACAATATATGGGAAATATTGACAATGCAAACTCAAAACTGGACAGCTATTTTGTGAACGATTTTAATATTTCTTATGAAATTAATCCGAAAAAAATTGTCAAATCAATTGTGTTTAATGCCTTGGTGAACAATATTTTTAATGTTGAATATATTTCAAATGGTTATTATTATACTTATGATGATACCTGGTCGGTTCCAAATCAAACAACAACTTTGGATGGCGCAGGTTACTATCCACAAGCCACAAGAAACTTTTTAGTTGGAGCAACCTTAAAATTTTAACAAAAAAATACTCTTTAAACGCGGTTTAAATCGCGTTTAAAGAGTATCATAAATTGTTTAAATAAAATTACTTTTCTTCTGATGACATTCTACCCGTAGCGCAACTCACAAAAGACTTTGCTTTGTGCAACATTGTGTTTGCATCGCCAACTTCAGGATAACCCATACTTGATAACTTTTCTTTTACCAGCTTAATAACTGACTCATCCGTTGTGTCAATAGTTACTTCAGAAGTGTTTAAATTAATCAAAATTTCATTAACACCTTCAATTTCTATGATTCCTTTTTTTATGGTATTGGCGCATCCGCCACATTTTAAATTTAATATTTCAATTACGGTCATTTTTCTCTTTTTAGTTTTTGTAAAATTACATGAATAATTTACTAAGAATGCCCTCCAACCACAATTTTCATCACTTTTAAATTTAATTTAAAAAAATTAAAAAGCTGGATAATAAAACAAACCCTCATAAACCTGACTAATTTTGTTGGTTCTGTGGCAAAAGACATATTGCTGTACGGCACTGTTTTCTCTTCACTATTTTCCATGGTTTTATTTTTTTAATTAACTATTCAGGGATCATCCACCAAAACGGCTTTGCCTTTGCTTTGTATAAAAACATATAATGCATAAATAATTTCATCCAATGCCCGGCTAAGCCAACAACACCTACGGTATCGTTAATATTTCTTCCCCATTTTGGGTATTTCTCCCAATCGGGAACGATTGGGTTTACAGTCATAACAGCGGCTTGGCCTTTAAATATACCATATCCTGCCGAAACTATGCAGGCAGCGCCCATTTTTGCCATTGATGCTTTGTGAGGATGTTCTATTTTACCGATTTTTATGGAATGAATGATATTTTGTGCCACAATTTTACCGATAACTCCTGAAGGCATTCCGGTTCGTGGCGGCGTTGGAAATATTTTTGTTCCGTTCGGACTTTCCATTGGTTTAGACATACCGTGCGGTGGTGCAAAAGCGATGCCTGCAGCATAAATATTTTCATATTTCACACTTTGGTAGGTCGATGGCCAATCCTCCGCGCGCCAGTCTTCATATTTTTTTGGGCTATAATCCGCATCAACTTTCATCATGCCGTTTGACACAAAAACTTCTGCGCTTATATCTTCATTGTTTTTATTGTAAGCTTTCATTCCCGCACCTGCAAAACCTGGAATTAACATGGCAAAATCAAATTCTTTGGTATGATATTCCCCATTTAAATCTTCATAATAAACTTTTCCTTTTTCAACTTTTGTGACTCCGGCTCTTTTTATCCAATTTACGCCATATTCTTTTAAAATAGATTCCGTAAATATTTTTGTTGGCGTTATATAGCCATTTCTTTTTATATAGGCGCCGCCCATTCCAAAATCGCCCAATTCATATTCGTTGGTAATCCACCATAAATCAGCCAAATGATCCAATTTACGTTTATTAATTTCAAAAGCAACGTTTAAAATATATTCAAATGCCGCTCCTTGGCAGGTAGCCATTGCATGGCCAGTGCCAATTAAAAAAGTTTGCTTTTCGCCATTTTCCATCTTTTTTAACGACTCCTGAAGTTTTGCCCAAGAATGCGAAGCATGGTCATAGGTACAAACTGATTCGGTAAATTTATGCGGACCTAAACCTTCTGTTGCTTCAAAATTAAGTTTTGGTCCTGTCGCATTTATGAGATAATCATAAGTGACTTTTTCTTCATTTCCTTTCTCATTTTCCGAAACATATTTTATGGTAACAAATCCTTTTTCATTTTGAGAATCACCTTCAGGATTTATTGAAACAGCAAGTGCTTGTTTATAGTCAATACCCAACTTTTTATAAACCGGAGCCAATTCAAACTTGACTTGTTCTGGTGTCATTAAACCGACGCCAACCCAAATATTTGATGGAATCCATTGAAAATTACTGTTGGGTGAAACCATGATGACTTCATGTTTTCCTTTAAGATATCTGCTTAAATAAGAAACCGCTGTGTGTCCAGAAATTCCTGCCCCTAAAACAACAACTTTTGCCATATTGATTATTTTTTAAATTCTATACTCCAAATCCCCCTTAAATCGCCTTCATTATATCCAACAGCTTTGTCATCAGGATAAAGTGATTTTATGATTGAATCGGTTTTCACCAATATAAATTCTTCCACTTTTCCGTGGCAAGCCAAACAATTTGCTTTTAATAGAATTGGCGCATAATAATGTTTGTTATTATTATTGTCAACTTCTACAATTGGGGTAATTTCTTTTTTTTCTGAAATTAATTTATGATAATTATTGATAATTTCCAGTTCCTTTTCTGAAGGTTTATTTGTTGGATTTCGCCATTTATCTGATGTTCTTTTTATGGTTACATCATATTGATCGGACAATTGTTGGGTAAGCGGCAAGGCCTCAACATTACAAAAAGGCAGTGCCTGCGCTGGGCCGCCCAATTTTATTTGTTCTGTCAATTTTTCGCTCAAGGCTTTAAAGGTGGCTTGGGCAATTTCATTTCCTTTTTTGGTATACTCCTGCTTTTCTTTTTCCGTAAGCGGATTGCCGCAAGAAACTATTCCCATAAAAACCAGTATTATCAAGAAATTTTTCATGAGTGTTATTTTACAATTTCATTGCCGTTTTTTATCCAATATAAAATTCCGCCCTCCAAATCATAGATCTCTTTAAATCCAAAATCTGCTGCTTTTTTTGAAGCTGATGACGTTCTGTTTCCTGACCTGCAATAAATAAAAATTGGCTGGTTTTTATCATATTTTGCTATTTGGTCCATAAAATTGCTGTCGTAATAATTGATATTTACAGCGCCTTCAATATGACCCTGACTAAATTCCTGAGGTGTTCTGATATCAATAATTGTCTGATTTGCCAATTTTTCCTTAAATTCAGTTGGCGCGAGAACCTTAATTGCATCAGATTGTGATTGAGATTTGGTATTACAGCTTATTCCTAAAACTGTTACAATTACCAAAAGCATTAATTTTAATGTAGTTTTCATTTTTTTTGATTTTTTTACAAAAGTAAAGTTACAATTAAATTTTAGCAGTAACCAAAGTTACCGCTTTATAATAAAAAAAGGGGAAGTAAACACTTCCCCCAACATATTGAATTAAAAAGAACATTTACAGTAAAGTTGTAGGACAAACATAATCGGTTAGTTTAACCCCAGTATCTTTTATATCTTTAAAACCACCCCTTACATCTGTAACATTTTTTACGCCATTTGCCATAAAAATTGAGGCAGCTATAAGAGAACGATAACCACTTGCACAATGCAAAACATACGTTTTGTCTGGTTTTATTTCAGCAAAATTTGAATGAATAAAATCAAGCGGAAAATTTTCTACGCCAATTACATGTTCTGAAAGATATTCAGATTCTTTTCGAACATCAAGTGACAAAATATTTCCTTCCTTCAATTTATTGGCAAATTGGGTTGCGGATATGGAGCCGATTTTATCAACTTCAAAACCAGCTGCCAACCAGGCGTGAATTCCACCTCTCAAAAAGCCTAAGGTATTGTCATACCCAACACGAGAAAAACGTGTTACCACTTCATGTTCCCTTCCACCTTCAGCAATAAAAATAATTTTTTGGTTGATGTTGGTGATTAACGATCCTACCCAAGGCGCAAAGTTGCCATCGACACCAATATACCACGCTCCCGGAACCGTTCCTTCTTCAGCAAATTCTTCTTTTGAACGCGTATCAATCACCAGAATATCATCACGATCGCTCATTTCTTTAAATGTAGCAGCATCAATAGGCGTTGTACCTCTGTGTAAAATTTCATCGATACTCATGTTTATTCCCTTGTTCATTCTCACGTTATTAGGGAAATATTGTGGAGGTGGTTTTAAACCGGTTGTCACTTCTTTAATAAATTCCGCCTTAGTCATGTTGGCTCTCAAAGCATAGTTTGTTTTCTTCTGATTTCCAAGGGTATCAAAAGTTTCGGAACTCATATTTTTACCACAGGCAGAACCCGCTCCGTGGTTTGGATATACAATAATATCATCAGGCAAAGTCATTATTTTATTTCGAAGAGAATCAAACAAATGACCTGCCAAATCTGCTTCTGTCATATCAGATTTTACAGCCAAATCTGGCCGTCCAACATCGCCAATAAACAAGCAGTCACCTGTAAAAACATAAGGTTTGTTGCCTTTTTCATCTATTAAAACATACGATGAAGATTCCATGGTATGGCCAGGCGTATGCAATAATTTAAGAGTTATTTTTCCTATTTTAAATTCCTCGCCATCGGTTCCTTTATGAATGTCATAATTGGGATTTGCATTTGGCCCAAAAACAATAGTAGCCCCTGTTTTTTTTGCCAAATCAACTTGTCCGGAAACAAAATCGGCGTGAAAATGCGTTAAAAAAACATATTTAATTTTAGCGCCGTCGGCTTTCGCCATTTCCGTATACGGTTCCGTTTCTCTTAAAGGATCAATTATAGCAGCTTCTCCATTTGACTCAATATAATAAGCCATTTCCGCCAAACAGCTCGTAAATAATTGTTCTACTTTCATAATCGATTGATTTATATTTAACTAAAATTATTTCTTGTTTCTCAAAATTACAAGATGAATAATCTTTCATTTGTAATCCTGATCACATAATAGAAAATATTTTGAAAATATTAACTATTTGTCTGTTTTATATAATCAGAAAATTTGATTCCTGTTTCCTTATTTTTTTTTCCTTCTTCAAAAGCATCCACCGCTTCCTGAATACTCAAAAAGCAATTTTGATAACCAATTTTTTTGATGATACCGCTTTTCTCCAATACATCTCTCACCGGCCCTTTCATTCCGGTAAAAGCGATATCTATATTTAATCTTCGGTACTTGGTAATCACATCATTTAGCATATAAACCCCAGAACTGTCAATGCTATTGATACTTTCTCCGTCAATGATTATTAACTTTAATTTTTTTTCCTTTCCTGCAACGGATGTTTCCAATTTATCTTTAAAATATTGCACATTGGCAAAAAATAACTGTGCGTCAAAACGTACTATTAGCATTTCTTCGGAAGTGATTAGCAATCCTTCAAATCTTTTTATGTTTCTATAAAAATGCGTGTTGGGAATTCTTCCTAAAATTGCGATATGCGGTTTAGTCGTTGTATAAATTAACATACCCAAAGACAATACAACACCTATAAAAATACCTTCTTTAATTCCAACAGTTGCCGTAATTAAAAGTGTGCTGTTTAAAATCACCAGTTCTCTTTTTGAATATTTCAGCAACTGCTTTGGCACTTTAAAATCTAACAATCCAAAAACAGCAACCACAATAATTGCTGCGAGCACAGCCTCGGGCAAATAGTAAAAAACATGCGTAAAAAATAATAAAGTCAGCCCAACTACGGATCCGGAAATTATGGCTGCCATAGGTGTTCTGGCACCCGCCTGATTGTTTACAGCCGTTCTGGAAAATCCGCCAGTGGCGGGATAGGTTTGAAAAAATGACCCAACAATATTTCCCATTCCCAAGGCTATTAACTCTTGGTTCGGAATTACTTTATAATCATTGTGCTTTAATTCAATGGCTTTTGCAACAGATATTGCCTCCAAAAAAGCAATAAAAGACAGAGTTAATGCAATTGGGAGCAAATTAATAAGTGTTTGTTTTTCAAAAGAAGGAACAATAAAATCAGGCAGTCCACTTGGAATATCTCCTACTATTTTGACACCTATTTGATCTAAATTAAAAAATTTAACCAATAAAATACCCAATACAACAACCACCAATGCGGCAGGTATTTTTTTAGAAAACTGTTTAAAAAAAACCAATATCAGTATTGAAATTATGCCAATTGCCAAAGTAATTAAATTTGTGTCTTTTAAATGCTGAAGCGCCTCAAAAACCAAACTATGAATTTTATTGTTTCGCTGCAAATCAACTCCCAACAAATGTTTTAATTGGCTTAAAGCGATAATTAAAGCCGCTGCTGAAGTGAATCCGCTAATTACAGGCCTAGATAAAAAATTTACCAAAAATCCCAATTTAAAAATACCGAATAGTATCTGCAAAACACCCATCATAAAAGCCAAAAGAATTGCAAATTCGATAAAATGTTCTGTGCCAATTTCTGCCAATGTTGCAACGCCCGATGCCACAATAAGTGAATCCATGGCTACAGGACCAACAGCCAACTGACGAGAAGTTCCGAAAATAGCATAAACCATTTGTGGAATCATAGCGGTGTACAACCCATAAATTGGTGGTAATCCCGCTATCATTGCATAAGCAATTCCTTGAGGAATCAGCATTATTCCAACCGCCAATCCGGCACCCAAGTCGTTTTTAAAAAATTCCTTTTTATAGTTTGGCAGCCAATCTAAAATTGGAAAAATCTTTTTATAATTCATTTTTTTTGTAAAATAAACTGTGTGATTTAATGTGTAAAAAAAGGAAAAACTTACTTACATTCTTCAAATGCTTTAATTTCACAGGGTTTGTCTAATTTCTTATGTATCTCCGCAATCGCCGATTTATTATCTTTAAAAAAAATATTTTCACCAATCCTATTGATAAAACCACCCTTTCTGAGCACATCCTGACTGACAATTTTTAATCCTGAAATATAAATACCTCCTCGGTTTTTTTGCCAATTAATTATTTCATTTGAAAGCCATTCAGCAGCCGCCAAATCAATAAAATTAATACCTTCCGCAGAAATTAACAGATGCTTAATTTTATTTTCTTTATATAAATGATCCAAATAATCCGCTATCTTTTCAATAGACCCAAAATACAAAGATCCGTCAATCCTAATAATTTTTATGTTGGAACACTCCTTGGCATTTTCATCTCTAATCATATTTACCAATCTGTTTTCAGCATTTAAGCCCAATACAGCAATGTTTGGTTTAGATGTACGTTCCATATAAAAATAAAAAGAGGCGATTATACCGGCAAGCAAGGCAAACTCCAAATCGAAAAACAGTGTGCCTAACAGCGTAATTGACAGAATAATTAATTCTCTGCCGCTGCTGATATAAACTTGTTTTATATGGTGAAAATCTATTAAATTATAACCCACCAGCAATATAATTCCGCCCATGGCCGCTTTTGGCAAGTAAGAAGCATAATTGGCAAACAACAAAAGAACTGCCATTAAAAAAATGGAAGCAAAAATTGATGACATAGGCGTTTTTGCGCCAGCCTGATAATTTACGCCAGAACGCGTAAAAGAACCTGAACCTGCATAACTTGAGAAAAAACTCGACACTAAATTTGACAATCCTTGTCCGATAAATTCCTGATCCCCATCTATTTTTTGATGTGTATGCAATGCAATTGATTTTCCTATGGCAACCGCTTCAATTAAACCCAACAAAGCCAGTATCATGGCTCCAGAACTAAGCGCCCTGATGTTTGTATATGTTAACTCCGGGATTCTAAATGGCGGCAAATTGGATGGTATTTGGCCAACTGTTTCAATACCATTGGCGTTTCCTCCCAATAAAATGGCGATGACACTTCCAAGAAGCATGGCAATTAACATATAATATCGCGCCAATGGTTTTATAAAGAATCTTATGACTAATGCAATTATTAAAGTTCCAACGGCAACTATAAATACATACCAATTGGCTTCAGAAATATGACTGATAATATAGCTTAAAATTTCTGGAATTGCGCTTCCTTG
>CAZBGP010000003.1:24999-50947 GCA_964491495.1 uncultured Lutibacter sp. | reverse complement strand
ACAATTGAAATTGCTGTGGTAGGACCCGAAATTAAATGATAGGAAGAACCAAAAAGGGCTGCAATTATTGGTGTAATCATTGCGGTATAAAAACCATAAATTGGTGGTAAACCAGCAATCATGGCAAAAGCGACAGCTTGTGGAATTACAATAATTGTTCCTGTAATTCCAGCAATTAAATCATCTTTCCAAGTGCTTTTTGCTAAAGGCAGCCAAATTAAAAAAGGAAATATTTTTTTTAAACTCATAGCCAAAATAAGTTTCTAATTTATACTGAAACAAAAGTACATTGAACTATTTTTAGTTTTGTGATACATATCACAGATATACTTAAAATAAACCTCCCTGTATGTTTCCTTTAATTCTGCCTAAATGCCTGTAAGCAAGCTCAGTAACCTCTCTTCCTCGTGGCGTTCGCATAATAAAACCTTCCTGTATCAAAAATGGTTCGTAAACTTCTTCTATGGTTTCCGTATTTTCGCCTACAGCGGTAGCGATGGTGCTAATACCTACAGGACCTCCTTTAAACTTATCGATAATGGTGGTCAATATTTTGTTGTCCATTTCATCCAATCCATGCGCATCAACATTTAAGGCATTCAACGCATATTTGGCAATTTCAATACTTATTTTTCCGTTGCCTTTAATTTGGGCAAAATCGCGAACTCGCCTTAACAATGCATTTGCAATTCGCGGTGTTCCCCTGCTTCGGCCTGCAATTTCGATCGCCGATTCCATAGAAATTGGAACTTTTAAAATAACTGCGCTGCGTTGCACAATGGTTGTCAATAATTCTGTATTGTAATATTGCAAACGGCTGCTGATTCCAAAACGCGCACGCATCGGTGCCGTTAACAATCCGGAACGCGTGGTAGCGCCAATTAACGTGAAAGGTTCTAAATCTATTTGAACGGTTCTGGCGTTTGGGCCGGATTCAATCATAATATCAATCCGATAATCTTCCATGGCCGAATATAAATATTCTTCCACAATTGGACTTAAGCGATGAATTTCATCAATAAACAGCACATCACGTTCACTTAAATTGGTAAGCAATCCGGCCAAATCACCAGGTTTGTCCAATACCGGACCAGAAGTAATTTTAAGACCAACATTTAGTTCATTTGCTAAAATATGTGCCAAAGTTGTTTTTCCGAGTCCGGGAGGACCGTGAAACAACGTATGATCCAAAGCTTCATTTCTTAAATTCGCTGCTTTAACAAAAACTTTAAGATTGTCTATCACTTGTTCCTGACCTGTAAAATCATCAAATGATAAAGGACGCAGTTTTTTTTCAACCTCCAAGTCTTCTGGCGAAGAAGTATTTTTATCAGGATTCAAGTTTTCGTTCATAAAAACAAAGATAACGAAGTCGCAGAATTAATAATTAAAATTTATCATTAATAATTGAATAGGTGAAAGTCGGAAGTCCGAAGACCGAAGACCGCAGTCAGAAGACTGGTTTCAAGTTAGTTTTTGAAAATGAAAATTCTCAGCACCAATTCCGTTAAAGAATATTTGCTGAGAATTTTCCATTAAAATATTTTAAACTATTTAAGACTCCTCTTCACCTTCTTTTAAAGGCGTAATTTGAGAAACATAATCTTCTTCATGTCCTGGTTTGCTGTAATCATAAGGCCAACGATGTACTGCAGGAATTTCTCCAGGCCAGTTTCCGTGAATATGTTCAACAGGCGTAGTCCACTCCAAAGTATTCGATTTCCAAGGATTTTGTGTTGCCTTTTTACCTTTATAAATGCTGATAAAGAAGTTTGCCAAGAAAATTAATTGTGCAGCACCTCCTAAAATAGCAAATAACGTGATTACAATATTAACATCTGCAACATCATCAAATAATGGAAATGCGGTATTTGCATAATATCTACGAGGCAATCCTGCCAATCCAACAAAGTGCATCGGGAAGAAAACGCCATAAGCTGCAACAGCAGTAATCCAGAAATGCCAGTACCCCAATGTTTTATTCATCATTCGTCCATACATTTTAGGAAACCAGTGATACACGCCCGCAAACATTCCATAAATTGCAGAAACTCCCATTACCAAGTGAAAATGGGCAACTACAAAATACGTATCGTGCACATTGATGTCCAATGCGCTGTCTCCAAGCACCAATCCAGTCAATCCGCCGGAAATAAATGTAGAAACCAAACCAATTGAAAACAGCATGGCTGGGTTCATTTGTAAATTTCCTTTCCAAAGTGTGGTGATATAATTAAATGCTTTAACTGCAGAAGGTATTGCGATTAACAAAGTTGTAAAAGTAAATACGGAACCTAAAAATGGATTCATTCCCGAAACGAACATATGATGTCCCCAAACTACGGTTGACAAAAATGCAATGGCGATGATAGATCCAATCATGGCTCTGTATCCAAATATTGGTTTTCTTGAATTTGTGGCAATTACTTCTGAAGTGATTCCCAAAGCAGGCAATAAAACGATATATACTTCAGGATGCCCAAGGAACCAAAATAAATGTTCAAACAAAACAGGAGATCCTCCTTGGTAGTGTAAAACTTCTCCTTGAATAAATATATCTGACAAGAAAAATGATGTTCCAAAACTTCTGTCGAAAATCAATAACAAGGCTGCGGAAAGCAATACAGGAAATGAAACCACACCAATAATTGCAGTCACAAAAAACGCCCAAATTGTCAACGGCAATCTGGTCATTTTCATTCCCACCGTTCTTAAATTAAGTACCGTAACAATATAGTTTAAGGCGCCTAATAAAGAAGAAGCAATAAATATTGCCATAGAAATCAACCAAAGCGTCATTCCCATTCCAGATCCAGGAATGGCTTGCGGCAGTGCACTTAAAGGCGGATAAATGGTCCAACCTGCTGATGCTGGGCCTGCTTCAACAAAAAGTGATATAACCATAACCACACTTGACAAAAAGAACAGCCAATATGAAACCATATTTAGGAATCCTGAGGCCATATCCCGAGCTCCAATTTGCAAAGGAATTAACAAGTTACTAAAAGTTCCGCTTAAACCAGCCGTTAAAACAAAGAATACCATGATGGTACCGTGTATGGTTACCAATGCTAAGTAAATATCTGGAGACATAACACCTCCGTCTTGGTGGCGACCTAAAAAAGCTTCGATAATACTAAAAGAAGTATCTGGCCAAGCAATTTGCAATCGGAACAACATAGACATAAATACCCCAATAATTCCCATAAAAATACCAGTAATTAAATACTGTTTTGAAATCATTTTATGGTCAGTACTAAAAACGTATTTTGTAATAAATGTTTCTTTGTGGTGGTGATCTGACATATTATAAATTTTTTAGTAGTGTAGTAGTTAATTTTCTTCTTTTACAACCTGAGCAATTGATTTTTGTGTGCTTAGCCAGCTGTTAAAATCTGCTTCCTCTTGCACAATAATTTTCATTTGCATATTATAATGAGATGAACCGCAAATTTTGTTACAAAGCAATAAATAATCAAATTCGTAAGGATCTTCACCTTTTTCAGCCCTAATTTTATTGATGCCATCAACTTTTGCAATGGTTTTTTCGTTCGCTCTCATTTCTTCTGTTGTCATACTTGGCGTAAAAGAAAACTGGGTTACCATTCCCGGAACGCAATTCATTTGAGCGCGAAAATGAGGCATATATGCCGAATGCAAAACGTCTTGAGAACGGAACTTGAAAATCACTTGTCGACCTTTAGGTAAACGCAATTCCCTTGTTGGAATATCATCGATTGAATTTTTATCGGTCATATCAACACCCATCGTATTGATTCCTTTTATATTACGCACATTTGCTCTACCCAATTCATTATCAGCTCCTGCATAACGCGCTTCCCATTGAAATTGTTTGGCATATACTTCAATAATTAAAGGATTTTCTGCATCAGAAGCATCCATAACATCATTCCAAACTGAAAGTCCGTAAAGCACCAAACCAGCTAAAACAACAGCCGGTACAATAGTCCATATCATTTCCAGTTTATGGCTGTCCGCATAAAATAATGCTTTTCTTCCTTTAATTCCACGGTATTTAAATGCGAAATAGAACAATAAAAACTGCGTAATTGCTTGCACAAATAAAATAACGCCCATTGTTACCAAATACAACTTATCAATCCTAGCGCCTTCAAAAGAAGCAGATTCGGGTAACAGAATTACGGAATATTTCCAAAATGAAAATATCATAAGTCCGTAAAAGAAAATTCCAAAGGCAGCAAATAAAATTCCTTGGGTATTGTTGTCTTTTTCAGTTGCAATGGCGCCTTTCAAATTAAAAATACTTATTATTTGCCAAATTGCAATTCCAATTACGATTGCGAGTAAAATATAAAATAATGCTGTCATATTTTTTTAAGCTAGTAGTTATCGAGTTGCCAAATATAAAAAAAATCCTGAATATTTTTTGTTCAGGACTCTTTTCTATGTGACTTTTATGAATTTAATAATGAAAATGCTCACTTTCTTTAATGAACGGACTTCCTTTTGCCAATAATGGCGCTTTTGTCATTGCGTTAAATACCACATAAATGAAAATACCTAAAACAAGCAATACTGAACTTATTTCAGAAATACCAATAAACCATTGGTCGCCAACTGTTGCTGGCATAATCATTACAAAAATATCTATATAATGTCCAATTAATACAATAATACCTGCAGTTACAATAAACCACGGCACGCGTTTAAAATCGCTATTCATTAATATTAATAGCGGAAAAACAAAGTTTAAAACAACCATTCCTAAAAACGGAACTTTATAATCGTTGAATCGGGTAACAAAATAAGTTACTTCTTCAGGAATATTTGCGTACCAAATCAGCATAAATTGTGAAAACCATAAATAGGCCCAAAAAATACTGAATCCGAACATAAACTTAGCCAAATCATGTAAATGACTGTTGTTTACAAATTCCAAATAACCTTTTCCTTTTAAATAAATTGAAACCAATGCAATGGTTGTAATTGCTGAAACTATTAAGCTTGAGAATACGTACCAACCAAATAATGTGCTATACCAATGCGGATCTAAAGACATAATCCAATCCCAAGACATCATTGATTCCGTAACAAGGAAAAACACCAAAAATGCCGCAGAACTTTTAAACAATTTTCTATAATTGCTAAGGTCGGTTGAAGCATCTTGCGCAAGGGTCAATTTCCTTGCATAATTGCGATATAAAACCCAACCAAGAATATAAAAAGCAGCTCTTCCAAGAAAGAATGGCACATTTAAATAGCCTGCTTTATTTTGAATTAACACATCATTTGCAACTACTTCAGGGTCCATCCACGTAAATAAATGATTCTGTGTTGCTGATAAAACAAAAAATACAAATAACAACACACCGCCTACAGGCAAGTATGCCGTGATTCCTTCCATTACCCTAAACAATACAATAGACCATCCAGCTTGTGACACATGTTGAATGGCATAAAATGCCAGAGTACCCAATGAAATCATAAAAAAGAAAAATAAGGCAACATATAACGCTGACCAAGGTTTATTTTTTAATAAATGATAAACATGCTCGGCATGAGCATCTTCAGATTGCACAGCATCTCCGGTTTCTGCAGCGTTATGACCGGCGGTTGTAGCAACTTCATCATGTGAATTATGACTTTCTTGCAATAGCACTTTAACTTCATCTACTGATGCAGGTGCAGATAAAAATCCATAACCAACTCCTAAAAGTCCAATAATCATTAATGCTAATGATAATGTTTTTAATTTACTTGAAAAGGTATACATATTTTTAAATTCTATCTTAGTAAAAGTGTTATTTTAATAGTTCGTTTCTAAGTTGTTGCACATACATAGTCACTTGCCAACGCTCTTTATCTGTTAATTGACCAGAATGAGATCCCATCAAGTTTCTTCCATACATGATTACATGGTAGATACTGCCTTCGGTAATTGGCCTGTCTTTGTAATTAGGAACTCCCAAAAACTTATCTCTTTTTACCAATTCACCGTCACCAGCACCTGCAGTGCCATGACAAGAAATGCAATAAATCGTATACATTGCTTTACCATTGGCTAAATTTGCCTCATTTACTTCCAATGGGTTTTTTAAATTCAAAAGCGCAGTATCATAACCTTCAGTGGTATCTGGATAATCGTAAGGCACTTTTCCGCGGGCAATAGTTCCTTCAACAGGCGGCTGAGAAGTCCTTCCATCGCTAAAATTCGGGTTTACCGAGTAGGTGTCGTAACCAACAGACTTATACATATCTGGCATATATTGGTAATTCGGCTTTGTTTTATCCAACCAACAAGATGAAAGTGTGAATAAAAAAGCCAATGCTATCGTAATTTTTAAAATGTGTTTCATTTTAATTAATGCTTTTCAGTTACTTTAATTTCTACAGTTCCTGTTTTTTCCAGAAATGCAATTAGTTCCGCTTCATTTCCGTCAACAATCACTTCCATCACAAACATATCATCGGTTGTTCTAGGATCAGGATTTTCGGCTTCCTTAAATGGCCATAATCTGCTTCGCATATAAAAGGTGATTACCATTAAATGTGCCGCAAAAAACACGGTCATCTCAAACATAATTGGCACAAATGCCGGCATATTTTGAATAAAGGTAAAGCTTGGTTTTCCGCCAATATCTTGCGGCCACTGCTCTATCATCATATAATTCATCATCCAAACTGAAAATACCAAACCAACACAACCGTACATAAAAGCGGTAATTGCGATACGAGTGCCTTTTAATCCCATAGCTTTGTCTAGTCCATGAACCGGGAATGGCGTATAAACTTCTTCGATATGATAATTTGCCTTACGTACTTCTTTTACGGCATCCATTAGGATATCATCATCATTATACATTGCTTGTACTACTTTATTACTCATGATTTCCGTCTCTTAATTTTTTATATTTTTCACCTGATGACTTCAAAATAGATTTAACCTCTGCTTGCGCGATCACCGGGAATGTTCTTGCATATAATAAGAATAACACAAAAAAGAAACCGATGGTGCCAATGAAAATTCCTATATCAACAAATGTTGGCGAAAACATAGTCCATGATGATGGTAAATAATCTCTGTGTAATGAAGTTACGATAATTACAAATCTTTCAAACCACATTCCGATGTTTACCACAATAGAAATAATGAAAGAGAAGGTAATACTTGTTCTTAATCTTTTAAACCACATAAATTGCGGTGAAAATACGTTACAACTCATCATAAATAAATACGCCCACCAGTAAGGACCGGTAGCTCTATTTAAAAATGCATATTGTTCATATTCCACACCTGAATACCAGGCTATAAATAACTCGGTAATATAAGCACAACCAACGATGGAACCTGTAATCATAATTACTATGTTCATCAATTCGATATGTTGTTTGGTGATATATGCTTCAAGATTTGACACTTTTCTCATAATGATCAACAAAGTGTTTACCATCGCAAATCCTGAAAAAACCGCTCCAGCCACAAAATAAGGCGGGAAAATAGTGGTATGCCATCCCGGAATTACAGAAGTTGCAAAGTCAAATGATACAATGGTATGTACCGAAAGTACCAAAGGTGTTGCCAAACCGGCCAATACCAATGAAACTTCTTCAAAACGTTGCCAGTCTTTTGCTCTACCAGTCCATCCGAAACTTAACAAACCATATATTTTCTTTTGAAAAGGTCTGATTGCCCTGTCACGTAACATCGCAAAATCGGGTAATAAACCTGTCCACCAAAATACCAATGAAACAGATAAATAAGTTGAAATCGCAAAAACATCCCATAACAAAGGAGAATTAAAGTTGGTCCAAAGTGTTCCAAATTGATTTGGCAATGGCAATACAAAGTGCGCATTCCAAACTCGACCCATATGAATTACCGGAAACAAACCTGCCTGAACAACAGAAAAAATTGTCATCGCTTCTGCAGAACGGTTGATACCCATTCTCCATTTTTGACGAAACAATAACAACACTGCAGAGATTAGCGTACCGGCGTGACCAATACCTACCCACCAAACAAAGTTGGTGATATCCCAAGCCCAGCCAACAGTTTTATTTAATCCCCAAACGCCAATTCCTGTTCCGATGGTATAAACGATACAACCAATACCCCAAAGGAATGCAATAAGCGCTATTGAAAAAGCTGTCCACCATAATTTATTTGCTTTACCCTCAACTGGAGCGGCTACATCGACAGAAATGTCATGGTAACTTTTATCTCCAACAATTAAGGGTCTTCTAATAGGTGCTTCGTAATGAGACGACATAATTCTTATTTAATTATAATCTATTAATATTCTTTTTATGCTTCTTGAATGTTTCTCACTTTTACGTGATAAACAACATTTGGTTTTGTGCCAATGAACTCCAATAAATGATAGGCTCTTTTATCTTCGGCCAAACTTTTAACGGTATCTTCTTGCTTATTTATATCACCAAAAACCATTGCTCCGGCTGAACAAGCATTAGAACAAGCAGTTTCAAACTCATTTGTGTTGATAGGCCTTCCTTCTTTTTTAGCTTTCAAAATGGTTGCTTGTGTCATTTGAACACACATAGAACATTTTTCCATAACACCTCGCGAACGAACCACAACATCTGGATTTAACACCATTTTGCCTAAATCATCGTTCATATTGTAATCGAATTTGCTATTGTTTGGATATTCAAACCAGTTAAATCGACGTACTTTATAAGGACAGTTATTTGCACAGTAACGCGTTCCAACACATCGGTTATACGCCATTTGATTTTGACCCTGACGGCCATGGGAAGTTGCCGCAACCGGACAAACCGTTTCGCATGGAGCGTGGTTACAATGCTGACACATAACAGGCTGGAAAGAAACTGACGGATTTTCGGAAGGGTCTTCTAAAGAATCCATCGCGTTTTTGAAGCCCATTGCTCCTTTACCGTTGTCTTTAACTTCAATGTCACCAGCAAAATTTTCTTCGTGAGAATAATAACGGTCAATACGCAACCAGTGCATATCTCGAGAACGTCTGATTTCGTCTTTTCCAACAACAGGAACATTATTTTCGGCGTGGCATGCAATAACGCAGGCACCACAACCTGTACATGTATTTAAATCGATGGAAAGGTTAAAATGATGACCTATAGTTCTGTCAAATGATTCCCATAAATCAACAGATGATGCTTCTACCTCTTTATGATCTAAAGACACCTTTGGCGATTTATTCCAAGTATGTTTTGGATCAATTGAAGTATCATTATAAACTTCCAAAGTGGTTTCTTTAATAATGTCGCCCCTGCCCATTAAGGTATTTTGCAATTGAACGCAAGAAAATTCATGTTCGCCTGCAGCTATTTTTAAAGTTACATTTGGCTGAAAATTATTAAAGTCTTTATAAAATTTATAAGCATTTTTACCCGTTTGCATTTCTGCTTTTAATCCTTGTGTTCTTCCGTATCCAAGTGCCAAACCTAAAGATCCTTTTGCTTGTCCGGGTTGAATTAAAACCGGTAAAATTTCTGAAACACCATTGATGGTTAATTCGACGATGCTTCCATTTAATGCGCCGTTTGCCTCATTTTTATTGATGGCACCCAATACATCAGCATCGGCCTTTGACATGGTTAAATAGTTATCCCACGAAGTTCTTGTGATTGGATCAGGTAATTCCTGTAACCAAGGATTGTTGGCCATTTGGCCATCACCCAAGCCTATTTTTACATAAAGCTGCAATTCTAAATCGCTTCCTTTAATTTCCGCCAATTGAGAAGCTGCAGTTTCCAAATCAACTTCCAGTGAAATTGCAGCACTTTGTGTTGCATCAGCAGCAAAAACACCATCATGCAATGCTTGATTCCAAGATGTTCCACCCAATATTTCGGTGTTCCAAGTTTCTTTTAAGAAATCATAATAGGTTGCTGTACTGCCGGTCCAAGCCAATAAACTGTCTTGAAACTGACGTGTATTGAACAATGTTTTAATGGTAGGCTGAACCAAACTGTATTGTCCTTTTTTAATTTCAACATCGCCCCAAGATTCCAAATAATGTGGTGTGGCCAATGAATATTGAACCGCATTTGCAGTTTCATTGTCTTGCATAGAAAATGCCACAGATAATTTCACTTTTTTCAATCCATCAACAAAAGCAGCTGAATTTGGCAACGTGTAAACCGGATTTGAATTGTAAATAATGACAGCACCAATTTTGCCTTCATTCATATCGGCAATTAATTGTGCAACATCAGCATCATTTCCCTTTCGAATATTTTTGGTTGCGCTTACATCTAAAACTTCACTAGTTAAAGCTTTATTGATTGCCAACGCCAATAATTGTGCGTTTTTATCCTGAACACCTGTTAAAACAACTGCTTTGCTGCCTGCCGTTTTAAGTTGTGCTGCTGCCTTTTGAACAGCAACATTTAAAGGATTTGCTTCCGTAGAAACTACGCCATTTACAACAGCTTGGTATAAATTAAGAAGTACTTGGTTTTGTTCAGATGGTTTTACCATGATACGCTTATCGGCATTGGCGCCTGATAAAGACATATTTGATTCAAACTGAATATGGCGTGACATTTTACCGTTGGTTGGAACGCGTCCTTTTGAGTAGCCGGCTTCAAAACCGCCACCTTGCCAACTTCCTAAGAAATCTGCACCAATAGAAACAATAACTTCTGCTTTTTCTAAATGATAATCTGGCAATGATCTTGAGCCGTACATTTCTTCAAAAGCATCCAATGCTGCAGATTCTGAAACTGCATCATATTCAACATGAGCTACATTTTCAAAAGTTTCATTAAATTTAGCAATCAATTTTTTGGTTGATGGACTTGCGCTAGTTCCGGTTAAAACTGCTATTGGCAAACCTGAAGCTTTAACTTCATTTAATTTTGCGATAATTTGTTGGTCGGCTTCATTCCAGGAAATTTCAGCGCCATTGGCTTTAGGCCCTTTTAATCGAAGACTGTCGTATAATGAAAGTACGGAAGCCTGCACACGGGCATTTGTGGTTCCGTTTGCATCTTTGTTCGGTTCAATTTTTATAGGACGTCCTTCTCTAACTTTTACCAAAACATTCGCAAAATCAAAACCATCAGCCATTGTTGTTGCATAATATTCTGCAACACCAGGAATTATATTTTTAGGTTGAATGATATAAGGAATTGATTTTACCACCGGACCTTCACAAGAGGCTAAAGTAACCGCCGCAGTTGTAAATCCAACATACTTTAAAAAGTCTCTACGTGTTGTTGATGAAGCTTCCAAGGTTTTTTTATCACCTAAAAAAGTATCCGTTGGAATTTCTTCAAAAAACTCGTTCTGTTTTAACGTATCAACAATAGAGCTATTTTCGTTTAGCTCTTCAACACTTTTCCAGTATTTTTTGTTTGATGCCATTTTTATATTTGGTTATTTACTTCGTAATTAATATTAATAGTGACATTTAGCACATTCTAATCCTCCCATTTGGGCGGCAGTCACTTTTTCTACACCGTATTTTTTAGACAACTGGTCATGAATATTTTTATAATAGCCATTTTTAGTTAAATCTACTTCTGTTGCTCTGTGACAGTCAATACACCAACTCATTGTAAGCGGTGAAAATTGTTTCATGTCGTGCATTGTTTCAACAGGGCCGTGACAAGTTTGGCAAGCCACACCGGCTACTGTTACGTGTTGCGCGTGGTTGTAGTAAGCAAAATCGGCCAAATTATGAATTCGAACCCACTCAATAGGTTTTTGTTCATAGCCTTCAATATATTTTACATTTACTTTATCCCAGCCAACTGCATCGTATAATTTTTGAATTTCTTTGTCTAAATCCTCTTTGGTGTAATCTCCAAACAATTCACCTTTATATTCTGAAATTGATTTATGGCAATTCATACATACATTGGCGGTCGGAATACCAGAAGTTTTACTGTGTTTTGCTGAAGAGTGACAATACTGACAATCAATTTTATTGTCACCCGCATGAACTGCATGAGAAAATACAATTGGCTGAATTGGCTGATAACCTTCATTGACATCTATTTGCATTAACCATCCAAATAAAAACCAGGCACCCAATAATATGGAAAACATTAAGAAAAGAAAACGCATAAAAGGATTAAAAATCAACGTCTTTAAAACACTCGGTTCTTTTTCTTCATCAGATTCTACAGCTTTTCTATTGGTTAAACCTGCCACTATTAGTGATAACAACAATATGATGCCAATTGTTATGGCAAGAGTTGGTAAAACGCCAATTCCCGGTTTGCTGAAAATTTCCTGATCTGCTGCGGATGCAGTTGCAGAAACAGGAGCAACATCGCCCACGGCCATATATTTCAATAAATCATCTAAATCCTGATCTGTAAGTTGTGGAAATGGCGTCATGGCAATCGGAGAATATTCGGAAGCAGTTTTCGCCAATGCATCACCTGTCGCAATTAAAGCCGCATTATCTTTTATCCACAATTTAAGCCAGTCATCTTCATACTTGTCTCCAATTTTTAAAAGTGGCGGGCCAATTAACTTCCCTTCCATTTTGTGACAAGCAGCACAATTTGCTTTATAAATTTGCTTACCGCGCTCAACGCCCGGATCAACTTCTGTCGCCACTGCAGCAACAGCCTCAACGGGTTTGCCTTTGGTGTATTCTAAAATATCTTTAATATCTTGATCAGACAATTGCGGATTCGCTGTCATCGGCAATTTATTGTTCTCTTCGAAAACCTGAATTGCTAATTTATCTCCCGACTTAATCATTCCCGGACTGTCTTTAATCCAGGCAATTAACCAATCTTGATCTCTTTTATCGGTAATCCCCAATAAAGCAGGACCAACCAATTTTGCGTCTAATTTATGACAGGCTGCGCATACAGATTTGAAGAGTTTCTCTCCGTTAGCCGGATCACCTTGTGCCGATAAATTAAGCGAGAAAAAGAATAGAAAAACAAGACTAGTAGTGACTATTCTTGATAATTGACTGTGTTGTTTCACACTTTTCATATTTAAAAAAGATATTTTCTTTCTAGTTTGGTACAATATTTTCATATAGTAATATATGACTTTAATCATTTTTTTAAGGATTGAACAAAAGTAGTATATATAAACAAAACTTAAAATGTAAAAATTGTGTTAAATGTAATTTATACTCATTCTAAATAGCAAAAGAATACACCTACATTTCAAGGAAAATTATAAATTTGAAAAATATTTAAAATATTATGAATAAATTATCTATAAAGCTAATTATACTGCTTTTTTTTACCATTTTCTTAACTACAAACAATGTGTTTTCTCAAAGTGAAAATGAAAAAATTAACACACTGATTGAGCAAAAAAAAGCTTTTAATAAAACAAATAAAAATATCCTTGTTTTTAAAATTCAGCTTTATAACGGCAATGAAACACAAGCCTATGCCGTTAAACGTAATTTTGAAACTGATTTCCCCGAATATCGCACAAAAATTATTTACAAAACTCCAGAGTGGAAAACTCACGCCGGAAACTTTAGAACTAGATTGGAAGCCGACAGAGCGCTTAATATGGTTAAAATAAAATATGCGGGAGCCATTGTTTTGGAAGAAAAGATCTAAACTTCATCAAACCACCCTGTTTAATCTTTCAAACAAGCGGGTTTTTAAGTTGTTATAATCTACAATAGATTCCATTATTTTATCTCTTTCTTCATCAATACCAAATTCGGAAATAAGTGAATTTATTTTTTGTTCAATAAGAATTCTGCGCATATTGTAAATAGCGTCAAGCACCATTTTAGAAAGATCGCTTTTTTTACTTCTGATAAAAATATTTTTACGTTCCCAATTGCTTAACAAATACCGTTCATCGTCCATTAAAATAGTGGTCACCAAATTGGCCACTTCAGAATTGTCGTGATTTACCAATTTATCCACAGAAATAATTTCATCCTGATTTAATTGGAAAATTATTTCATAATAAATATTTTTAAAAGTGTCATCGGTAAATTCCACCTCATCATCATGCAAATTCAGATAGATTTCTTTTGAAACCACATTGTTGAATTTGACCTTTTTGATGGGTTGAAATTCAGAATCTTCCGCTTCTTCACCCGCAACAAAATCAACAAATTCAACTTCATTATTGCCATACAACAATAATATTTTTATAATTTCCCGTTCATATTTTTGAAGTTCGTTGACCCTCTCAAATTGCGGTGTTTTTTGCAAAACAGGTTCTAATGGTCTTTCCTGAATCGGTCGGCTTGAAGCTTCTCTTTCTTCTTTTTTGTCGATTTGGGCCAATTCACTAAAAAGCACATTTTCTGAAATATCCATAATTCTGGAACATTCCTGAATGTAAACTTCACGCTGAATCCTGTCGGGGATTTTAGAAATACTGACAACAATATCTCGAATTAAGCCTGCTTTTTTAACGGGATCGTGCTGTGCTTCTTCCATCAATAAAGCCACTTTAAAATTGATGAAATCTTTGGAATTTTGTTTTAAATATTCTTTAAGCTCCTGGCTTGTCACTTTTTTTGAAAAACTGTCGGGATCGTCACCATCAGGAAACATTACCACTTTTACATTTAAGCCTTGCTCTAAAATAAGGTCAATTCCTCGAATGGAAGCGCGAATTCCGGCAGCATCGCCATCAAAAAGAATGGTAATATTTTTTGTAAGACGGTTGATTAAACGGATTTGATTTTCAGAAAGCGCGGTTCCAGATGAAGAAACCACATTTTCGATATTGGCCTGATTAAATGAAATCACATCGGTATAGCCTTCAACCAAATAGCAATTATCTTCTTTGGCGATGCTTTGTTTTGCATAATAAATGCCATACAAAACATTGCCTTTATGGTAAATTTCGCTTTCCGGCGAATTTAAATATTTTGCGGCTTTTTTGTCGTTGACCAAAATTCTGCCGCCAAAACCAAGAACTCTGCCGCTCATACTGTGAATGGGAAACATCACACGGCCTTTAAAACGGTCGAATTGTTTGGTTCCTGTTGATGAAAGCAAATCGTCTTTAACAATGGTAAGTCCGGTAGATTCTAAATATTTTAGGTTGTATCCTTTATTTAACGCTTCGGATGAAAAGGCATCCCACTCGTTCAGCGAATAACCCAATTGAAATTTCTCAATGGTTTCATCAGTAAAACCACGCTCTTTAAAATAGCTTAACCCGATTGCTTTTCCCTGATCGGTTTTTAGCAAGGTTTCATGAAAATAATCCCGCGCATATTCCGAAACAATAAACATGCTTTCACGCTCATCTGCCTGGTGTTTTTGTTCATTGCTTTGTTCGGTTTCCTCTATTTCAATATTGTATTTTTTGGCCAAAAAACGAATGGCTTCCGGATAGGAATAATGTTCCTGTTCCATTAAAAAAGTAACCACATTCCCCCCTTTTCCCGAACTGAAATCTTTCCAAATCTGTTTCACGGGAGAAACCATAAACGACGGACTTCTTTCTCCGGAAAACGGACTCAATCCTTTGTAATTGCTTCCCGATTTTTTTAACTGGACAAACTCGCCAATCACCTCCTCAACACGGGCAGTTTCAAAAACTTTATCTATGGTACTTCTGGAAATCAACGGTGTTTATTTTTAAATTTTAAAATTTCTAAATTACAATTATTACTGACAAAAAAAAACTGTCCAAGGAATTTTAACCTTTGAAACAG
Organism: uncultured Lutibacter sp.; assembly: GCA_964491495.1. GTDB lineage: Bacteria > Bacteroidota > Bacteroidia > Flavobacteriales > Flavobacteriaceae > Lutibacter. Next base: position 35,330 of record CAZBGP010000003.1, on the reverse strand, counting down.
TTTTTTTTTAGATTTTATTTATTTGAGACTTATGAAACAGCTTTTAACTTTTTTATGGTTGATCTGTCTATTTTATCTTCAGCATAATCCTTTGTGATTTTAAGTGTTTTTTCGCCAGTTCCCGGCAAATCAAACATCGCATCAGTCAAAATGGCTTCACACAAAGACCGAAGTCCGCGAGCGCCCAATTTGTATTCAACCGCTTTATCAACAATAAACATCAACGCATTTTCATTGATGGTAAAATCGATTCCATCCATTTTAAACAATTTTTGATATTGTTTTATGATGGAGTTTTTAGGCTCGGTTAAAATCATCCGCAAAGTTTTTTCATCTAAAGGATCCATATGCGTCAATACCGGCAAACGTCCAATAATTTCAGGAATTAAACCAAAATCTCTTAAATCTTTTGGAATAATGTATTTTAACATATTTGCTTTGTCAACAACATCGCCTTTTATGGAAGCACCATACCCAACTTCCTGTCTGTTAAGCCTTTTTCCGATTACTTTATCAATGCCGGAAAATGCGCCTCCGGCCATAAATAAAATATTTTTAGTATTGACTTCAATAAATTTTTGGTCGGGATGTTTTCTTCCTCCTTTTGGCGGAACATTAACTACCGAACCTTCCAACAATTTCAACAATGCCTGCTGAACGCCTTCCCCGGAAACATCACGGGTAATTGACGGATTGTCGCCTTTGCGGGCAATTTTATCAATTTCATCAATAAAAACAATGCCGCGTTCGGCTTTGCTCACATCATAATCGGCCGCTTGCAATAAACGCGTTAAAATAGTTTCCACATCTTCACCAACATAACCGGCTTCAGTTAAAACTGTGGCATCCACAATACAAAACGGCACGTTTAACATTCTTGCGATGGTACGTGCAATTAACGTTTTACCTGTTCCTGTTTCGCCAACAATGATGATATTGCTTTTTTCAATTTCAATTTCTTCATCATCTTTGGAATCTGGCTGAATCAATCGTTTGTAATGATTGTAAACCGCAACAGCCATCACACGTTTAGCCTGATCCTGGCCAATCATGTATTGGTCAATAAATGATTTAATTTCTTTTGGTTTCTTAACAATCAAATCATAAGTAAGGGCAGAAGAATTACTTCCTGCAATTTCTTCCATCACAATTCCATGAGCCTGCTCAATACATTTGTCGCAAATATGCGCGTCCAAACCTGCAATTAGCAAATCTGTTTCCGGCTTTTTTCTGCCACAAAACGAACATTGCAATACTTCATCCTTTTTTGCCATCTTATTCTTTTATTTTTTTATTGGTTTTTTCTTACAAAAAGTAACCAATTTATTTTCTTATCAAAACTTCATCAATCATTCCATAAGCTTTTGCTTCATCAGCTTTCATCCAGTAATCACGATCTGAATCATGGTGTACTTTTTTCATGGTTTGACCTGAATGTTTGGAAATTATTTGATACAATTCGTCTTTTAATTTCAAAATTTCACGGGTGGTAATTTCGATATCGCTTGCCTGACCTTGTGCACCGCCCAAAGGCTGGTGAATCATAACGCGTGAATGCGGCAATGCCGAACGTTTTCCTTTTGTTCCTGCACACATTAAAACAGCGCCCATTGATGCGGCTATTCCTGTACAAATTGTGGCAACATCCGGTTTTATAAATTGCATCGTATCGTAAATCCCCAAACCGGCATAAACGCCTCCGCCTGGTGAATTAATATAAATACTTATGTCTTTTGAACTGTCTACACTTTCCAAAAACAACAATTGTGCTTGTATAATATTGGCAACATAATCATCTATCCCTGTTCCCAGAAAAATAATTCTATCCATCATCAAACGCGAAAAAACGTCCATTTGGGCAACGTTTAACTGGCGTTCTTCAATAATATAAGGTGTAAGACTACTAACCAATTTGTCATAATACATGCTGTTGATTCCTTGGTGTTGTGTCGCGTATTTTTTAAATTCTTTTCCGTAATCCATTTTTCAGGTTTTAAAATATTAAGAGCACAAAGATATGAAGTATTTATTTATTTTAATCTGAATTTAATATTTGTGTGAATTTATCTAAAATTGAGGTAATTTTTTAATCAATTTATTATGCGTGCATAATATTATTCCTTATCTTTGATAGCGAATTTTTGATATAAACCTTAAAATAAAAATTAACACAATGAGAAACACTTTATTAACAATCTCCTTATTTATATTTTCAATAAGCAGCTACGGACAAGAATTTGTAAACGGAATGATCATCACCCAGCGTCATGACACCATTACAAATGTAAAAATTGAAAAATTAAATGACGCAAAAAGTTTGCTGCATTTAACGTATATTGATGCCAATGGCAACCAACAAAAACCAGATATTACCTCCATAAAAAGTTACACTAGAGGTGATGAAAACTTTACAAGAATTTACAACAATGGCGATATGGTTTTGGTAAAACAAATTACCGCCGGAAAAAAATTGAATTTATACGAAAGAAATTATAACGGAGTAACCGTTTTTTATGTTGAAAAAGTTTTTGATGAACTTATAAAAGTTCCTTCTTCAGGCTCAAAATTCAACAAAGTTTTAGGTGATTTTTTAAGCGATTCACCTGAAATTTCTCAAAAAATTAAATCGAAAGAATTGCAGGACCTAAAAGAAATTGTGACACTTTATAACAAAGGATAAATTTCGAATAATATTATAAAAGTCCGCTGATGTTTTTCATTGGCGGACTTTTTTTATCGATTTTACCTATATTTGAAATTTATAACCCATTTTAATAATGATGAAATTTTACGCGCTTATTTTTTTACTGCTCGCATTTCAATCGGCCATTACTGCCCAAAACTACAAACAACGATTTAATGAGATAGATGTAAACCATTATAATTTAGCGATAGAAGTCAACGATTCCACCAACAACATTCAGGCAAAAATGACTGTTTCACTAACCTTTAAACAATTGGTGAATGCTTTTGATTTGGATTTGGTTCAACAAGATTCTACAGGAAAAGGAATGCTCATCACTTCTGTTTTTCAAAATAATGATTCGGTGTCATTTACGCATAACGACAATAAAATTAACATTCAGCCAAACGCTATTAAAACCGACAGTATTTATACTTTTGAAATAACCTACAACGGTGTTCCAAAAGACGGATTGATTATTGGCGAAAACCTTTACGGCGACCGAACTTTTTTTGCCGATAACTGGCCAAACAGGGCACACAATTGGTTTTCTTGTGTAGACCATCCTTCTGACAAAGCAACGGTTGAATTCACCATAAAAGTACCCAACCATTATCAGGCAATTGCAAATGGAGCCTTGTTTGAAGAAACCAATTTATCCAATGATTTAAAGTTGTACCACTATAAATCTGCCGAACCTTTGCCAACAAAGGTCATGGTGATTGGCATTGCGCGTTTTGCGGTGCAACATCTTGGCGAAACCCAAAATATTCCGGTTTCCACTTGGGTTTATCCGCAAACAAAAGAGCAGGGTTTTTACGATTTTGCCAACACAAAAAACATTCTCGATTTTTTTATTGAAAAATTTGGTGAATATCCTTATCAAAAACTGGCTAACGTACAATCAAAAACACAATTTGGCGGTATGGAAAATGCCGGAGCTATTTTTTATGCTGAAAAATATGTGACTGGTGAACGAAATTTTGAAGATACCATTGCCCACGAAATTGTGCATCAGTGGTTTGGAAATTCTGCCTCAGAAACAGACTGGCCGCATTTGTGGTTAAGTGAAGGTTTTGCAACCTATTTCACTAATTTATATATCCAAAAAACCGATGGCGAAGAAGCTTTCCAACAAAGATTAAAAGAGGAGCGCGAAGATGTTTTAATATTTTTTAAAAAGAAACAAACACCCGTAGTTGATACCGAAAATATTAATTTAATGAGTTTGTTAAACGCCAATTCCTATGAAAAAGGCGCTTGGGTGTTGCATATGCTTCGAAAAAAATTAGGTGATGAAACTTTTTGGACAGGCATTAAAACCTATTATGAAAAATTCAAATTGAACAATGCCACAACCAACGATTTTAAAAATGTAATGGCTGAAGTTTCCGGTCAAAATTTAGATGTGTTTTTTTCGCAGTGGCTTCAAAAAGCAGGCCATCCCGTTTTAAAAACATCTTGGCTTTACTACCAAAATAAACTTAGGCTGCTCATCGACCAAACTCAAGAAAATGCTTTTAATTTTCCGCTTGATGTTGAAATTATTTACACCGATGGCACTTCTGAAATAAAAACCATTGAAGTTGCTGAAATAGCGATTCCCTATGAAATTGAAACCAAAGGAGAAGTTAAAGAAGTAAAATTCGATCCAAATACTTGGTTGTTGTTTGCGTTAGTTGATTAGTTCTAAGTTTTTAACTTCCTTCTGCGGACTTCGGTCTTCGGTCCTCAAACTTTGTAACTTATTAACTTATTAAGTATTACCTTTGCAAAAAATAGAAGAATGACCTTTTCCGATTTAAATATAAACCGATTTTTACTGAACGCTTTAGACGACTTAGGCTTTACCGTTCCTACACCCATTCAGGAAAGGGCATTTTCGGTGATTATGAGCAGTAAAGATGTTGTTGGTATTGCCCAAACAGGAACAGGTAAAACTTTTGCTTATTTGTTGCCGATATTAAGACAACATACCTATTCTGACCAAAAACATCCAAGGGTTTTAATTATTGTTCCAACCCGGGAATTGGTGGTGCAGGTAGTAAAAGACATTAAAAGTTTAACGCCTTATATGAATGTTCGGTATGCCGGAATTTACGGAGGCACCAATATAAATACCGACAAACAGTTGGTTCATGCAGGTTTGGACATCTTGGTCGCCACGCCGGGAAGATTGTTGGATTTGGCTTTGGACGGTATTTTAAAACTGAAATTTATTCAAAAATTTGTGATTGATGAAGTTGATGAAATGATGAACCTTGGTTTTAGGCCGCAAATAATTACGTTGATGGATTTGTTGCCAAATAAACGCCAAAGCATTTTATTTTCTGCAACGTTAACTAAAGAAGTTGATAATTTACTGGATACTTTTTTTAAATCACCCGTTAAAATTGAAGTTTCAACCAGCGGAAGCCCGTTAGATACCATTCAGCAACAAGCTTATCCGGTTCCAAATTTTTACACGAAAGTCAATTTTTTAAAAAATATTTTGCAAGACAAGAATACTTTTAACAAAGTATTGGTGTTTGTAAAAAACAAAAAACAAGCCACTATTTTATTTGATGAAATGGATTTGGCATTACCAAAACAAGTGGCCGTAATCCATTCCAATAAAACGCAAAATTATCGTTTACGTTCTGTGGAAAAATTTGAAAAAGGAAGCACTTCCATTTTAATCGCCACCGATATTATTGCCCGCGGACTGGATTTAACCAATGTGAGTCACGTTATAAATTTTGACATTCCGAAGGAACCTGAAAATTATATTCACCGAATAGGAAGAACTGGCCGTGCCGAACAATTGGGAACTTCAATTAGTTTATTTACTGAAGCCGAAGCCGATTATTTGGGCGAAATTGAATTGTTGATGAACCGGGAAATCGATGTTTTCGACCTTCCTGAATCGATTGAAATTTCAACCCAACTGATTGATGAAGAAATTCCGAGATCAGAACTTGAAGAATCCTCAAGTGAAAAGAAAAAGGAAACAGTTGACGGCGGAACGGCATATCATGAGAAAAAAGAGAAAAACAGAAAAGTAAATTTAGGTGGTTCTTACCGACGTGAAATTGTAAAAAAATACAAAAAACCACTCACGCGCGGACAAAAAAAGAAATAGTTTTAGTAAAATTATAAGCATTAAAAAACGCCTTGAAGAATTTCTTTAAGGCGTTTTTTATTTATGGAAGTTTATAATCCTATTTTATTAAATCACTTTAATGACTACGCGTCTGTTTTTGGCTCTGCCTTCCGCTGATGAATTATCAGCTATTGGTAATGATGGCCCAAAACCTTTAGCCGAAATTCGGCGACTGTCAATTCCTTTTTTGACCAAATAATCAACAATACTGTTTGCACGGCTTTGGCTTAATTTATTGTTAAGTTTCAAACTGCCCGTATTGTCGGTATGGCCCTGAATCTCAAGCTTTGTTTCATTATTGTCTTTAAGAAATTGTACCAATTTATCCAGATCCGTTGAAAAATCAGTATTGATGGTAGTTTTACCAACTTCAAAATAAATATTATTCAGCACAACACTTTGTCCGACTTTTGCTTCTTCAATGTCCAATTCTAAATTAACAAAAAGCGTTACACTTCTGTTCAAACCTTTAGTGCTTACTTTAACAATGTTAGAGATATAACTGGCTTTTTTTCCAACAAGTGTAAAATCACTTTCAGCTTCAAGCTGTGATTGAAAAATACCATTTTCTGAATTACTTTGTACGGAAGTTATGTTTTGATTTGCATCGTTTGTGATGGTGACAACCACATTGCCTTCAGGAATATATTGGGTTTTATTGATCACAACACCTTGCAAAGTAAACTGCGGGTCGTTGTGGGTTAAGTTGATATTAATTTGATTTTCTTCAGTCTCAAAGGCTTCTTTTTCAATATTTTTTGTTGAAGAACTGATTTGATTTAACAAACCAGAAACGCTATAATTTGAAGGCGCTATTGAATTGAAAATAGCTTTTCCGCCAGCATCGGTGAATGCATTTACTTTTTGATTGTCTGGTCCGGCAAGCGTAACTTCCACATTGGATAAAGGCAAGCCTGTTGCTTCATCATAAACAGCAACTAACAAATTTTTGTTCGATATTTTCTTTTTCACAGGTTCAACTATTTCAGCAGGTTCTATTTTATTTTTACCGATGCTCACTGCGATGCCAATTGTATAATAAAAATGGTCATTAACAGTGGAAGTCAGCGCATAACGGTACTGAATATTGGTGAAAATAAAAGCTTCATCAAAAACATTGAATTGCAATCCGGCGCTAACGGGAACATAAAAACCCGTTTTGCCCTGATATAACGAAACCCCAACGCCACTTGAAATATAAGGCACAAGCGTATGTTTATCGGTCAACATTTTAAAATTCAGCGCAGTATTGGCATCCAATAAAAATTGATTGCTTCCATAGGATGTTCCATCTTCATAAAGATAATCTGTCCAACTGCCATCAATTGTAGCAACAAAATCAATTTTATTTCGAATTCCTTTGAAGTAGTTAATTCCAAATCCGGTTTGCATATCGCCAATTTTAGTCCAAAGGCGGTTTTTAAGCACATTATTTAAAGAGCTTGTTTTGATTTGCTGTGCGGAATTAAAATCATTATAAAAAATATGAAAAGCCAAAGTTGAAGGTTTTCTTTCCTGCGTAACTTGGGCATTTAGTTGAAGTGCTAAAATTCCCAAAACGATGATGCTAATAATTTTTTTCATACGCCTTTATTTAATCTTCGTTCATTTTTTCCTTATTTCCTGCACCCATTTGGTTGATGATGGTAAAAACGGCCGGTTCACTTCTTCCCTGATTATTCATATCATTGCTTGGAACTGGGTGTCCTTCCATATCGAGTGTTTGCACGGTCCATATAAATTTGTGGTTGGCAGTATTGTCTAACATCGGAAGGCTGGTTCGCCAAATATATTGTGTTGTGCCACGTAAAGCTGGTTCGTCGAGAATGGGAAAGTTACCGCGAAATGCCTGCATTGGCGTTTGTCCTGGCAAAATTTCAAAAACCTGTACACGATAAACAGGAAATTCAGCCGTGTTTGGAATCAATCCGGTCCAGCGAAAAGTAATCAAACTTTGTGAAACGAGCGCATTCAATTCAGCACCATCAGCCGGAACCATTAACTTGGGCAATTGGTAAGAAGTGATGAAAAACGGACGGGTTTGACGTGCGAAAACCACTTCACCAGAAACATTCACTACTTCAACTTTCAATTGATATTGTCCTGCAGCCAAGCGCCCGGTGCGTTGAAGCGTGTTTTGCACTTTCCCTGATAAAACCAAATTTTGTAATTGCAAAGCTTCAGCCATGGTAAATAGGTTTACGCCTTCTTTTAAATTATAAATCCGGGAAGCGTTTATATTTGAAGTGCCAATAATATTATCGCCTTCAGCCAATAAAGTTGTTCTTAACTTAACTTGAGCCTCGCCTTGAACACCACCTCGCATGAAGGTGATGATCATTTGTCCGTTTATCGGATTTTCCCATTGCGACAACCAAGGTTGCGGCCTGCTGTTTAAAGCGAGATTTACAGTAATTTGTGACTGGACTATCTGAACAATCAGGAAAAATCCAAGGGCTATTACTAAATTATATTTTTTCATCTGTTTAAATTTTATTTTTTAGCGATAACAGCTGCTGTTCGCTATTAATCATTGCTTTGTGTATCAAAATTTGTTATGCTCGTTTCATTTCAGTTGAAAATTATTTAGCATTTCTAAAATTTATAACGCAATCCTGTTCGCATAGTCGTCTCAAAATACTGCGGATTTCCAGAATAAATAGGAATCAGGGAATTTCCTGGCAATTCTGTTCCGAATTTATAAACATTCGCCGTTAACGAAAATTGCCAAGACAGTTTTTTATAAATTTCCCACTCATAGCCTGCAGTTGCCAATAAATTTTTATTGGCGGTAAAAGGTTTCATTGTGGTTAAATTGTATTGCACCTGACCTTTTAAGTTAAATTTTTGGTTCACCTTCCATTTCAATCCGCTTGATGCCGTAAACAAAGAAAGGTCAATTGAAGGTGCCGTATTTTTGAACCACATTAAGCTAAAATCCGGACTTATTTTTTTTTCAAAAAATGTTGGAACGTAAAGAAGCAATGCTGTTTGCGTGTTGTTGTGCGTGGTAACAAAAACAATGGTTTCATCATAGGTGCTCTTGGTATAAGTGGCGCTAATCAAATGACTCATTTTAGTGTTGCTCCAAGTATAGGATGGATTTACACTAAGTTCGTTGCTCACACTTTTATAACCTGACAAGTCCGGAGCATTGTAGCCAAAATTGTTAAAACTCATATTGAGGCTGAGCCGATCATTAAATTGCGTAAACACATTCACATTGGCAATGATTTGCCTGGTTTTGTCGGGGCCAGAAGTAAGGCTTAAGTTTCCAAAACGCTCGCCAATACTGGCAACCACATTCATTTTCTTTTTCCAGGCGTTAAAACGCGCATCAATTAAGTAATCAATCAGGTCATTGGTCATAAAAGGATATCCCGCGGTAAAATAGCCGGCGCCAAAATATTTAAATTTTGTGCCAATTTCCCAATCTTGTCCTTTTTTGGCAATGCCCAATAAAACCGCATTGTCTTTAGAAGAAGAAGTATGGGCGTTGATAAATGGTTTAAAATCTTCAACCGGAACATAAGATAACGGCGTGTTTAAATTACGCGTATGAAAACTTTGTCCGAGTTCAATATGATATTTCCATCCGTTTTCCGAATTGGCGGTGGTTAAAAAAGTAACGACCATATTTTCCTGAGGATCAATGGGCGATAAAGGCGGCGAGGTTACAGAATTTTGTTTGTCTATAGATTTTACAAAATTGAAACCGGTAAAATAGCTGCCTTCTTTTTCAAGACCAAGCTGCGCCATCCATTGATTGCGTTGGTAAGCTCCAATAACGCCAGCCGGATTTGGAAGTGTTGGCGCTTCATAATTAACAGCACTTTGCGATACACCTTTAAATAATTTAATCCTGAATTTCCCCGGTGATAAATTAACACCATATCCGAAAACACCCAAATCTCCGGTACTTAAATCGCTGTATTTTAGGGTTTGCGTACCCAGCAAAAATTCTGTGGTTCCAATTTTAGGGCGCAATCCAAAGTTATTCGCCGGATTTGTTAAAAATTGCCATACACTTTGTTTCGATCCTGCCGGTGTGATGAAATTGGTAATCATCGGACTGAAATTAAAATTCATCGGGATTTCCCATTTTCCAATTGAAAAAGTTGGATTGAAGGAATAACGCATTAAATTCCAAGGTTTTCGGGCAGAATAAAAATCGGGTAACGCCGGACTCGGATTTTTATCGAGACCATAACCTTCATACCATATTCCCATATCACCTTTGATGGAAAAAGCATATTTCTTTTCTTGGGCATTTGCTTGAAAAAAAAGCAACAAAATGATAATTACTGCCGTTTGTTTAAGATGGTTCATAGGTCTTTTTAATTAAATATTATTTTGTTTAATCTTGAAATCGGAATTCTTCATTTTGCTTTTTTTAAATTCAAAAAAAAATAAAATTTTCACGCCAACCTTCTTCTGTTACCTAATAATTACCGTATTGCTAATTTTCGACTGTCCGCCATCTTTTGTAAAAACTTTAACTGCATA
>CAZBGP010000003.1:0-24899 GCA_964491495.1 uncultured Lutibacter sp. | reverse complement strand
TTTGCATATTCCGAGAATAAATTGCTGTCGTCTTTTGCACGTAAAGAATAGAAATAAACGGTTCCCTGTTTTAACTTTTTATCAATATAGGATGTTGACTTATTGTCTACTTTACTGAGCAATTCCCAAGGCGCATCCGTATTTAATTTTCGATAAATATATTGTTCCACAACATCTTCACTTTCACTTAATGCAAAATGCAGTTCTACTTCATTTTGCTTAACAATTACATTTTTGAATACCGGTGTTGTTGGCGGAATTTTATCGGGACGTTTTACTTTTAATATTTCAGAAGATTCCGATTGGTTAAAATTGAAGTCCAGCGCAATAATTTTATAATAAATATAAGGCGTGAGTGAGTTTAAAGTAACCGTATCTTTAAAAATTATTTGAACCGGTTTTTGTATTGAATCATTGTCACTAAAACCTTCACGTATCAAAGAAAATTCGTGTTCATCGCTATTGGATTTGTACAATCTGTAGCCCATTAAATCGATTTCTTTATTGAGTTCAATGTTGATGGTAACAATGCCCAAAGAATCTATTTTACCTGAAATAAATTTAGGTTTTACAGGCGGAATTGAATCTGTAATTGTTACAAAAGCAGGTGTTGTAGAACTTATATTTCCGCTGGTGTCAATTGCCTGGACAACATAATAATTGCTTTTTACGCTGCTAAAAGTTTTATCCGTAAAACTTCTGATGTTTTTTGACAATAAATTTTGATGCAGAATTTGAAAATTTCCGTCATTGGTTTCACCGCGAGCGACTAAAAATCCTTTTAAATCATTATCAACAGGATCTGTAACATTCCATTCAACCAACACTTCATCAAATTTTTCGTGTTTGGCTTTTATGAGCAGCGGTTTTTTTGGAGGCGTGAGATCTTTAGGCATTGCTTTAGCTGAACCAAAAAGAATTTTTTCCCCAAAAGGATTGTACCCGTAAAAACGATATTCATACCATTGGTAATTTGTTAAATTTTCGTCTTTATAACCGTTGCGATTTGATGTTTCACTTAACGTATAAACGGGTGTTTCATTCAGTGGTTCATAATTTCCGGTTTTATTGTTTTTTCGTTCAACCAAAGCGCCGGAAACCATATCACTTTCTTCCCAAAGAAAAGTCAATTCTTTGTCGCCTGTAACCGTGTATATTTTTCTTTCCTCTTGCTTTTTATTTACGGCAGTTTCAATATTAAAAGGTAATCCAACAACTTTATAAGCTGATTTTGGTTCTTTGCTTAATTTAATCCGATACAAATAATTTTTATCCTTTTGAACAGTTTTATCTGTATAAGACAATCCAATTGCTTCGGCTACATCCTTATCTTTAATGGCATTCATCACAAAAATTAAGTATTCGAAATCTTCCTTACTTTTTTGTTCTTTCATTTCTTTGATGCCCTCATCAAAATTGAATTTTCCACCGGTTTGTTTGTCTATATTGTCAAAAAAGTCCTTTGCAAGATTTAAATTGTGCTTTGTTTCTTCGTTACCTTTTGAAAAAGCAGCAGTCCATTGCGCTTCATCATAAGGAAAAACTTCAGCAATTTTGATGTATTTTAAATCTGCTTCATTATCTATTCCTTCAGTAATTTCTGCTCTTTCTACCACAAAACCGTTTTTGATGCCGGAATATAAAATAGATTTTTTATCGGGGAAAAATCGCATTTCCACAGCGTTTTCTTCAGATAAATAGCGCCCAACCATATTGATAATGCTTGTTGGCTGTTCCTCATTGCTTTCTTGTGCATTTATGCTTGAAAAAAACATAAATAGTACCATTGACAGGATCGAATATTTATTTATATATTTTTTCATTAGTTGCTTGAATTATTTTTATTTATGATTTTATTGGTACTCACCACTTCCATTGGACCAGTTCTGAAAGTTTTGGTTACTGTTTGCGTAACCGGACTTCCATTTGATTTAAGTGCGTTTACCCAAACGTTATTTTTAAATTCCTTTAAATTGGCAACCACTATAATTTTATACCATTTATTTATTTCAAGTGAATTTACAACAGCTGCTGGTTCTGGAGGCAAATTATCGTATTCACCGGCTTCAGGCGCAGGATAAGACGTTTCCATTACAACATTTTTAGACAAACTAACAATACTGATATTATTTGGCACATTGCTTACTGGCATATTGGAAATTTGCACAACTGCCGCTTGCGGTGTGAGTGTCTTGTTTTTCATATTTGAGACAGGCAATACAACGGCCTGTTGTTGCGCTATCATTGGACCAACCTTAACATACAAATATTCCCCTAAATTATTTTTACTGAATTTTTTATTGATGGTTGCATATACGCCGGTAGTTTCATTTTTTTCTTGAAGCGTTACCGTAGTCACCAATTTAAATGTTCTGTTAATGATGCTGCCGCTGCTTTGTTGTTCGGAAACGTCAAATTCCTCATTTAATGGCAAGCCATATTTTACCGCAATTGGCATTGTTATAGGAAAATTATACGTGGTGCCCGGATGCACATATTTTATCAATAGTTGTTCCTGGTCTTGCGCTGCATCTTGTTGCGCAATAGCCGGTCCTGTGCTTGCAGGTTGTGTTACGTCGCCACTGCCGCAATTGTCACCCCAATCAAAAGTTTTATTAAATGATTGGTTTACAAGATAATGATATTGAAGGTGTGTACAACTTGTCCATTTCTTTAGGCCCCAATGGTCGTTTTGTTTTCCTATATGATAAGCGCCATCACCCGCATTGCAATCGCCCAATGTGTGTATTTTAGTTGTAAAACCTCCTATTTGTATATTTCCCTGAACAGCGCCAGCCACATAAGTTGGCCTCGGAAATTTAGCATCTAACCAGCCGCCGGCTTTTATACTTGCCAAATTCCAAGTGTCATTTCCTTTCACCACTTTCGCACCTGCATCAACATAAAAACCAATATTTCCTCTTGCTCTCCATCCATTTAAACCAATTCGCTGGGAAGGATTGGCACAATTTTGTCCGATGTATTCCATCATACTTAAATTGACTTCAGCCCCTGCAGCCATCACAAGATCCAAATAATATCCATTTACAATATGTGTATTAAAATTTTTATCGATTTTTATTCCAACGCCTAAAGCAAAACCTCTTCCTGTAGCAGAATTGCCGTCTACGCCGGGCAATGACGGTATGCCCGGATATTGATTTACAACATTGTAATAGCTGTTTCTAAAACCTTCCGTAAATCCGTTTACGGGAGCTTTAATGTCATTTCCAAACATTAAATATTCATATAAATTTACGCTAAAAATACTGACTACATTGGTATCGGTAGGTTCTCCAAATTTAAAAAACCATTTGTTTGTTTTCCCATTGGTGTCCAAGGTTAATTCAGCCGGACTTGGCGTGGTGATTGGCGGTGCGTTTACAGTAACTGCCGCATACATATAAAAATGTTTGTCAGGAAAATTATAATCGGCAATAACACTGCCTTTAATTTGTGCTTTCGCTCTGTCTATTTGAGGAAGCAATGGTGCACCAATATAAAAATCGCCTGTAAAACCAATATTATACATTCCTTGGCCAGCCGAAAATTGTCCACTTAAACCAACATCGGCATTAAAGGTTTCAACTTTTGGCGTGGTCCCTATAACGGCAAGCACTTTAAATCCTAAAGTGCCTTTTTTAGGCGTAAAGTCATATTTTTTTGTAGTGTTGTTGATGGTTGCCAACATATTGTTTGAAGCACCGCCGCCAAAGCCATAAAAAGCAACTCCGGGTAAAAATGGCAAGCCAGGTTGAAAAATTGCCGATGCTTCCACGCGCCAATATCTGTAGGTTGAGGAATGAAGATAACTGGTATTTCCAAATTCGGCCAAGGCTGAAATACTCACTTTTGGTGCTTTAAAAGTAGCTTGTAGAGTTCCTTTGAAACCATTTCCAAAAACGGGATCGTCATTTCTAAATTGAATTGTCCCATCAATAGAAACTGCAGGTAAATTTGCATAAACATTAATATCAGAAATAGTGGTACCAATATATTTTGGTTTAAATTTTCCCAATCCTGAAGCATTTTGATTGTCTTCAATTGCCAATTCAACAGCCAATTTAGATTGTCCTCCAACATCTGATGACAAGTTAAAAATTACATCGAAATTTAATTTTCCATGAAGCATCTGACTGCCTGTGGTCGACAATTGCTTAAATCCAATATTGTCTATGGTAACCGGGAAATTTGCCAGGAATTTTTGAGGACTCGCAAACGACCAAGCGCCAGCATTGAAAGTAAATTTATTGCTTGCCAAACTCGAGTCATAATTCATTGCAATTCCTTGGAAGCCCAAATTCATATTTACGTTCTTCACCGGACCTAATTTCACATTGCTCCACACAAAATTTCCGTCAAGATTGGTATTAAATGTTTTTTTATTTTTATCTACATATGCAACAATATTTGAGGTTTGGGCTAAGGTCATAACTCCTTTTAACAAATGTGCATAAATTGGACCAGTAGGCTCAATGGTTAATTGAAAATAACTTGTTTGAGCAGGCAATTGAGCGTTGTTGAATAATGCGATGTATTTTAATGGGTTTTGTATAGAATCTGCTTTGCTTACCGGCAGTCCGATTCGACCTTTTACGCTGGCTTCCACAAGCGAACTCGATTCAATTTCTACATGAACCGTGTCTATGCTCGCAACCAAATCCGCAACGTTTGCATTTGGAAACTGAACAACATTGGTAGCTTCAGCAAAAAGTGTAATACCTGTATTGTCAATAATCATATTTTGAACTGAAATTTGAGGTTTTCCGCCCGAATTGGTTTGCCAGGTTGTGGGCATTTCCACAACAAGTTCTTTCATATAAAAACCCCTGAATAAGTTGCTTGTTTCTCCATCATAATTTTCCGGAAAAGTGATGCTTGGCGGATTTAAAACATCCGACATATCGTACGACAAACTGTCTGCCAATATTGTCATTCCCTGTGCTGAAACTATTTCAGATTTATCCAACGTGCCTGTTAAAACCAAATCATTCCAAGCGGTGCCTAAAGCAAATAATTTTGCTTTGGTTTTTGAGATGTTGTCATCAGGAGAAGGCAATAACCAATCTCTTGTAAACTCAGAATGTATTTCAATTCCGAATTGCGAAAATCCATTTTCACCCCATTCAACAAAACAACCTGTATTTGAATTTGTGGGTTTTTTAAAGGTGAAATTAATTTTGGGATTTGCAGTAATGGTAACATCTTCAACAAGTTCTATTCTATTTGGAGGCATTATAATATTACTGGGATGAAATTCAATATTTTTGGCAATAAAACCAACCAATTGAACAGGATTTCCCCAGTCTTGCGGGGTTGTTTTGGAAGTTACCAAATTGAATTCGGATTTATTGTTTCTGAAAACCAATTCGGTAATCGCCAATTGATCCCCATTTGGAAAATTAAGTCCGAGCGGCATTTTCACCGGCGTTGCGTATTCCGTTAAATTATTATAAGGAATTGTTTGATTGGTTTGGCTTTCAACCCAAGTAACCATACTTGATGCCACACTATTTGCCCAAGGATTGTTTGCCGCAACTTCCAAAGCCCAATCGAGCGGATAAACTGGTGCTGTATCATGAATTTCTGCTGAAATTTTTCCTGTAAGCAATTTTTTATTGGTATCAACAGTAATACTGTCAAATTTAACACTCACTCGCGCCTTAAGCCAGTTTATGAAGGCCGTTCCTTTTCCTGAAAATTTGGTAGTTCCGCTAACTTGTGTTGTAATAATGGCAAATTCACCATTGTAACCGGCGTAAATAGTATCGTTAACCGCAATATTTCCCGTTGGTACAACTACCTCATCATTATTAACAGGCATAGATTTATTAACATTTGGCGCTGCTTTATTTACCGTTGATATAACTACCTCATCATTAACCGGCATAGATTTATTAACATTTGGTGCTGCCCTATTTACCGCAAACTGAGAAGGGCTGCTTACTCCTGAATTTTCCCCCATTGGGTTTCCTTCTTTGTTCAATGCTTGTACATTCCAAACAAAAGCCTGTATTTCTGGAGCATTAAATTCATCAGTAATATTAATCACAGCCTGCGTCATATTTTCAACATCTTTGGTGATAATCGGTTGGTTTACCTTCATAGCTTGTGAGCCTGTTTGTCCTTCCGTCAATTGCCAAACTTTTAAACGATAGGTAACGGGTTCTTGTGGCTTTGGAATTATGGGAGTCCAGCGGAAAGTTATTGGTTTTATTAAATCAGACTCGTTAAATTCAGTACCGTTTGCCGGTGCCAATGCCTGGGAAGGCTGGTAGATTTTTTGTTCGGTTTCTTTTATGGTAAAAGACTTGCAACCTTCACCGATTAAAACCTGGCCAGCAGTGCCATAGCCATAAAACTTTACACAAAGTTCATAAATACCCGGTTTTAAATCACAGGATTTGCCTAATAAGCTAAGCGCTGCTTCGCCCGTCCATACTTTTGCGGGTGAATTAAAATTCGCTTGCGGAGCATTGTCAACAGAATAGTTTCCGCAAACGGCACCATTGCCTTTTATTGAAACCAAAATACGGCTTTCCATCACCATTGGGGACACTTTTCCGTTTTCCATTCTGGTTTGTGCAGAAATCATGAACGGTGGCATAGATTTGGACCATTCGGCAATATTTCCACTTGGATTTGCAGGCAGCGAAATGTTGATACCGGTAATAAGATTGGTTTGCGCAAAACCCTGAAAAGAAATTGCCAATAATAGGAGCACAAGATGTTTCTTCATAACTGTTGTGTTTTATTTTATGATTTCACCATTTCTGATTTTTATGCATGTTTTGTCCTTTAGCATTCTCACGGACGATTTTAGCTTTTCTATTTTTTCTGTGGGAACATTTGGGTCTTTTTCAATATCAGTGATGGCTTCTTCAATGGAGTTGTATTCCTTTACATTGGCATCATCAGCAGTTTTTTTGATAATTAAAAGCGGCGCAGAAACAGATTGTTTCTTGGTAAATAAATTCTTTAACTTTTTTAGAAAATTCCACATAGTAGTTTTGGCTTCTCTATCAAATCTAATTACAAAAATCGGCTATCACAATAGCTAACAAACGTGCGGTAGATATTAGTAAACTAACGGTAGTTATTTCTAATTTAACGGTAAGTATAAATGGTAAATTTATTCCTTGGAAATTATTTGATAGAGTGGCGGCGGAAGCGAAATAATCACTTCGGTGCCGTGCGCGTTATTATTTTGGTTACTTAAATCGTCAATCATAATTGGTTGAGGCAATTCCATTTTTTCACTCAACAAACGCAGGCGTTCCTCAATAATCTGGATTCCTTTTGAAATATGATTTGCTTTTTTATGTTTTCTTGCTTCAATAATTCCAATGCCATTATCAGTAACTTTAATCAGTAGTGATTTACAAATTTCGCCATCAATTTCTATATTTTCAAAAGAAAAAGAGATGGTTACAGAACCCTTGATCCCCGAATTAATAATACCATGCCACAGCGCGTTTTCAACAAAGGGTTGAAGTATCATATTTGGAATTAATAAAGCATTTGAATCTATATCGTTCCCTATAATAATCTCATAAGAAAACCTTTCCTGAAACCTGAGCTTCTCAAGATTCAAATAAAGTTTAAGTCGGCTGATTTCTTCGGATAAAAGTATAAATCCACTTCCTGCAGTTTCCAGATTTTTACGTATCAATTTTGCCATAATCGCTATATAATCATTGGCTTCCTCATTTCTATTGCTGTTGATAAGATATTGTACCGAATTAAGGGAGTTAAAAATAAAATGCGGATTCATCATGGCCGACAACGCTTGATGTTTAAGGTCATTAATTCTCTGATTCAATTTTAGTTTTTTACGTGTTTTACGCTGTTCAATTCTGGCTTGCCAATCCGCCAATAAACCGGAAATCAATGCCACAATTAATAAAATCAACAATTTAAACCAAACGGTTTCAGTAAAACGAGGTTCCACTTCAAAGGAAACCTGGGCCGGATTACTCCAATTTCCATTTTGAGATTTTGCTCTTATGAGTAGGTTATAATTTCCGTTTTTTAAAGAAAGAAAATTAAGAAAATCATCGTGAATATCTTTCCATTTTGTTTCGTCCAATTTATACTGATACATCACAGAACCCGAAGAAGAAAAATTTAGCGCTTTAAAGTTAATGGAAACATTACGTTGTTCAGGCTCAAAAACCAAATGGTTATAGTTGGTATAAATTGAATCCCCTGCTTTTACAGCCATAATTTTAACCTGCAGTTGCGGTAAAACAGCATTGTCAAATAAATCAATATTCAAAAATGTGATACCACCGCTTGAACCAATCGCTAACTGATTTTTTTCCCGATCATAAAAAAGCGAATAAACTTCATCAGACGGAAGTCCGGTTTTCTTATTAAAATATTTAATTGAAGAGGCTTCAAATAAATAAAGCCCTTTCATATTTCCAACCCAAATTCTGTTTTTTTTGTCGGAAACAATAGATGTAGAAGATGATAAATCCTGTCCCTTAATAGTCAAATAATTGGTGATTAATTCATTTTTAAGGTTATAGCGCACTATTCCTTTTTCTCCGGCAATCCAAATTTGATTGTTATTATCTTGAATGATGGCATTTATTTTTGAATTTAAAATTGGATTGGATTTAAAAAAGGTTTTCTTCAAAGTTAGTTTCCCTGATTTATCGAGCAAAACAGAAGCTTTGCATAAACCAAGTCCGGTGCCAATCCAAATTGTTTTTTCTGAATCTTCAAAAATTTGATTGATCCGGTTTGTGCTGCGATCTTCACCAAATATATAGATTTGTGAAGCTTGGTTTTGATCATAACTCAACTCATTTTGAAAGCTGATGGAATTTGTTCTGCCCCCAAACAAAAACAGTCCATTGCTTAGTTTACAAAAAGACAGTCCATTAAATAAGTGAAATTTTATGTCTTTATAAGTAATAGTACTTATCTCATTTTTTAAAAATGAACCGCCTACAAAGAATTCATTATTACTGTTATTAATTGAATAGATATATTCCGAAAAAGGCTTGTCCATTTCATTTTTGATCTGATCGAATTTTCCGTTATCTAAAATACTGACGCCATTAAATGTTCCGAATATTAATTTGCCTGATCTATCTTTTGCAATGGAATAAATATTATTATTGTGCAATCCGTCATTTTCATTATAGCTTTTTAAGTAAAGATTGTTGATGCAAAAAACCCCTTTGCCAAAAGTGCTTACCCAAATATTTCCTTCATTGTCTTCAAAATATTTGTTTACCAGCGTATTTTGCAAGTCCAATTTACTTCCAATATCTATAATTTTGTCTGAACCGCCGGGAATCATGTAAAAACCTGAGTTCCTAGTTGAAAACCAGATATTATTATTTTTATCGCTTAAAATAGCAATTACATCATTATCGCCCACAAAATTTGTACGAAACGTGTCAATTATTGTATCATTTTTTATTCTGTAAATTGTTCCTTTTGTTCCGATAAAGAAACTGCCATCATTGCCGTTTGCGAGACAAAAAACTGAAGTTTCGGGCAAGCCTTTGATGTTCAATTTTGAAAGCGATTCAGCTTTAAAATCATACAAACCTGTTGCGGTTAAAGCCAATAAATCACCATTTGCCAGTTTTTCTAATTTATTGATGTAAACTGATAAGTCATTAACAACTTTGGTTTTCAGCTTGCCCGATGCCGTTTCGTTGATTAAATTAATATCACCCCAGCCATTGTATGCAATAATTTTCTGTTCATTCTTTTTTGAAGATTCAAGTATTAAATATGAAATTACCAAACTTTTGCCATCAATTTCAGTGATATAATTTGCTATTTTACCGTTTTTAAAAAGATTAATTCCCTTTTCAAAATTTCCGATGTATAATTCTCCTTTTTTTCCTTCCAAAAGAGAAATAATTGAATTGGAATTTAAACCATCTTTGGTTCGGAATGTTGTGAAGTGATTGCCATCAAACTTACTTATTCCATTTGCGGTGGCAAACCACATAAATCCGTCTTTATCCTGAATAATATCGTAAACGGTGGAAGACGCCAATCCGTCAGATGAAGTATAATGATAATAAGATGGCGTTTGAGAATGAATATTTATAAAATAAAAGAGAAAAAATGCGGCAAAAATTATATTTTTTTTAACCATCTCTAAACCTTATTTAGAAATGTTTTTACACGTTGAATAAATTCCGGTGTTTTTCTGCGCGATATTTCAACTTTACTGCCATCTGACATGGTAACAAAGTTTCCGCTAAAGTTTGAATAATCCTTAATATATTTCAAATTAATCAGATGGGATTTGTGAATCCGAAAAAAATATTCTTTTGGCAATGATGCTTCAAAATCTTTTAAGGTGCGCGATATTACTGAGTTTTTGTCTTTAGAAACAATTGTGGTGTAACAGCCATCAGCTTCTAAACGCAAAATATCGTCAATATTGAGTATATTAAATCCACGTGAATCGGAAATAATTAATTTATTGTTTTCTGAAACAGATTTTGCGCTGTTCATTTTATCTTTTAAAGTCAGCAGTTTATTAACGCACAACTTAAGTTCTTTAATATTAATGGGTTTTAAGAGATAATCTTCTGCACGAACTTTTACCGCACTAATTCCAAATTCCTCATGAGCACTCACAAATACAACCATAAATTTCCGGTCTTCAAATTCCTTCAGAAAATCAAATCCATCAAGTACAGGCATATTAATATCAAGAAAAACTACATCTGGCATATGATTTTTCACCAAAGCTATTGCCGAAACCACATCTTCTGCACTTGCTTTAACTTCAATCTCCGGACAGTAATTTTTAATAATAAGTTTGAGATTTTCCCTTCCATAAAGTTCATCATCAACTATTATAGCCGTTAGCTTATTAATTACAATTTGTGAAGACATAAATTTTGAACAATTTGAATTTTAAAACTACCCCTATTGAAAAAATATTAATAATGTGTTCTTTGCTATTTTTTAAACGACCAAAGTTAAATTAGTCATTATTCACAAGCGCTCGATTGGTTATCCTGATATTTAGTTTTTTTTCAGTCTATATTCCAGCATCTGCAAAAACCGGAATCAATTAACGCGCTGTTAAAATACTGTTTTTTTGAATATCATTTTTATAGTACCCAATTAAAACTATTTAACAAAATCTATTACTAGTAACTACGACAAAAAACGGAAATAATTTTATTGATTGGTTATTGCAAAAACCACATAAAAAAACGCCTTAAAGAAATTCTTTAAGGCGTTTTTAATTTATGGAGATGAAAAATGACTATTTGTAAACTTCTTTTACAAACTCTTCATAATTCACTTCTTTTGTTTTAAAAGTCATTTTTTCTTTGTAAAAGTTCAACAATTTTTGGCTAACCAATTGCTCTTGCAAACGTTTTGCTTCATCTTGATTGGTTAAAACACGTTGAACAATGTCATCTAATTCCTTTTCTTCCGGATTTAATTGTCCGTATTGTGCCATTTGAATTTTCACAAAACCTTTTGTAAAATCTTTCAATTCGTCAAAAGTTACGTGAAGTTTATTGTCTTTTAAAATTTTGCCTTCAATTAACTGGTAACGCAAACCTTTTTCAGATTTTTCATATTCTTCTGAAGCATCTTCTGGCGTCATTGGTTTTTCGCCTGCAACAACCATCCATTTTTTCAAAAATTCAGCAGGTAAATCAAATTTTGTGTTTTCCACCAAATATTCTGTCACAGCGTTCAACAATTGTTGGTCTGCTTGTGTTTGAAATTGTTTTTCGGCATCTTCTTTTATTTTGGCTTTTAATTCTGCTTCAGATTTCACAACATCAGCGCCAAAAATTTTATCGAACAATTCCTGGTTAATTTCTGCAAGTTCATTTGCGTTAATTTCTTCAATGGTAAAAGTTACCGGAATTTCAATCCCGTGGATTTCATCGTGGCTTAAACCTAAAGCGCCCATTAACTTATGGTCGTCATCAAACAAACCTTTGGTGTTTAATTCAACAACTTCGCCAACTTTTTTTCCAAGTAATTTTTGCTGGTTTGCTTTTCCTTTAACTGATTCTAAAGCAATCGTAGATTTTTTGTTGATTTCTTTATCTTCATTTACAAAAGTTCCTGCAATATTTACACCTTCTTCAACGATTTCTTTTGGAACCAATTTTCCGAAACGCTTTCTGATATTTGCAACTTCTTTTTTCAATAATTCTTTGTCTGCAACAATATTGTATTGGGTAACTTTATTTTTTGCGTCAAGGTTTACCTCAAATTCAGGCGCCAAACCCAATTCAAATTCAAAGGTATAATCTTCTTTATCCCAAGAAAATTTTTCTTCCATTTTAGGCAATGGATTTCCAAGAATATCTAATTTTTCTTCAATTAAAAAATTGTTTAAAGCTTCTTGCAACAGTTTGTTAACCTCATCAATCATAATAGATTTTCCGTACTGCTTTTTAACCATTCCCATTGGCACTTGACCTTTTCTAAATCCGGGAATATCAGCTTTTTTACGGTAATCCAGTAAAATTTTCGCTACTTTTTCTTGATAATCCGCGGCTGAAATCTCAACCTTTACCACTGCATTTAACGCATCGATATTTTCTTTTGTAATATTCATTTTATGCTGTTTTTATCTTAAATCATTCGAAATTGGGTGCAAAAGTACTATTTTTTACGCATCTAACAAATATTTAATCCGTTCAAATTCAACTATTTTATTGCTTTTCGTCTAAAAATGAAAATAAAATAGATTCAAATATGGAGAGTATCAAACTAAATAACAAGGCAACCCAGAATCCGGTTACGTGAAAACCATCAATAAGATTGTCGGCCAACAGGATAATTAACGCGTTGATAACCAGCAAAAACAAACCCAAGGTTACGATGGTAACCGGCAATGTTAAAATAATGAGCAGCGGTTTTATGGTAACTCTCAACAATGCCAAAACAATTGCGACAATCACTGCATTGGTAAAATTTACCACCGAAACTCCGGGCAAAAAATGGGCAATTACCAATACTGCAACTGCGGTTAAGACTATTTTTAAAATGAAGTTCATGGATTTATGTTTTTAAGTGATTTATAAAATTAACTAATATTATGCCAACAAACTAATTAGGTTAAAAAGTTGATGACCTCATCATAAAACTGTTCTGGATTCTCTGCATGCAACCAATGGCCAGCATTTTTAATGGTTACCATTTTTGAATTTGGAAAATGCGCTTCAATTAATGGCTTTTCATTTTCTGTAATATAATTTGATTTTTCGCCTTTTAAAAAGAGTGTTTTCCCATCAAAACGGGTAAAAGAAGGCAGCGCCTCGCCCACTTCGCTGTTATGTTCCATCAAACTTTGCAAATTGAAACGATAGGCCAATTCTCCTTTTGATTTCCAGTAAACATTTTTGAGCAAAAATTGCAAAACACCTTCATCTTTTATGTAAATTCTTAAAACGTCCTCCACTTTTTTGCGGGTGTTGTGAAGCGAAAAATTAACCACATTCAATGCGGCCAAAATATCTTCGTGGTGAGGTGTGTAAAACCTCGGACTTATATCTGCAACCATTAATTTGTCAACCAAATCGGGATACGTAACCGCAAATTGCATCGCCACTTTTCCGCCCATGGAATGTCCCAACAATATTAAATATTCCAAATGATGATGTTGCACATAGTTGTACATGTCTTCCACCAATAATTCATAGTCAAATTCATCGGAATGAAAACTTCGTCCGTGATTGCGCTGGTCAATTAAATGCACTTCAAAATTATCGGAAAACTTGGCGCCCAACGATTTCCAGTTGTCGCTCATGCCAAAATAACCATGTAAAATGAGCAATGGCTGTCCGCTTCCTAAAATTGTTGAATGCAGTAATTTCATTTTGGTTTTGTTTTTGATTCCAAGTTTCAGGTTTCAAGTTTCAAGTTTCAAGTTTCAAGTTGAAAAAGTTAAACGATTAAACATTTCAACTTTTAATGCCCTTGCGCCAGCTTGCACATTCACTAAAAATGTTCACCGAACATTTTTTTAACGCTCTGTCCCCCCTTCGGGGGTTAGGGGGCTTTTTAACTTATTTTTATACATATTCACTACATTTTCCAAACCCAAATACAAAGATTCTGTGATTAAGGCGTGACCGATGGAAACTTCCAATAAATTGGGGATGTTTTGTGCAAAAAACTGAATATTCTGTAAACTTAAATCGTGGCCGGCATTAATTCCCAATCCGATTTCATTTGCCAAAACAGCGCTTTCAACATAGGGTTTTATGCCATTTTTATTTCCTAAACCATATTGTTTGGCAAATTCTTCGGTGTACAATTCAATTCGGTCGGTTCCGGTTTTGGCTGCGGCTTCAATCAATTTTAAATCAGCATCAATAAATATGGAAGTGCGGATGCCTTTTAGGTGAAATTCCGTCACTATTTCCTGTAAAAAAGCATGGTGTTTAATGGTATCCCAGCCGGCATTTGAAGTGATGGCATTTATGGCATCGGGCACCAAAGTAACTTGCGTTGGGCGAATTTCCAGCACCATATCAATAAATTGCTGAATCGGATTTCCTTCAATATTAAACTCGGTGGTGACAATTTTTTTTAAATCGAAAGCGTCCTGATAACGAATATGTCGTTCATCTGGTCTTGGGTGAATGGTAATTCCTTCTGCACCAAAATCTTGAATATCGGAAGCCACTTTCACCACATTTGGATAATCTCCTCCGCGCGAATTTCTTAACGTGGCAATTTTATTTACATTTACACTTAATTTTGTCATTCCTAATAAATCTTTAAAATTTAAATGAGTGCACAAATTTACGAAGTAAGAAACTGTTTTTGGTTTTATTTTTGATTAATTTTGTGGCATAACGGCAAACAACATGGAAACAACCCTTTATATTTTAAAAGAATTTCAAGCATTTTCAACGCACACAAAAATTGCCGATGTGAAATTGCTTTTTAATGAAACAACGTATTCTCACTTTCCTGTTGTTGAAGAAGGTCAAGTTTTAGGAGTAATATCCGAAATTGACATCCGAACTATTTTTGAAGATGAAAAGGAACTTGGAAATTTTCAATATTTGTACCAATTTTTTTTCACTGAAGAAGACAATAATCTGTTGGAAATTCTCAAGATTTTTGCCGCGAATGAAACAAATTTAATTCCGGTAATCAATGAAAATAAGGAATATTTGGGTTATTGTGATTTAATCGATATTTTACACGTTTACAACAACACGCCTTTTTTAAAAAATGAAGGTACCGTTTTAGGCATCGAAAAAAATGTTGCTGAATATTCATTTAGCGAAATTTGCCAGATTATAGAATCCAATGGCGGAAAAATGTTGGGTATTTTTATTTCAGAAACCGACACCACAACGGTTAAAATTACGATTAAGTTTTACTCGCTTGAGGTTAATAAAATTATTCAGTCGTTTAGAAGGTATAATTATGAAGTGCTTTCAAAACACAAAGAAGATTTTTATTTGGAAGACTTGAAAGAAAGATCCATTTATCTCCAAAAATACCTAAACATTTAAGTATGAAACGAGCAATACAAATTTTGATACACAGAGAAATGATTAATGGCGAACAGCATCTGTTACAATTAAAAAATAAAATTTAAACAGATGAAAATTGCTATTTACGGACAATATTACAAACCGGAAGATAAAATATACCTTGAAGAATTATTGAATGTTTTAAAAATTCATGCAATCGAGTTTGTGATTGAGCAAAATTATTATACTGGATTAAAAAAAGATGTCGAAATTGAAAATGTGAAAACATTTTCTTCGCATACAGAATTAGATGCCTCATTTGATTTTATGTTTACCATTGGCGGCGACGGTACAATTTTACGCGCTGTAACCTATATTAGGGATTCCAATATTCCAATAGTTGGCATAAATACCGGGCGACTGGGTTTTTTGGCAACCGTAAAAAAAGAGGAAATAAACATTGCGATTGAACACTTATTGCAAAAAAAATACCTTATCCACAAGCGCACTTTATTAAGCGTAACAACCAAACCAAAAATTAAAGGTTTGTCATCCCTTAATTTTGCATTAAACGAAGTTTCCGTAAGCCGTAAAAATACTGCATCAATGATTACTGTTGAAACTTATTTGGATCAGGAATATTTAACTTCATATTGGGCTGACGGGTTAATTATTGCAACGCCAACAGGCTCTACCGGATATTCTTTAAGCTGCGGAGGACCAATTCTTATTCCCCACGCAAAAAGTTTTGTGTTAACTCCAATTGCGCCTCATAATTTAAACGCGCGGCCTTTGGTAATTCCCGATGAAACAAAAATTAAATTGATGGTGAGCGGAAGAGAAGATAAATTTTTCTTGTCGCTTGATTCAAGAAGTACAACCATCGACAGCACCACAGAAATATTTATAGAAAAATCGGCTTTTACTTTAAATATTGCCGAAATTAACCAGCAAACTTTCATAAAAACACTGCGTGATAAATTGCTTTGGGGCCAAGACATCAGAAATTAAACAGCCCTTTAAATCCCAGAGCAAATACGGAATTAGCACTGCAATAATTTCATTTAAAATCAGTTAATCAAAAAAGACGTTGCTAAACCTAAAAAAGCAACTATAATTTTTTATATTTGCTGGCTATTTTATTTATGAAAAAATTTGTTCTATTCACTGCAATCGTCTTTATCACAATGACTTCCAAAGCTCAGATTAATGAAGTCGGATTATTTGTTGGAGGAAGCAATTATATAGGAGACATTGGTCCGGAATATTATATAAATCCAAATAATTTGATGGGCGGGGTAATTTATAAATGGAATATGAACCCGAGAATTGCTTTAAGAGGAACTTTTACCTATGCCGAAATATCATCAGATGATGCCAACGCCACAAATAAAGCCAGATTTAATAGAGGAATGCGATTTACAAATAGCATAAAAGAATTGGCGGTTGGCGTAGAATTCAATTATTTTGAATACAATTTAGACGATTACCGAAAAACGCATACGCCTTATTTACTGGTAGAATTTGCTGCTTTTAATTACAATGCTGTTAGATCTGAAACACCTCCCGGAAGCCTACAATATAATTACGAATCAAAAACAGCTTATTCCATTCCTTTTGGAATAGGCTATAAAACAAAGTTGGTTAACGATTTCGCCATTGCCCTGGAAATAAGGGCACGCTATACTTTTGCAGACGATTTAGATTACAACAATCAAGAAATAAATATACTAAAATTTGGAAATCCGGACAGCAACGATTGGTATATTTTAACCGGTGTATCGCTTGTTTACTCTTTTGGCCGTCCGCCTTGCTATGCAAACCCCAATTAATGAAAGATTTTAAATCCCAAATAAACGCAGACAATCTTCCTAACCATATTGCAATCATTATGGATGGAAACGGCCGTTGGGCCGAATTGAAAGGAAAACCAAGAGTTTTCGGGCATAAAAATGGTGTTGCCTCGGTAAAAGATGTCATTGAGGGCTGCCGAGAAATTGGCGTCAACTATTTAACACTCTATGCTTTTTCAACTGAAAACTGGAACAGGCCAAAACTGGAAGTAAAAACTTTAATGGCTTTATTGGTGTCTTCTTTAAGAAAAGAATTAAATACGTTAGTTAAAAACAACATCAAATTAAACACCATCGGCAACATCGAAAACCTGCCTGAAAAAGCGCAGGCGGAACTTGCGGAAGTTGTTGAAAAAACAAAAAATAATACCTCATTAACATTAACGCTTGCATTAAGTTACGGATCAAGGGAAGAAATTGTTAATGTTATCAGAAATATATCAAAAAAAGTTGTTAATAATCAAATTAGCGTCGAAGAAATTAACGAAAATATTATTAATAATCATTTATATACGTTTTCTTTGCCGGACGTTGATTTATTGATTCGAACGAGTGGCGAAAAAAGAATCAGCAATTTTTTATTGTGGCAAATTGCTTATGCCGAATTGTATTTTACCAATACACTTTGGCCCGATTTCAGGAAAGAAAATTTATTTAATGCCATAGTAGATTATCAACAAAGAGAAAGACGATTTGGTAAAACCAGCCAACAAATTGAAAAAATCAATGACTAAATTCAACATAGCGCTATTACTTTTTACAATTATTTTATCAACTAATGCCGCAACAGCGCAAGAACTGCCAAAAAATAATTCAGAAAATATCCAAATAAAAAATGATACCTTAATTAAGGATGTCATTGTAAAAGATACCATAATTCCTGTACAAGCAAATAATATTTTTGTTAAGGAAACCAATTATGAACTAGGCGGAATTACCGTTAAAGGACTTCAAAAATTTGAAGAAGAAACTGTAAAAGTTTTTACCGGTTTGGTTGTTGGACAAGAAATTAAACTTCCCGGAGACAAATTGACCAGCGCCATTAAAAAATTGTATGAAACCAAACAATTTAGCAATGTTGAAGTTTATGTTACCAAAATCGACGGAAATGTTGCCTATTTGGAATTTGACGTTTTAGAGTTGCCACAACTTAACAATGTAACCATTGAAGGCGTTAAAAAAAGCAAGGCGAAAGAATTGCAAAAAGATGCCGAGCTTAAAAAAGGCGCTATGTTGACAGACAACTTGATGGTGACTTCCAAAAATTACTTCAGAAAAAAATACCAGGAAAAAGGCTATTTAAAAGCAAAAGTTACGCTCGATACAAAGCCTGATACTTCAAGTGTTAATACCGTTAATATGCTGGTTTATATTGATAAAGGTGATAAAATTAAAATAAAAGACATTAATTTTGAAGGCAATGAAGCTTTTAGCGACAAAAGGCTTAAAAAAGCGATGAAAAAAACCAAACAAAAAATGCTTGTTCGGTTTTGGAAAAAATCAAAATATATAGAAGCAGATTTCAACACCGATTTGGAAAATATTGTAACTGCCTATAGTGAAAAAGGATACAGAGACGCCAGGGTGATTGACCATTCTATGGCATTTAACAATGACAATACCATCAGTATAGATATTAGGGTTGAAGAAGGTAAAAAATACATTTTTGGTGATATCCGTTTTTTAGGAAACACTCGTTACACCGATGAACAATTGCAAAGTATTTTAAGAATAGAAAAAGGCGATACTTACAACGGAAAAGTGTTGAAAGAACGCGTTTCCGGAACAGGAAAACCAGATTCTGAAGATATCACTACCATATATCAGGATAACGGCTATCTTTTTTCGCGGGTAATGCCAGTAGAAACTAGGATTAACAATGATTCGATTGATGTTGAAATCAGAATTTATGAAGATGCGCCAACAAAAATCAAAAAAATTACCGTTAACGGAAACGACAGAACCAATGACCACGTAATTTACAGAGAGATTAGAACAAAACCAGGATATTTATACAGTAAAAGCGATATCATTAGAACCATCAGGGAAATTGGACAATTGGGCTTTTTTGATGCTGAGGCAATTACGCCAGATTTAAATCCGAATTACCAAGACAAAACAGTTGATATTGATTATACGGTTGCCGAAAAAGGATCAAGCCAAATAGAATTGCAGGGTGGTTATGGTGGTGGCTCCTTTATCGGAACATTGGGATTGTCATTCAACAACTTTTCTGTAAAAAATATATTTAACGGAAAAGCTTATAAACCACTTCCAATGGGTGACGGACAAACGCTTTCATTACGTCTTCAAAAAAGCAGGTATTATACAACCTCAAGTTTTTCGTTTACCGAACCTTGGTTAGGTGGCAAAAAACCACAATCATTGTCGTTTTCAATTTACAACTCAAAACAATTTAGGTACGATTATATGACCAATAAAGTTGATAAAGACCAACGGTTAAATATTATAGGTGCAACAGTTGGTTTGGGAAAACGTTTAAAATGGCCAGACAATTATTTTACTTTGTCACAAAGCATTAGCTACCAATTGTATGACTTGAAAGAATATGGAATGAGAATTGGTAACTTAACCTTAAGCAACGGTAATTTAAACAACTTATCTTACAACATTACCTTAGGAAGAAGTTCAGCGGGTTCAAATCCGGTTTTCCCAACTTATGGTTCCGATTTTAGCATTGGCGCAAAATTAACATTCCCTTACTCTTTGGTCGATACAAAAGATTATTCATCCATTGAACTTGCCGAAAAATATAAATGGTTAGAGTATTATAAAGCAAGTTTCAAAGGAAAATGGTACACCGCTTTAACAAAAGATTTGGTTATTATGTCAAATGCCGAGTTTGGCTTCTTAGGAAATTACAATAAAAAATTAGGTGATTCACCTTTTGAAAGATACTTTGTTGGTGGAGACGGAATGGCTTCTTACCAATTAGACGGCAGGGAAACCATCGCTTTAAGAGGGTATGAAAACGGAAGATTGTCAACAATAGACGGCGGTACCGTTTACAACAAATTTCAAATGGAATTGCGGTATCCAATCACTTTAAAACCATCTGCATCCATTTATGTTTTAGGATTTTTAGAAGCCGGTAATTCATATGAAGGATTTAAAAACTTTAACCCATTTGTGCTGAAACGCTCGGCCGGACTAGGTTTGAGGGTATTTATGCCAGCATTCGGATTGTTAGGAATTGACTTCGCACACGGATTTGATCCATTGCCTGGAGAAATGGTAAAATCAGGTTGGCAAACTCACTTCATAATTGGACAACAATTTTAACCAAAATCAGTTATATTTGTATTGATGAATAATTAATTGGCACGATTTTTTCTAAATACACAATAGTTATGACAAAGAAAATCTTTTTATTTGCGTTTTTAATTTTGGGCTTTTCATCCATTGCGCAAAAAGCTCAAAAAATAGGTTATGTAGATTTGGAATATATTTTGGAAAATATTCCCGAATATATGGAAGCCCAAGCAACAATTAATGCCAAAGCAATCACTTGGCAAAATGATATTGAGAAGCAACAAAAAGAAATTGAAGCTTTAAAAGCTGAGTTGAATAATGAAAAAGCGCTGCTTACAAAAGCGTTGATTGAAGAGAAAGAGGAAGATATTCAAATTAAAGAACTGGATTTAAAAAATCAACAAATTGCACACTTTGGCACGAATGGTGATTTGTTCTTTTTAAGACAGCAGCTGGTGAAACCGGTTCAGGATATTGTATACAATGCAATTCAGGATATTGCAACAAAAAGAAAGTTTGACTTTGTGATGGACAAATCGAGTGCGTTGCTTATG
This sequence comes from uncultured Lutibacter sp., assembly GCA_964491495.1. Lineage (GTDB taxonomy): Bacteria > Bacteroidota > Bacteroidia > Flavobacteriales > Flavobacteriaceae > Lutibacter. Next base: position 3,752 of record CAZBGP010000003.1, on the reverse strand, counting down.
TTGTACACGAATAAGGAATTTGACATTAGCGAGTTGGTTTTGAACAGCGTAACAAGATCAAAAAAAGAAGAAGCCGTAAAAGAAAAGCAAGGTAAAAAAGAAGACAAAGTTGATGTAATTACAGATGAAAATGTTGAAGTAAATACCGAAATTAACAATGAGGCCTTGCAAGAAAAAACAGATGACCGTGCTTCTAAAAAAGAAGCATTAAAAAAGAAAATTGAAGACCAGAAAGCTGAAAAACTAAGACAAAGAGAAGAGCAAAAAAAAGCTATTGAAGAAAAAAGACAACAAAGAATAAAAGAAATTGAAGCGGCCAAAAAAGCCCAACAAGAAAAAAAAGAAAATAATTAATTTAAACAACAAGCAAGAAATGAAACATTTTAAAACCTTATTATTAATCGCAATAGTTACTTTAGGATTTAACACCATGCAAGCGCAACAAAAAATTGGTCATATCAGCACCGATTTGTTAATAAGCCTAATGCCAGAAACGAAAGCATTAAATGCTGAGATTGAAAAATTGAGCAAAACTTATGAAACTGAGCTAAAAGCTGAAGAAACTAAATTAGAAGCAAAATTAAAAAAATATGATGCTGAAGCAAGTTCACAAACCGATGAAGTGAACCAACAAAGAAGTGTTGAAGTTCAAAAAGACCAACAAAATTTGTATCAGGCATCTCAAGTTGCAAGAGAGGACATTACCAATAAAAGAAATGAAATCTTAAAACCTATTTTAGAAAAAGCAAAAAAAGCAATTGATGAAGTTGCCACAGCCCAAGGTTTTACTTATGTTTTAGAAGCTTCTACTTTAATTGTAGCCAACGGAACAGATTTATTGCCAGCGGTGAAAACTAAATTAGGCATCCAATAATTTAAAAATTATTGCACAAAATATTAATCCCGCTTTTGCGGGATTTTTTTTACCTTTATCTTAATGTAAGGGTTCTAATAAGCGATTAAAAAAAGGTCGGTTTTTAAATAATTTTAATGTTGAAAATTTTGAACAGTCTTTTTATATTTTTATGAATAACGAACCTATTGGCATATTCGATTCGGGTATTGGAGGAACTTCAATATGGAAAGAAGTGGTAAAACTGCTTCCGAATGAAAGTACCATTTATTTGGCTGACAGCAAAAATGCGCCTTACGGCGAAAAATCTCCCGATGAAATTATTGCATTAAGCGTTAAAAATACAAATTATTTAATTTCAAAGGGATGTAAATTAATCATTGTTGCCTGCAATACCGCCACCACCAATGCTATTGATTATCTAAGAAAAAATTATACGATTCCATTTATCGGAATTGAACCTGCCATTAAACCAGCAGCCCTTTTAAGTAAAACTGGCGCCATTGGCATTTTAGCCACAAAAGGAACTTTATCGAGTAAATTGTTTGAAAAAACCACCAAGGAATACACCAAAAACATTACCACAATTGAGCAGGATGGCGAAGGATTGGTTCCACTAATTGAGGAAGGAAAATTAAATTCTCCTGAACTTAATCAGTTGCTTTCAACCTATTTAAAACCCATGCTAAAGTTTAATATAGACCATTTGGTGTTGGGTTGCACGCATTACCCTTACTTAATTCCTGAAATCAAAAAGATACTTGGAGAAAATATCACCATCATTGATTCTGGCGAAGCTGTCGCGAAACAAACCAAAGCCATTTTAGAAAAATACAACTTGCTTTCTGCTTCAACAACCAAAAGCCACCATCAATTTTATACCAATGCCGAAACAAAAGTTTTAAAAGAAATTTTGAATGATGTAACTGTTGAATTTACTGTGGAAAAACTTGCTTTTTAACTTCCTTCCTTATACCAACCGGCATAGGTAACATAGTTATCGGCAATTCTGTTTATTTCGCCTGAAATTAATTCTTCGCTGATATCCTTAATTTTTTTAGCAGGCATTCCGGCATAGATACATCCAGATTTAATGTGTGTTCCTTTTGTGACAACCGCGCCGGCGGCAATAATCGAATTACTTTCCACTATGCAGTCGTCCATAATAATGGCGCCCATTCCTACCAACACATTGTCGTGAATGGTGCAGCCATGAACCATCGCATTGTGGCCAATTGATACATTGTTCCCAATATTTGTTGGCGATTTTTTATAGGTGGCGTGAATTACGGCTCCGTCTTGAACATTCACCTTATTCCCCATTTTAATGTAATGAACATCGCCCCTAATAACCGCATTGTACCAAATACTGCATTGGTTACCCATTATCACTTCCCCAATAATTACGGCTGTCTCAGCAATAAAACAATCTTCTCCAAAAATTGGTTTTATTCCGTTTAATTCTTTGATAATCATAACTCAATAAAATAATAAATTAATTGCTAAAACATTCTATTTGATTCGCCTCCACGTTCATTCCAAAATCTTCTGGAACTGTAACAACCAAAATTAAAACCTAACGTTATTTGGTGATAACCCGCATTATCGAACAAAATATCACCTGTTTGTTTGGTATAAGTATATGCCAGCATATATTTTTCAAAATTAACGCCAACAATTGGTGTTAAATAATTTAATTGCTGGCTGCCAACTGTTTTATCAAAACCTCTTCTTAAAGAAAAAGCAGCCCATACTTTAGCGCCTGGTAATTCCTTGTAGACTTTAAGATTAAAATCTGCAAATTTTTCCTTTGTTCTTTCTATATACTGAATCATTACAGAAGGCTCAATCTCTATTGTTGATCCATTTTTATTATAGTCAAAATAATAGCCAAAAGACAGTAAATATCTTCTTAAATTTAAAGATTCATAATCTTTATTATAAAGATTACGAGAAGTAAGCATTAAGTTTTTAGCTGTAAAATAGGAAAAGAAATCAAAATCGTGATAGGCCAAACTAAAATCAGCATTAAAATAATTTTCACTTTGAACGATTTGTGAAATTACCGGATCTTCAATATCGAAAGAAGTTTCATCTAATTTATTATTAACTGCCATAAAAGCCAAACCAAATGACAATTGACGCGTATCCTGATCACGCCCTAAATCTAAATGATAAGCATAGGTTCCCTGAATTCCTTGCTGACTGTGATAGCCGTTTTTATCATTAAAAATCACAAGACCCAACCCCCCTTTTTCACCAAATTTTGTATGAAAATTAATTGTTTGTAAAGAAGGTGCGTCTTTAACACCACTCCACTGTGTTCTTGCCGTTAATCTAATTTTACTGCAATCCCTAAAACCTGCAGCGGAAGGATGTACCAAAAAAACATTATCCGATAAATAATCTGAATAAATAGGCAAGGTTTCCTGAGATTTTACGAGACTTGGAATGCTAAAAAATAAAATTAAAATAACTGTTTTAAGTGCTTTCATTAATGAAAAAAAATAATTTCAAATATATCATAATTATGCCTAATAAAGTTAATGATGGACATTTTATTGCACAATCGCCTGAAATGATTTTTCAAAAAAATTATAATCTTTCCTCTCAGTAAACATACCTTTTCGATGTTTTTAACATAATTTTAATCGGGCACTTTGAAAAATTAGTATCTTTGTAATTCGTTATGAAGCAATTATTAAGGAAAATATCGGCAATTACCATGGCATTTGTAGTGTTATTATCTACTATGTCATTTACTGTTAGTGAGCACTATTGCGGTCATAAATTGGTAGATCGCGGATTATTCTCTAAAGCTGAAGCCTGCGGAATGGAGATGCAAAAACCTTCTTCCTCTAATAATTGTGAACTTAAAAAAAGCAATTGCTGCAATGAT
>CAZBGP010000002.1:46409-61874 GCA_964491495.1 uncultured Lutibacter sp. | reverse complement strand
ACTTTCGGGTAAAATTCCAATTTCTCAAAACTGTCTAATTGATAGTCGCTTGGTTCCAAAACCATCGTTCCGTCTCGGTCTATAAACAATACTTTTTGCTTCATTTTATAATGCTTTTAATGCTTCAATTAATTTTTTATTTTCTGATGCGGTCCCAACGGTCAAACGCAAACAATTTTCGCATAAAGGCTGGGTAGTTCTGTTTCTGATGACAATTCCCTTGGAAATCAATTCGTTATATCTTTTATTGGCATCATCTACTTTGACCAAAATGAAATTGGCTTCGGTAGGATATATTTTTTCCACAAATTTTACCTCTTTCAATACTTCAAGCAATGCTTCTCTTTCCGATATAATTGATTCTATTTCAAATTTAATGCTTTCTTTATCTTCCAATCGTTCCAAAGCCTTTCTCTGGGTCAATTCATTTACGTTGTAAGGCGGTTTAATTTTGTTTAAAACCGAAATAATTTCTGCGGAAGCATAACAAACTCCCAACCGAATTCCTGCCAAACCATAAGCTTTGGACAAAGTTTGCGTAATCACCAAGTTTGGATATTCATCAAATTCGTTGATCCAGCTTTCTTTTTTGGAAAAATCGATATACGCTTCATCAATCACCACCAAACCTTTAAAATTTTGTAATAAATACACCACACTTTCATCTGAAAATGTATTTCCCGTCGGATTGTTTGGCGAACACAAAAAGATCATTTTGGTATTTTCGTCAACAACTGCTAAAATCTTTTCAACTTGTGGCTGAAAATCTTCCGAAAGCAACACTTCCCTGTTTTCTACCGCATTGATATTGGCCAAAACGCCATACATTCCGTAGGTTGGCGGCAAGGTGATCACATTTTCCTTTTTTGGTTCACAAAAAGCCCGAAACAATAAATCCAGCACTTCATCACTGCCGTTTCCCAATAAAATTTGGCTCTCCGAAATTCCATTTAATTTTGACAATACCGATTTTACAGTCCTTTGTTGCGGATCCGGATAACGATTTACGCCATTCTCAAACGGATTTTCATTGGCGTCCAAGAAAATCATATCAGCAGTTTCAAAATCCTTAAATTCATCGCGTGCCGACGAATAAGGTTTCATTTGCTGTACGTTTTCCCTGACCAAATTTTGTATGTTGAAATTATTTTTCATCTGTTAAATTTTATTTTTTAGCGGTACAGCTGCTGTTCGCCATTAAGCATTCCCTTTTATATCAAAATTTGTTATGCTCGTTTCATTTTCTAGTACTTTTAATCGAAGTGTCACCGCATTTTTGTGCGCAGTCAATCCTTCTGCTTCCGCCATAATTTCTATAGTTTTGCCAATATTTTGAATCCCTTTTTCTGAAATTTTCTGAAAAGTCATCGATTTTAAAAATGAATCCAAATTCACACCCGAATACGCTTTGGAATAACCGTTTGTCGGCAACGTATGGTTGGTGCCTGAAGCATAATCCCCGGCACTTTCCGGCGTGTAATTTCCAATAAAAACCGACCCTGCATTTTCGATGTTTTCAATGTAAAAATCATTGTCGTTTGTACAAACAATAAAGTGTTCCGGGCCGTATTCGTTAATCATTTCCATCGCAATTTCTTTGGTTTCCACAAAAATTAACTTCGAATTTTCTATCGCTTTTGCGGCTATTTTTTTACGGGATAATGGTTGAAGTTGGATTTCTATTTCCTTTTCAACCTCATGTAGCATATCCATGGAAGTCGACACCAAAATAACTTGGCTGTCGGTTCCGTGTTCTGCCTGGCTCAATAAATCGGAGGCCACAAAACTTGCGTTGGCCGAGTCATCGGCAACGATTAACAATTCACTCGGACCGGCAGGCATATCAATAGCGACGCCGTATTTGGTAGACAATTGTTTGGCAACGGTAACATATTGATTTCCCGGACCGAATATTTTATAAACCTTCGGAATGGTTTCGGTGCCAAAAGTGAGTCCGGCAATGGCCTGAATTCCGCCTACTTTTAAAATTTTTGTGATGCCACAAAGTTGTGCCGTGTAAAGAATAGCCGAATTAATTTCTCCTTTTTTATTTGGCGGCGAGCATAAAACAAGCTCTTTGCAACCTGCAATTTGAGCCGGAACTGCCAACATCAACACCGAAGAAAATAACGGTGCGGTGCCTCCCGGAATGTACAAACCAACTTTTTGGATCGGTCTTTTTTCCTGCCAGCATTCCACGCCTTCAACGGTTTCCACAAAAACTTTGGCGGTTTTTTGAGCCAAATGAAATTTTTCAATGGCTTTTTTAGCTTGTTGAATGGCTTCTTTCAGTTCATCAGTCAAGGCGTTTTCCGCTGCCGAAATTTCTTTGGTAGAAACACATAAATCGTCCAACGATACGCCGTCAAATATGGCTGTATAACGTTTTACGCCATCATCGCCGTTTCTTTTAACATCATCAAAAATAGAAGTAACCGTATTTTCAACAGCTTCAATGGTTTGTGTCGGCCTTTTCAACATGGTTTCCCAATCCTTTTTCGGCGGATTTATTATTTTTTTCATCGTTTTTAAAATTGTGTAATCGTTTAACCTTTTAACTTTTAATCCCCAACGCGCCAGCCGGCTCGTTCACTAAAAACAGCTGCCAGCTGTTTTCTTTACGCTCCGTCCCCCATCGGGGGTTAGGGGCTAAATAACCATTTTCTCAATCGGAACCACCAATAAACCTTCTGCTCCCAACAATTTTAGCTCATCAATCACTTCCCAAAATCTGTCTTTTTCAATAACGGTATGGATAGAACTCCAGCCTGCTTCTGCCAATGGTAATACAGTCGGACTGCGCATTCCAGGTAATATTTTTATGATTTCCGAAATTCTGTCATTGGGAGCGTTCATTAAAATATAACGCGATTTTCTTGCTTTTAAAACCGATTGAATCCGAAATTGAAGTTTGTCCAACACCAACTGGCTTTCCGCAGAAATACTTGGTGATACCGCCAACACCGCTTCGCAGTGTAACATCACTTCAACTTCCTTTAAATTATTTTTAAACAAGGTGCTTCCGCTTGAAACAATATCGCAAATTGCATCTGCCAAACCTATGCTTGGCGCAATTTCTACAGAGCCGCTAATAATATGAATATCAGGTGTTAAATTAAACTTCTTAAAGTATTCCTTTACGGTATTTGGGTAAGAAGTAGCGATGCGCATACCATCCAAATCGTTGATATTTTTGTAATTTACGCTTTTAGGAACCGCCAAAGAAACACGGCATTTTGAAAATCCTAGCTTTTCAACAACGGTAATTCCATTTCCTTTTTCAATCAACACATTATCGCCAATAATCGCGATATCAACCACGCCGTCTTTTAAATATTGCGGAATATCACCATTTCTCAAATACAACACTTCCAAAGGAAAATTACTTGCTGATGCTTTTAACTGGTCTTTTCCGTTATCTATGGAAATGCCACAATCTTTTAGAAGTTGAAGCGAATCTTCGTTTAACCTTCCTGCTTTCTGAACTGCGATTTTTAATTTACTCACGTTATTCTGTGTTGATGTGTTTGCGTAAATCAACGGATTTTAATGAAAAAACCCGCTTGATGAACTCAAACGGGTTTTAAATATATGTTTAATTTTTACACATTACATTTTCAACTCACCTGAGTGCGATTATGAAAATGATGATGATGGTTTTGTGTAAAATTCATTGTTCTTTTTGTTATTCTTTGGCAAATATAGAAAAATGTTTCATACTCAAACCGCTATTTTCGAAAATATTTACAAAATCATACGTTTTGTTAAATAATTAACAGTTTTCTGGGCGTTCCCCGCCACCTGGCGGGTCGTGCTGTTCGCTGCAAGTCCTCGTCACGCCCAAAAGCGTGACTGCGGGCTTTTCACTGCCATCACTAACGCGAAATATAATTACGATTTGTGATTTCCGATTTCCGATTTTAAAATTTTGATTTAGGATAATGGGACTGATTGCACTTTAATTTTTACTTTCAGACAATAATTCCCCCTTCGGGGGTTAGGGGGCTTTATTATTTTAATTAAATTTGCACATCCTAACATACAAAAAAAATCAATTTATGATTCAATTCTTTGGAAACAAAATCAGCAAAATATACGCTGTACAAACGTCAAAAGAACTTATCCAAACCGACATTCAAAAATTAAACTGGCTTTTTGGCAACCAGGAAAAATTAGCTGAGGCATCTTTGGATGCTTTTTTTATTGGTCCGCGCGCCGCAATGGTGACACCTTGGAGCACAAATGCGGTTGAAATTACCCAAAATATGGGTATTGAAGGTATTGTAAGAATAGAGGAATTTAACGCTTCCGTACCAGATGCGCCCTTTGATCCAATGATTTTCCAAAAATATGCTTCTTTAAATCAGGAAATTTTCACCGTTCACATTGAGCCAGCCTCAATTTTGGAGATTGGAGATATTGCGGCTTATAACAGACAAGAAGGTTTGTCGTTGAACGATGAAGAAATTGATTATTTAAATGAAATGAACCAGCGAATCGGACGCAAATTAACCGATTCTGAAGTATTCGGATTTTCACAAGTGAATTCTGAACATTGCCGGCATAAAATTTTCAATGGCACTTTTGTGATTGACGGCGAAGAAATGCCTTCATCGCTATTCAAACTCATCAGAAAGACTTCAGAAACACATCCTAACGGCATTGTTTCCGCCTATAAAGACAATGTGGCTTTTGTGGAAGGTCCGGTTGTGGAGCAATTTGCGCCAAAAACACCTGACAAGCCCGATTTTTACCAAAAAACAAATTTTAAATCGGTGATCTCATTAAAAGCCGAAACACATAATTTTCCTACAACTGTTGAACCTTTTAACGGTGCCGCAACAGGTTCCGGAGGTGAAATCAGAGACCGTTTGGCCGGCGGAAAAGGCTCGTTGCCTTTGGCGGGAACCGCTGTTTATATGACTTCCTATTCGCGTTTAACGCAAGATAGATATTTCGAATCGCCGCAGGACAGGCCTTGGGAAAATGGCATGGAAGCACGGAAATGGCTGTACCAAACGCCTTTGGATATTTTAATAAAAGCATCGAATGGCGCTTCAGATTTTGGAAATAAATTTGGGCAGCCTTTAATTACGGGTTCTGTTTTGACATTTGAACACGAAGAATCTTCACGCAAATTGGGTTACGATAAAGTGATTATGCAAGCCGGTGGCATTGGTTACGGAAAAGCTGACCAGGCTTTAAAAGACAAACCTAAAAGCGGCGATAAAATAGTGATTTTAGGCGGCGACAATTACCGAATTGGTATGGGCGGCGCCGCAGTTTCATCGGCTGATACCGGTGAGTTTGCTAGCGGAATTGAACTAAATGCCGTGCAACGCTCCAATCCGGAAATGCAAAAAAGAGCAGCAAATGCCATTCGCGGAATGGTTGAAAGCAATATTAACCCGATTGTTTCCATTCACGATCACGGTGCGGGCGGACATTTAAATTGCTTGTCGGAATTGGTGGAAGAAACCGGCGGATTGATCGATTTAGACAAATTGCCCATCGGCGATCCAACCCTTTCAGCCAAAGAAATTATAGGAAACGAGTCGCAAGAACGTATGGGATTGATCATCAGCAAAGAAAATGCGGGTATTTTAAAACGCGTTGCCGAAAGAGAACGCGCTCCGTACTATGAAGTCGGGGAAGTCACCAACAACGACCGATTCACTTTTGAATCTAAATCCACCGGAAAAAAACCAATGGATTTGGCTCTGACCGATATGTTCGGCAGTTCGCCCAAGACCATTATGAACGATGTTTCTGTCAAAATAAATTATAGTGAAATAACTTACAATCAAAAAGATATACATCTTTACTTAAATAAAATATTACAACTTGAAGCAGTAGCCTGTAAAGATTGGCTGACCAACAAAGTGGACCGTTGTGTTGGCGGAAAAGTTGCTAAACAGCAATGTGTCGGTCCGTTACAGTTGCCATTAAACAATTGTGGTGTGATGGCGCTTGATTACAACGGTAAAGAAGGTATTGCAACCGCCATTGGTCACGCACCAATTAGCGCGCTGATTGATCCTGTTGCCGGTAGCAAAAATGCGATTGCAGAAGCGTTAACCAACATTGTTTGGGCACCGTTTCAAAACGATTTGGCTTCCATTTCATTATCTGCAAACTGGATGTGGCCTTGTAAAAATGAAGGTGAAGATGCTCGATTGTACAAAGCCGTTAAAGCAGTATCCGATTTTTCAATCGAATTAGGCATCAATGTTCCAACAGGAAAAGACTCTTTGTCCATGAAACAAAAGTACCCAGATGGTGAAGTAATTTCTCCAGGCACGGTGGTTATTTCTGCGGCCGGACATTGCAATGATATTTCAAAAGTAGTTGAACCTTTAATTAAGGAAGAAATAAATAACAAACTGTATTACATTAATTTATCTAATGACACTTATAAATTAGGTGGCTCGTCATTTGGCCAGATTCATCATAAAATTGGAACTGAAACACCAACGATAAAAGATACCGATAAATTTAAAATCGCGTTCAACACCATTCAAAAATTAATAAAAGAAGAACGAATTTTAGCCGGTCACGATATTTCTTCCGGAGGAATGATCACTACCTTGCTTGAAATGTGTTTTTCTCAACTAACGCTTGGGTTGAGTATTGACCTTACCGCTATTTCTGAAGCAGATACCGTAAAATTGCTTTTTGCCGAAAATAGCGGCATCATTTTCCAAAGTGCCGATGAAACTTTGCCGGCTATATTAGCTGAAAACAACATTGAATTTTTTGAAATAGGTTTTGCCCATAAAAGTGATTGTATAACCATCAACAATTTTGATGAAATGCAAACTTTTAACATTGCTGAATTGCGCGATGTTTGGTATGAAACTTCTTATTTACTGGATCAAAAACAGTGCGCCAACAACAAAGCGCTGGATCGTTTTGAAAATTATAAAAATCAGCCTTTAAAATATACTTTCCCAGACCACTTTACAGGAATCAAACCTGTAATACCTTATGCAGTCGAGCGGCCAAAAGCAGCCGTTATTCGCGAAAAAGGAAGCAATTCTGAACGCGAAATGGCGAATGCGATGTATTTGGCAGGTTTTGATGTAAAAGATGTGCATATGACCGATTTAATCAGCGGACGTGAAACCTTGGAAGACATACAATTTATTGGTGCAGTTGGCGGATTCTCCAACTCAGATGTGTTGGGTTCCGCAAAAGGATGGGCAGGCGCATTTTTATACAACGAGAAAGCAAAAAACGCCTTGGACAATTTCTTCAAAAGAGAAGATACCTTGTCTGTCGGAATTTGCAATGGCTGTCAGCTTTTTATGGAATTGGAAGTTATAAATCCCGAACACGAAGTTCACGGAAAATTACTGCATAATGATTCCCAAAAACACGAAAGCGGCTTTACTTCCGTAACCATCCAGGAAAACAATTCCGTGATGCTTTCTACTTTGGCAGGCAGCACTTTAGGGGTTTGGATTTCACACGGAGAAGGAAAATTTAACTTGCCAAGGGAAGAAAATGACTATAATATTGTAGCAAAATATGGTTATGACACCTATCCTGCAAATCCTAATAGCTCAGACTATAATGTCGCGATAATGAGCTCAAAAGACGGTCGCCATTTGGTGATGATGCCGCATATTGAGCGTTCCCTTTTTCAATGGAACTGGGCATATTATCCGGAAGGCAGAAAAGATGAAGTTTCTCCTTGGGCAGAAGCTTTTGTGAATGCCAGAAAATGGTTAACTAAAAAATAAAATATTCATAAATTCAAACAAATTTCATATTCTTTGAATAATTAATAGTTCGAATGATGAGATTTTGAAACAGATGATTCACGAGCTCAGTTTACATAAAACATCATAAAGAGGCTGCTATTTAAAACGGTCTCTTTTACCACAATTTCATAGGAACCTTAACAATGAAAACACCGAAAAAATACCAGTTTATAATTGAATTAGGAAGAGCGCTGCATACCTACGGAATTCCTTCCTATAAAATTCAAACCTATTTACCCAAAGTTGCAAAAACCCAGGGGATAAGTGGGACCTTTATGGATTTACCTACCTGGATAAATTATGTTTTTTATGAAGATGAAGGCGAACATACCTATATTTATTTAGAGTGCCTTCCTCCTGGCGTCCTAAACTTGGGGGCATTGTCACGTGTTGAGGAAGTTACGAATAAAATAATCGCAAATGAGATTAATCATTCAGAAGTAGAAAATGAATTGCAATTAATCAACAATGAAACAAAAAAATTAAATCATGTAATACAAACTTTCTCCTATTCAATTGCCGCCGGAGCATTTAGCTTAATGATTGGCACCAATTGGGTTTCTTTTATTTTTGCGTTGCTATTAGGAGCATTGGTTTATTTAATCGTGTATTTATCGGGTAAATCAAGCTATTTAGAGACTGTTTTAGAATCATTAATTTCTTTTGTTGTTACGATTCTTGCCTGTCTATTATATTTGGTGTTTCCTGAATTTAATGTTGGCATCACCATACTGTCGGCCATAATAATTTTTATTCCCGGATTGGCTATTACAAATGCGTTGGAAGAAATTACTGCAAAAAATCTGGTCTCAGGTGTTGCTAAATTATTCGATGCAATTATTTCTTTATTTAAACAATTTTTTGGCGTTTTACTAGGTTTGGCAGTCATGTCATCCGTGATTGACTTTAAGCTTTTGGTTCATATATCTGACCTGCCTCGCTGGATTATGTTTTGTGGAATTCCGCTTTTTTCAATTAGCCTTTTGGCTATTTTTCAGGTTCGTAAAAAAGATATGTTTTTAGGCGTGCTTACTGCCGTTTTCGTTTTTTTTGTTACAGTAATGTTTTCAGCATCAGGCGTATTACTGAGCACTTTTATTGGTACCGTAGCTGCTGTTGCAATAAGTAGTTTATTTAGCAGATATACCAAATCCCCAAAAACAGTTTATCTGACACAAGGCATCGTGATGCTTGTTCCTGGTAGTAAATCTTTTATGGGGCTTAGCAACTCATTTTTAAACTCATCAATAATTACTGCTGATAATTTATATGAACAGGTGGCTTTTATTTTAATGGGAATTATTGGCGGATTATTATTTTCCGGCGTTTTTAGAAACCAAGAAGGAACAAAATAAGCAGCTTAATATGCTTTATTTGTTCGAAAAACAACAGACCTTTGGTGATGATGTCGCATATTGAACGCGCTATTTTTCAATGGAATTGGGCTTATTTCCTTCAAACATAAAAAATCAAGTTACGCCTTGGGAAGAAGCTAATGTGAATGCAAGAAAATGGCTGGAGAAAAAATACTAAGGAAATAAGGCCTAAAAAAACTTTTTTAGGCCGTTAATTTTTATGATTCGCCAATTTATTATCAACTATTCTATTCATATAATCCTGGATAAATGCTTTGCATTTTTTTTCCATTAAAAACATCATTTCCCTATTTTCATCTTTCAAATTGTGTTGCAACGCCTTATCGCTTAATTCATAAAAACCAGTAGTTTTTTCGCCGTCAAAACAATAAACATAATTTTCGTAATAATAAAAATAGACATTTGAATACTTAATAACAAACGGTGCTTCTTTATCATTTATCAAGCTTCTCCCCCAACTCCTAAATGGTTTGTCATAACCAATCATATCTAAAATAGTTGGATAAATATCAATTTGTTGGGCCAAATTGTAATCGACTCCAGTATATTTTTCGTTGGGAGAATAAAATAAAATGGGTACTGTATTCAAATTTAATTCTTTGTGATATTCAGGGTAATAGATTGAATTGCTGTGATCAGCAACCATCACAAAAATGGTATTTTGAAACCAGGCTTCTTTTTTTGCGGCTTCAAAAAATCTTTTTAAGGCATAATCGGAATAACCAATACATTTATGCATAGGAATATTGCCTTTAGGAAATTTATTTTTAAATTTTTCAGGAATATTATACGGTTCGTGAGAAGAAACAGTAAAAACAGTGCTCATAAACGGTTGCGGTTCCATGTCCAATTTGGTTTTCATATATTGAAGGAAAGGTTCGTCCCAAATACCCCAAAAACCATCAAAATCATCATCATTATTATAATCATTTCTGCCATAATAACGGTCTATTCCCAAAATATTGGCATAGCCGTTAAATCCCATAGATCCGTTTTCGGCACCGTGAAAAAATGACGTACTGTAACCTTCCTCTTCAAGTATAGAAACCAGTGATTCTATTTTCTGATTGCTGAAAGAAGTGGAAGTAAATGCATCTTTAAAAGAAGGAATGCCGCTTAAAACGGATGCCATTCCGTGAATTGATTTATAACCATTGGCATAGGCGTTTGGAAATATCAAACTGTGTTGGGCCAAAGAATCGATAAATGGCGTATAACCTTTGTAATTTTCAATACCCAATTTTTTGTTAAAAGCCCCTAAATATTCGCGGCCAAAACTTTCTAAAATAATAATGACCACATTGGGCTTCGTTTTCTCTTTAGGCTCATTTTGTTTAAAAGGATTTACCAAATCAGCAAGCAATTCATTGGGCAAATAATTTACTTTTTTAATGGATTGCTGGTTGATGGTTCTAATAATGGCAAACGGCGTATTCAGCACAATTGCAGCTTGTATGCTTGTTTTCACATAAATATTGGCATCAACCATTGTTACCGGCCGGGTAGATTTCTTGAAATCTCCGCCTCTGATACCTCCAATAATAAGTGTGGCGGCAATTAAAAAATAAATGATGGAATAAGAAAAATAACTCACCAATTTTTTGGGTTTTTTTTCAACGATTGAAACTTTTTTGTAGGCATAAATCCACAGCCAGCTCAACAATATGAACAATAAAAATACGTGCCAGTAATTGATCAAAAAATTAAAGAAAAGAATGGTTTTATTTTGCTCATTGCTGATGGATTCCAAAGCACTTATTGTAGATCGTGTATATGTATATTTGAAATAGATAAAATCTATAAAATTGGTGGCATACGCTATTAAATTAAAAATGAAGTAGATGTAAAATTGCGCTTTTTGAAATTTGAATTTTGTATTGACATAAAGCGGCAAAATACTCAATAAAATAAAAAGCAGGTTCACATACAAAATAGCGGAAGTATCAAAAGTAAGCCCATGATAAACCAACCTGAAAAATTCAGCAATATCAGGCGCGCCCAATAAATCGTAGTTATATATTGTAAATATTACTTTAGCAAAAAAATAAAAAATATAGACTATAAAGATTCTAAACAGTAATATTTTATATTCTTCAAATCTCGAAAATAACGCCATCAATCCATAATTTA
This sequence comes from uncultured Lutibacter sp., assembly GCA_964491495.1. Classification (GTDB taxonomy): domain Bacteria; phylum Bacteroidota; class Bacteroidia; order Flavobacteriales; family Flavobacteriaceae; genus Lutibacter. Next base: position 50,602 of record CAZBGP010000002.1, on the reverse strand, counting down.
ATTGTGCAAATTTATAAAAAGATCGCAACATTAAGTAAATGTTTTCAAAACCTTAATTAAAAGTTAACAAATTTCATTTTTTGTGAAATCCATTTTTTTTTCTACTTTGCATTATCAAACTCAATTTATGGCCAAACAAATTACGCGTTTATTCGATTTTGCCTACAAGCAACTGGCAACTAATCCTCAGCAAAAGTGTTTTAACACCAAAGTTGGAAATAAGTGGATTTCAACTTCCACCCAAAGCTATATCGATCAGGCGAACTGCATCAGCCGGGCTTTGTTGCGGCTTGGTGTAAAACCCAACGATAAAATTGCGGTGGTAACTGCCACAAACAGGGTTGAATGGAGTATTTTAGACGTTGCCGTTTTGCAAATCGGCGCGGTGAATGTGCCCTTATACCCTACTATTTCTTCCAGCGATTTTCAATACATCATCAACCATTCCGATGCTGTTTTGTGTTTTGTTTCTGATAAAGCATTGGCAAAAATAGTTTCAAAAATAAAAGACCAAACCCAATTAAAGGATATTTATTCTTTTGATGAAGTAGAAGGAATTTCAAGCTGGGATTCGCTATTGAAATTGGGTGAAGACGAAAGCAATCAACCTGAAGTGGAATTGTTAAAAAAACAGGTTCCCAGCACAAATTTAGCAACCATCATTTATACTTCCGGAACTACGGGCACGCCAAAAGGCGTGATGCTTTCCCATAAAAATATTGTTGAAAACGCATTTTCCAGCGCCAAAGCATTGGATTTTACACCTGGCAACTATATGGTTTTAAGCTACTTGCCTGTTTGCCATATTTTTGAACGCTTTGCCTTGTATTATTATCAGTATATGGGTTTTGAAGTTTACTTTGCGGAATCCATCGATAAATTGGGCGACAATTTAAGGGAAGTAAAACCACATTTTATTCCTGTCGTGCCGCGATTGCTGGAAAAAATATACGATAAAATTGTGGACAAAGGAAGCAATTTAAAAGGGATTAAGCGAATGCTATTCTTTTGGTCGCTTAACTTGGGAAAAAAATACGAACCTTACCAAAAAAATGGCTGGTGGTATCATTTTCAGCTGAATATTGCCAATAGATTGGTTTTTAGCAAATGGCGAGAAGCCCTGGGCGGAAACATAAAATTCTTGGTTTCGGGAAGTGCTCCGCTTCAGCCGGCATTGATCAGAATTTTTACCGCTGCGCAAATTCCTGTTTTTGAAGGTTACGGAATGACAGAATCTTCTCCCGGAATTTCCATCAACGATTTCAGAAAAAAAGGATTTAAAATTGGGACCGTGGGAAGAATTCTTGATGATATGGAAGTCAAAATTGCCGAAGACGGCGAAATATTGGTGAAAGGTTCTAATGTGATGATGGGTTATTATAAAAACGAGGAATTAACCCACGAAACCATTGTAAATGGCTTTTTGCACACCGGAGATATTGGAGAACTTGATGCCGACGGATTTTTAAAAATCACCGATCGCAAAAAAGAAATGTTTAAAACTTCCGGAGGGAAATACATTGCGCCATCAGCCATTGAAGGACTTTTGAAAGAATCGCGTTTTATTGAACAGGCGATGGTGATTGGAGAAGGTGAAAAAATGCCGGCAGTGATTATTCAGCCTCATTTTGAATTTTTGTTGGCTTGGGCAAAACGCAAGGAAATTGATTTTGACGGTTCAAATGAAGCCATTATTCAACATAAAAGGGTTCTCAAAAGATTTCAGAAGGAAATTGATTTTGTCAATGAGAAATTAGGAAAATGGGAACAAATTAAGGCCTTTGAACTGACTTCAGAAATTTGGAGCATAGAAAATAATTTGCTGACGCCTACCCTAAAAATGAAGCGGAAATTTATTTTACAAAACTACAGTCATTTGTGGGCAAAAATCTATAAAAATTAATTTTCACGAATGCAACTAGCCTGCTTGTGAATTCACATTTATTTTTATACTTTGCAAGAACACTATTTAACCAACATAAAATGCCAAGAGAAATTACACGATTGTTCGATTTTGCCTATTACCAACTCGAAAAATACAATTTAGAGCAGGCTTTTACCACAAAATACCATGGAAAATGGGTTTCAACTTCAACCCAGGAATATATTGATAAAGCCAACGCAATTAGCAGGGGTTTATTGAGATTGGGCGTAAAACCAGGCGATAAAATTGCGGTGATCACTTCGGCAAACAGAACAGAATGGAATATCTTGGATATTGGGATTATGCAGGTTGGCGCCATCAGTATTCCTATTTATCCAACAATTTCTGAAGAAGAGTATGCTTATATTTTTAATCATTCAGAAGCTATTTACTGCTTTTTGTCCGATTCAGTGCTTTTTGACAAAGCCATTTCAGCTAAAAAAAATGTACTTACTTTAAAAGAAATATATTCGTTTGAAGAAATTGAAGGCTGTAAAAGTTGGGAAGAAGTTTTATCCCTTGGAAAAGACGAAAGCAACCAGCAGGAAGTTGAAGCAGCAAAAGATACCGTAAAATCTTATGATTTGGCGACCATCATTTACACTTCCGGAACAACAGGAAAACCAAAAGGTGTGATGCTTTCCCATAACAATATTGTGACCAATGTATTGGACAGTTTTCCTAGATTGCCATTGGTACTGGGAACCACAAGAACTTTAAGTTTCTTACCGGTTTGCCATATTTTTGAGCGTATGCTGCATTACTTATATCAATATTCAGGAACTTCCATTTATTTTGCAGAATCTCTTGAGAAATTAGGAGAAAATATCAAAGAAACCAATCCAAGTATAATGTCGGTTGTGCCGCGTTTGCTTGAAAAAATATACGACGGCATCATCGCAAAAGGAGCTGAATTAACAGGTATAAAACGAATGTTGTTCTTCTGGGCAGTTGACTTGGGATTAAAATATGAGCCTTACGGTAAAAACGGTGTGTTGTATGAAATGCAATTGGCCATTGCGAATAAAATAATATTCGTAAAATGGCGCGAAGCATTGGGCGGAAATTTAACAACAATGGTTTCAGGAAGCGCTGCACTGCAACCACGTTTGGCCAGAATATTTTCTGCAGCAAAAATGCAGATTATGGAAGGTTACGGATTGACAGAAACATCGCCCGTTGTGTCTGTAAATATGTACAAAGGCCATTTATTTAAAATTGGAACTGTAGGAAAACCTATTGGAAATGTGGAAGTTAAAATCGCTGAAGACGGCGAGATATTGGTGAAAGGCCCGAACATTATGCTTGGTTACTATAAAGATCCCGAAAAAACGGAAAGTGTAATGACCGGAGATTATTTCCACACCGGTGATAAGGGTGAAATTGACGCAGACGGATTTCTTAAAATAACCGGACGCAAAAAGGAGATATTTAAAACATCGGGCGGAAAATATATTGTTCCTGCGTTACTTGAAAATCAGATGAAACAATCTCGATTTATTGAGCAGATTATTGTGGTAGGCGAAGGCCAAAAAATGCCTGCTGCCATTATCCAGCCTAATTTTGAATTTTTAAGAAAATGGGCTAAAATTCACCACGAACCAATCCTTCAAAACAATGTTGATTTAATTGCAAATCCGGTTGTTATAGAACGTATTCAGCAAGAAATTGAGGAAGGAAATAAAAGTTTCGGCAAGTGGGAAATGATTAAAAGATTTGAATTAACGCCAGAAATTTGGGGAATTGACAATGGTTTACTAACACCAACCATGAAACCAAAACGCGATGAAATTATTTCAAGATACAAACATCTTTACAATAAGATTTACGAGATAAAGGATTAATATGATTTGAGATTTTTGATTTAAGATTTACGAATTTTTTAAACTTTGTACTTCTAATATTTAACTTTTAATAATTACTTTTACCATCCGAATAAAAAAATAACATATGGAACATTTTGTAGTATCAGCCCGTAAATACAGACCTCAAACTTTTGAGGATGTGATTGGGCAACAAGCCATTACAAACACGCTTGAAAATGCTATAAAAAACAACCATTTGGCTCAGGCATTATTATTTACCGGTCCTAGAGGCGTTGGTAAAACTACCTGTGCGCGGATTTTAGCAAAAAAAATAAACCAGGCAAGCGGCGGCGACCTTGATGAGGATTTTGCTTTTAACATTTTTGAATTGGATGCCGCTTCAAACAATTCGGTAGATGATATTCGGAATTTAAACGATCAGGTCCGCATACCGCCACAAACCG
>CAZBGP010000002.1:24484-46399 GCA_964491495.1 uncultured Lutibacter sp. | reverse complement strand
AAAATACAAAGTGTATATTATTGATGAGGTTCATATGCTTTCATCGGCCGCTTTTAATGCGTTTTTAAAAACCTTGGAAGAACCGCCTGCACACGCAATTTTTATTTTGGCAACCACCGAGAAACACAAAATTATACCAACCATTCTTTCGCGCTGCCAGATATTTGATTTTAAGCGTATTGGCGTGTTGGATACCAAAAAATATTTGGAGAAAATAGCCATTCAGGAACATATTGAGGCTGAAGATGATGCTTTGCACATTATTGCCCAAAAAGCAGATGGCGCTTTGCGTGACGCGCTTTCCATTTTCGATCGTGTCGTAAGTTTTTCAGGAAAAGAATTGACGCGTAAAGCAGTTACTGAAAACCTAAATGTGCTGGATTACGATGAATATTTTAAAACAACCGATTTGTTGCTCGACAATAACATTCCGGAAGTTTTGGTTCATTTTAATACGATTTTGTCCAAAGGATTTGACGGAAATCATTTTATCACCGGATTGGCTTCCCATTTTAGGGATTTGCTGGTGAGTAAAGATAAAATTACTGTTGAATTGCTGGAAGTTGGAGACAATGCCAAAAAGAAATATTTAAGTCAGTCCGAAAAATGTGAGTTGAAATTTTTATTGCAGGGAATTGAATTGGCAAACGACTGTGATTTAAAATACAAAAGCAGTAAAAATCAGCGATTGCTGGTTGAACTTACCTTGATGCAACTGGCCTCTGTCACTTTCGACGGAGAAAAAAAAAATAACAAGCCCTATATAATTTCGGCAGTTGTTTTTAGGTCGAAAACCGCAAAAAAAAGCAGTGCAAAATTTGTAAAAGAAGAAATTAAGATTGTTGCAAAGCAAGAAGTACCTGCAATTAACGAAGTTTCGAAAATTACCAAGCCCAACACTGAAGTTGTAAAACTCGAGTTGGCCAATACACCTAGAAGATCATCCGGCCTTTCCTTAAAAAGTTTAAAATCAAAAGCGGAAGTTGCAAAAATTGAAGTCGATTTTGAAGAAGTTGACGGATTGCCTGCGGATGATTTTTCTGAAAGCAAATTGTTGTTGCTTTGGGAAGCTTACATCAATTTATTGACAGACGAAGGAAAGAAAAGTGTGGCATCAATAATGAATTCCAATGTGCCCAGACTGGAAAACGGAATGATTCATTTTCAGTTGCCAAATGCGATGATGAAAGACCAGCTTGATCGTGCTAAATTTCCTTTGGTAAAATATTTACGTGAAAAACTGAATAATTTTAAATTGGATGTTGTTGTTGATGTTAATGAAGAAGAAACTAGGAAATATGCCTATACGCCCGATGAAAAATACCAAAAATTGAGAGAAAAAAATAATGCGATTGAATTGCTGAAAAAAACTTTTGATTTGGATATTTAAAAAAGCAAATTTTAGATTTACGATTGACGATTAACGAATTTTTCCCTGTCAACAATTTATTCGAAAGTCAAAAATCGTAAATCGTAATTCAAACTGCGTTAGGGATTGAAGCGAAAAGCCCACAGTCACGCTTTTGGGCGTGCGAGGACTTGCAGTGGAAAGCCCGACCCGCAGGGAAACGCCCAAATAAAGCCCATAAATTAACTATAAATTTGATGCCTTATGTTAGGTTTAAAACTTCCTACCGACCCACGCTGGGTGAACATTGCCGAAAAAAATATTGATGAAATATTGATAGATCACGCGCATTGTGAGCTGAAAGCGGCTTCAACGGCGAACTCGTTAATTATGAGTTTTCCGGAATATTCGGACTTGGTGACGGAAATGGTTGCGTTGGTGAAAGAGGAAATGAGCCATTTCAACATGGTGCACGAACGATTATTGAAACGGGACGTGATTTTGGGACACGACCGAAAAGATGTTTACGTGAATAATTTGCTGAAATTTTTCCCGAAAGGCGGCAGCAGAACCACGCAATTGGTGCACAGATTGTTGTATGCGGCGCTTATTGAAGCGAGAAGTTGTGAGCGTTTCAGGCTGCTATCGGAAAACATTAAGGACCAAGAACTGGCAAAATTTTACCGCGATTTAATGGCTTCGGAAGCAAATCATTATACCTTGTTTTTAGGTTTTGCCCGAAAATATGGCGACCGCGAAGAAGTGGATAAAAAATGGAACGATTTGCTGGATTTTGAAGCCGAATTGATGAAAGATTTGGGAACGCAGGAAACGATTCACGGGTAAATTTCAATGGAAATGAATTTTGAATGTTAAATTATGGATGTTGAATTATAATAAATCTCAACAAATAAACAATTACACGATTAAACGATTTTAAAAATGTTCAGCAAAGAGGAGTCTGCACAACTAAGAAAAGAATTTTGGACGAGTTTTGGAAAATCTTTTCCGAGAAAATGGCTATTGTACAACACGCAAATTAAAGATTTCAGCTTTAAGTTTGTGGCCGATAAAAATAAGTCCTTGGTTTGTTTGGACATTGAATCGTTCGACAAAAATAAAAATCAGCTGCTTTTTGACCAGATTTTGGCTTTAAAAACAATACTTACAGAAGACTATTTGCCGGAAATTATTTTTGACAGTGATTACACTTTAGAAAACGAAAAAGTCATTCACAGGATTTATGTGGAACATCAGGAAGCATTCAACATTCACGACAAAAATACCTGGGGAAATGCTTACACTTTTTTTAATGTTAAGATGAATCAGTTTGAGTTGTTTTATGAGGATTATGAAGATTTTATAAAACAGGCTGTTTATAATTGAGAAAATAGAATAGAGAAAAGAGAAAATAGACAAAAGCCTTCAAACTTCAAGACAGAAGGATAAACGATTAAACAATAAACCGTATTTTTGCACCTATGAAAAATTCTATTATAAACGATACCATTATTGCTTTGGCCACCTCATCGGGTGTTGGCGCCATTGCTGTTATTCGTTTATCGGGTGAGGAATCGATTGAAATTGTAAATAAGTTTTTTGTTTCCAAATTCGGAAAAAAGGAGTTGAACAAGGTAAAATCGCATACCATTCATTTGGGAAATGTCGTTGATGGGAATAGGATTATCGATGAAGTTTTGGTTTCGGTATTTAAGAATCCACATTCCTATACCGGTGAAAATGTGGTGGAAATCAGCTGTCACGGTTCTGTTTATATTCAGCAGGAAATATTGCAGATATTTATTAAAAATGGTGTTCGAAACGCCAATGCAGGCGAATTTACATTGCGTGCTTTTTTAAACGGAAAAATGGATTTAACCCAAGCCGAAGCGGTTGCCGATTTAATATCTTCCAATTCTGCTGCCTCACACCAAGTGGCTTTGCAACAAATGCGCGGCGGATTTAGCAATGAAATTAAAAATCTGCGTCAGCAATTGCTGAATTTTGCCAGTTTGATTGAACTGGAACTCGATTTCTCTGAAGAAGATGTTGAATTTGCCGACAGGGCTGAATTTAACAGACTGGTTGAAAAAATAAGTTCGGTGTTGAAGCGGCTGATTGATTCTTTTGCTTTGGGAAATGTATTGAAAAACGGAATTCCAGTTGCAATTGTAGGTGAACCAAATGTCGGAAAATCGACGTTGCTGAATGCCTTGCTAAATGAGGAAAAAGCCATTGTAAGTCATATTGCAGGAACCACAAGAGACGCGATTGAAGACGAAATAGCCATCGACGGCGTTGCGTATCGTTTTGTAGATACCGCGGGAATTAGAACTACGGAAGACGTAGTTGAAAGTTTAGGTATTCAAAAAACATTTGAAAAAATTGAACAGGCGCAACTGGTTATTTACGTTTTCGACTTGGAAAAAATTAAAAACAACCAACTTTCCCTTTCAGGAATTATGGAAGAAATAAAAAAGATAAAAGACATTTATCCGAACAAACAATTGTTGATTCTTGCAAATAAAGTGGATGTTGCCGATGCCGAATTAATCGAAAAAACAACCGAAGCATTTCAAAACGCTTCGCTCCTGTTTTTATCTGCAAAAGAGAAAATCGGAATTCACGAACTCACTTCCACCCTAACCCATTTGGCCAACAAAGGCGCTTTAAGCAATAACGAAACCATAGTGAGCAATTCACGCCATTTTGAGGCCTTAAACAATGCTTTAAAAGCCATTAAAGAAGTACAAAAAGGCATTGACAACAATATAAGCGCCGATTTATTTGCCATCGACATCAGACAGGCATTGTTTCATTTGGGAGAGATAACAGGCCAAGTCACCACCGAAGATTTGTTGGGAAATATTTTTGCGAACTTCTGTATCGGAAAGTAATAAATTCACTAAAATACACTCGTATTTCTTAGCCTGAAAACAAAAATGAAAGCATTCATAAATACTTTAGAAATTGAATTTGCTCAAGATGCAAATCCGAAAATTGCGTTGGAGCAAAAAGCATATATGCGAAATCAATTTGAGTTTTATGGAATAAAAGCAACCGAAAGGCGGGAAATTCAAAAACCATTTTTTATCAAAGAATTTCTGCCTAAAAAGGATGAATTAGACAACATCGTGAAATTGCTTTGGGAAAAACCACAGCGGGATTATCAGTATTTTTCTCAGGAGCTTGCTTTTAAATATGTAAAACAATTTGAGAAAAAAGACATCGAACTTTTTGAATATATGGTAACGCACAAATCCTGGTGGGATACCGTTGATTTTATAGCAACAAACTTGATGGGCGAATATTTTAAAAAGTATCCGGAACAAATAAATGCAACTATCAAAAAGTGGCTTAACTCAAATAATATTTGGTTGCAGAGATCGGCTTTGCTGTATCAACTTAAATACAAAGAAAATTTAGACACCGTTTTATTAAGCTCTGTAATCAATTCATTATTAGGTTCAAAAGAATTTTTTATCAACAAAGCCATTGGTTGGATTTTAAGGGAATTCAGTAAAACTAATCCAATATGGGTTTTAGAATTTACCTATAAAACCGCATTGAGCAATTTGAGTAAAAAAGAAGCGCTCAGATTAATTGGCTAAAAATTATTTAAAATGAAATCCTTTGGTGCGAATCCTGGACTGAGAATCCGGCACCAAATAAGATTTTTAAAAATTGCTTTTATATTTTTTAAACTCTGCGATTAACCAACTTTACCCTTTTGCAGCCCTGTTTTTCTGTTCGGCTAAAATGCTTTTTAAAAATGGCTCCGTTTGATTTTCCATTTCATCTTCTGTAATATCCAATGCTTTCGAATTTCCAATTAACTGCAACCAAGGTTTTAATGCATCAAAATCGTAACTGCCAAAAATAATTACTGGCGTTCCTTTTACTGAAACGTTGTCTTTTCTGGTCATAATCCATTGATCAGCCCAGTCATATAGAAAACGCGCATCTTTTTCCTGAAGTCGCATACAAGAATGTGATGCTGGATAACCCGGCAAACTATACTGATGCCATGCAACTCCCAACAGATTTTATACATTAAAGTTCCATCTCAAATACCATTCGTCATTAAAAGTACTGGTGGTTTCTTTAGCTTTCCAGTTGGCATAAAAAAGTCCGATTGGCGCTTGATCTTGCTTTCTGACCATATTTGTTAGACCGGTATAAATCAATTCTCCATTTTCATACGTGGCAAATGTTTGTGACGGATAAGAAAAATAAATAATTTTGTCGATGTCTTTTAGGTAAGAAACAGTTAGCGGAAACGGAAGATAATATTCCAAATCACCGGTCATATCAACAGGTAAAATTACAGAATCCATTTGTGCAAAATTTTCCCTGTCGATTCTGTTTACCGCAGCGGCAATCCGCAGTTTTTTGGAATCCTTAATATTTACCGACAGCCATTCCTTTGCATTTATCATTTGATAAGAAACGGATTTCGGTTGTAGCCTAACTATTGGCCCTCTTTTAATTTTAGTTTTAGCTTTCTCGTTGCCATCGCAAGAAAAAAATAAGGAAATAACAATAATATTTAATAAAATGAGCGATTTTTTCATAAGTTGGTTCTATAGTACAAATGTGATCTTTCCACTATGGTGAAGTGTTACATAATTTTCTAAAAAATTTACTTTATTCACACATTTACTAAATATGAATTCCTATTTTATGGATTGAAATTTCTTTCAATCCATCAATTTTAATTTCATCTGATTTCAAAATAACTTGCTTCTTAGAAAGTTGACTTATTATATTTAGATAAAATCCTGTATTTAATAATTTTGGTAAAAAAGATAATTAGCAGAGACTTCTTTTTCCTGATGCTGTTGCATTTAATCCATTATATTTGTAAGAATTAAGAAATAGTTTCAACTTAAAATAGAACGGTAATGCTTTCAAAAAGAGCCAAGTATGCTATCAAAACACTGCTATACCTTTACGAGAATAGCGATGGTAAACCAATTTCAGCAAAAATTATTTCAGAAAAGGAAAATATACCATACAAATTTCTTGAAAATATTCTGCGTGAATTAAGACAAAATAAAATTTTAAAAAGTGTGCGCGGTGCTGAAGGTGGTTATAAATTTTTAAAGGATCCAAGTGAAATTACGGTAGCTGACATTATTAGAATTGCTGATGGACCTATTGCTTTAATTCCTTGTGTTTCCTCTAATTTTTACGAAAAATGTGACGAATGCACCGATGAAGTCACTTGTAAAATAAGAAAATTATTCCTTCAGTTACGCAATGAAATGCTGCCAGTACTTAACAAATCTATCACTGAGTTGGATCTACTTTAATTTTTTTTATTTTTATATCATATTAATTTGGTGTGATTAGTATGTTTTATATATTTGTACAGCTTTAAAAGATTGCATTGATGATAAAAATCTAATTGCACCTAAATAATTAAAAGAGATGCGTATAAAATAAACAGACAAATTAATGGATAAATTAAAATTAAAATACATCTCTTTTATCATCGTATTTCTAAAAATTGCATTAATTTCTGTAATTCTTATTAAGTATTTACCAGAAGCCACAGAGAAAGAATTATTATTTGATGAAACATTTTTGTGGTTTTTATTGGCGGGCTTTTTAGCACAAATTGTTGACGGCGCTTTAGGAATGGCTTATGGCGTAACCTCCAACTCTATTTTGCTGGGTTTTGGCTTATCGCCAAAATTAGCATCTGCAGCAGTGCATACAGCCGAAGTATTTACAACCGGAGTCTCTGGATTATCGCACATTATGTTTGGTAATTTTGATAAATTGTTATTCATAAAACTAATCATTCCGGGAGTTATCACCGCTTCTTTAGGTGCATTCTTATTGGGTGCCGTTATTGACGGTAATGTTATTAAACCTTATATAACAGCCTATTTACTTATTCTTGGAGTCCTAATTTTACTTAAAGCCTTCAAAAAGAAAGTTAACACAAAACGCAATCTAAAAAACGCTTCTCTTTATGCCGCCATCGGCGGATTTTTAGATGCCATTGGCGGTGGCGGTTGGGGACCAATTGTCACTTCAAACCTAATCAGACAAGGAAATACGCCAAGTATTATTATAGGAACGGTGAACACGGCTGAATTTTTTGTGACCTTTTTTAGTGCAGGAATCTTAATTTATTTTACAGGAATTCAAAGTTGGCAAATAATTTTGGGTTTAATTATTGGCGGTGTCATTGCGGCGCCACTAGGGGCATTTGTAACCAAGAAAGTACCGCAAAAAGCAATGACTATTGCTGTAGGCAGTTTAATTATCTTAACATCACTTTTTTCTTTATATAAAATTTTACTCTAGAAAACTATTCAATTTTAATTAAAAAAAAATGAAATAAGCGTTTTGGTAAATTTGTGCAAATATTATTTTTAAAATTAATACATTTGAAATTGCACAAGTCTTTTTTCCTAAAAATAAACAAACGCAAATTTTGAAATACATCTCAAAAACAGTCTGGATTTTATCAATAGTGAGTTTGTTGACAGACACTGCAAGCGAAATGCTGTATCCGATTATGCCAATTTATTTGAAGACCATCGGATTTTCCATTGTGCTCATCGGAGTTCTTGAAGGTGTAGCCGAAGCAACTGCGGGATTGAGTAAAGGCTATTTCGGTAAACTTTCGGACAATTCAGGAAAACGTGTTCCGTTTGTTCAAATTGGTTATGCTTTTAGCGCCATTTCTAAACCTATGATGGCTGTTTTTATTTTTCCTTTCTGGATATTTTTTGCCAGAACCATTGATCGCTTTGGAAAAGGAATTCGGACAGGAGCAAGAGATGCTATACTTTCAGATGAAGCAACACGGGAAACAAAAGGAAAAGTTTTTGGATTTCACCGCGCCATGGATACTTTTGGTGCCGTTTTGGGGCCGGCATTTGCGTTGCTCTATTTGTATTTCTATCCGGAAGATTATAAAACGCTGTTTTATATTGCTTTTATTCCCGGCCTTTTTGCGGTTTTAGCTTCATTCTATTTAAAAGACAAACGTGTAATTGAACATAAAACCAAAGTTTCCACACCTTTTTTCTCCTTCTTAAAATATTGGAAAATGAGTCCCCCGGCCTATCGGAAATTGGTCGTTGGATTGCTAATTTTTACTCTTTTCAACAGCTCGGATGTTTTCCTTATTCTGAAAGCAAAGCAAGCCGGAATAGATGACTCTATGGTTATTGGCATCTATATTTTTTACAATCTTGTTTATGCATTATTTGCTTTTCCTATCGGCATTCTTGCCGATAAAATTGGATTAAAAACAATTTTCATCATCGGTCTTGCCTTTTTTGCGGCTGTCTATTTTGGGATGGCAGTAAACACAAACTTGTATTTCTTCTTCGGATTATTTTTTCTTTACGGTATTTATGCCTCTGCGACGGAAGGTATTTCAAAAGCGTGGATTTCTAACATCACCGACAAAAAAGACACGGCAACTGCTATCGGAACATTTTCGGGCTTGCAAAGCATTTGTAAGATGTTGGCAAGTTCGCTTACCGGACTACTCTGGTTTCAATTTGGGGCGACAGTTGCACTCTTATCAACAGCAACCTTAACATTATTTGTTATAGTTTATTTTATTGCAATTCCAAAACCCACCACCTTTACCAATTCCATTAACTAATCAAAAAAACAAAGACTATATAGCTCCTGCTGCGTTTTCATGCAACTTATGTATAGCCCTTATACATTATAAGCAAGTTAAAAGATTGACTGCAATTTTCAAATTGAACAAATGGCATTAAATCAGCCAAAATTGATTTTGATATAACAACGAAGCTTAAAGAACCTTCGTAAAAAATAGCTTTAAAAATAGAGTCTACACCGCAAACAGATAAAAAAAGGTTGTTTCCAAAAAAGAAACCGCCGCCAAATCTAGCTTTAAAATAGCGAAGAAAACTCCAAAACTAAAGACAGCTTCTAAAAATAAGCCTGTTCCTTCATCAGAAAAAAAGAGAATTCATTCACAGTGGTTGCTATTGGCGCATCTGCCGGAGGATTGGAAACTGTATCACTACTTTTACAAAATCTTTCTCCCGAAACCGGTATGGCATTTATTTATGTGCAAACATTTAAGTCCCGACCATGAAAGCCTTCTTGTGCCGCTGTTGTCTATGAAAACTAAAATGACAGTACAGGACATTGATGATATCGAGAAAATAATACCCAACAATGTTTATGTAATCCCTTATAATAAAGAAATTGAAGTTATTAACGGACATATACAATTAATTCCGCGTCCACAAAATAAATCCTCTAATTTATCCATTCATGTACTGTTTTCTTCCTTGACTGATACGCATAAGGAAAATGTAATTGGCATTGTGCTTTCGGGAAGCGCAAGTGATGGCACACGTGGGTTAAGCGAAATAAAAGAAGTCGGAGGTATTACTTTTACTCAGGACGATCCTACCAAATTTACAAGCATGCCACATTAGGCGATTACCGAAGGATTGGTTGATTTTGTATTATCGCCTTTTGAAATTGCTGAAAAATTAAACTGGATGAGCAAACACGATTTGATAAATAAAAATCAGATTAAAACGACATCAAAAGTTAAAATTGACACCAAAAACATTGACTTAAAAAATATTTTTCAGTTGTTGTTGAAAAAAAAGAATGTTGATTTTAGTTATTACAAAATGAACACCATTAATCGGCGAATAATAAGAAGAATTTGGTTGCAGAATTCTCCATTTTTGTACTCTAAATCAGTAATAAAACTTAACTTTTAAAATTGATTTTTGATTAAACGATTTGCTGCAATTGCTTAAAATATTGAAGCTATCCCTAAATATAATAATAACTAATAATCAATTTTATGAATAACATATTCAAAGGATTAATTGCCGGTTTCGGAGCAAAAAAATTAGGTGGCGATTGCATAAGCACTGTGCTTATTTTTATTATTATTATTATTTTCGTTTTACTTCGGCAGTGCTTCTAAAAATGAAATGAAAATTTAATTTTAATCAATTTAATAGTGATATCTTCAAAAAAAATTTCACATAAAAAAATATAATTATGGGCAAACTATTTGGAGGCACCGACAAAAAAATATATCAGGCAAAAGAAACCAGGTATGAAAAAATGAATTACAGGCGCTGCGGAAAAAGCGGCTTGTTGCTTCCTGAAATTTCTTTGGGTTTGTGGCATAATTTCGGATTTACGGACGACTTTAAAAATGCCGAAAATTTATTGAAATGCGCTTTTGACAACGGAATCACCCACTTCGATTTGGCAAACAATTACGGTCCGCCTTACGGTTCTGCAGAATCAACTTTTGGCGAAATTTTCAAAAAAGATTTTAAACCTTACAGAGATGAATTGATCATTTCCACCAAAGCTGGCTGGGATATGTGGCCCGGACCTTACGGGAATTTCGGCTCAAGAAAATATTTAATTTCAAGTTTAGACCAAAGTCTGCAAAGAATGGGACTAGATTATGTAGATATTTTTTACCACCATCGACCAGATCCGGAAACGCCGATGGAAGAAACAATGGGTGCGCTAGATCATATTGTCAGGCAGGGAAAAGCACTTTATGTTGGGATTTCACAATACAGTGCGGAAGAGACTTTAAAAGCAACCAAAATATTGAAAGAACTGAGAACACCTTGTTTAATTCACCAACCGAGATACAGTATGTTGGATAGATGGGTTGAGGGCGGACTTTTGGATGTTTTGGAAAATGAAGGTGTTGGCGCCATCGCTTTTTCTCCTTTAAAACAGGGAATTTTAACCGATAAATATTTGACAGGTTTTCCTGAAGATTCAAGAGCCGTAAAAGATGGACGTTATTTAAAAACCGCTCAAATTGATGAAGCGTTGATTTCAAAAGTTAAGCAGTTAAATGAAATTGCTTTATCAAGAGGACAAAGTTTGGCGCAAATGGCAATTGCATGGTTGTTAAAAGACCAACGAATCACCTCGGTATTGGTTGGCGCCAGCAGAACCGAACAGTTACTGGACAGTTTAAAAGCTTTGGACAATTTGGAGTTTTCAACAGAAACCCTTAATCAAATTGAAGGAATCCTGAAATAATTAGAATTTAACATGAAATATGAGAGGTTTTCAATCAAATGGAAGCCGTTTTTATTTACCGATTTTAATGATGAATTGTATATGAAATTCGCGTTAGGGGTTGAAGTGGAAAACCTTTTTAAGCTATTTCAGCGAAAAAAGTTTGGAACAAAAAACCCGGCTGCTTTTTCAGCGGCAACGCCCAAATAAGCATTTTTTTAGAGAGTTAAGCTTCTAAAACCAACCCGTCATAAGCCAAAAACATATTTTTTGGAAGCGTTCTTTCAACTTCGGCATGAAATCCCAACCGAACGCTGATGTGCGTAAAATAAGTTTTTTTTGCCTTTAATTCCTGGCTTAATTCTATTGCTTCCGCCAAACTTAAATGCGTGGGATGGGTTTCGAGACGGAGCGCATTGATGATGAGCACGTCCAAATTTTGTAATTTTAATTTTTCTGCCGCTGAAATGGCTTTAACATCAGTTAAATAAGCAATATTATGAAACCTAAATCCGAAGATTTCAAGGTTGCCGTGATTAACATTTATAGGAATCACCTTTAAATTTTGGATAAAAAAAGGCTCATTTGTAATCTCATTTTGCTGAACGCTGGGCGCACCAATATATTTATCTTCCTCATTAAAAATATAATCAAAACGCCTGGCCAAATTGATTAAAACGTCATTTTTCGCATAAACGGGCACCGCACCAAGCTGGGCGCTAAAAGGCCGCAAATCATCCAATCCCGCCGTATGGTCAGAGTGGATATGCGTAAATAAAACGCCGTTAATTTTTGAGACATTTGCGCGCAACATCTGCTGCCTGAAATCCGGGCCGCAATCTACCACATAGGTATAATTTTCCCATTCAACCAAAATGGAAACACGCAATCGTTTGTCGCGCTCATCAACCGATAAACAAACTGGATGTTTGCTTGCAATAACCGGAATTCCCTGAGATGTTCCAGTGCCTAAAAAAGTGATTTTAATGTGCAATGTGCGCTGTTTTATATTTAATTAATCCATCAATAGTTAGTAAAATTAGACAAACATTATTAAATGGTTGTCATAGCTTTTAATTTTCTCACCTAAGCATAAATAAAAAAGCTTGACGTGAAATTTTTACGCCTGTTTTTATATTAATTGAAGTAAAACATAAATTAGAACAATTTTTAAGAAAATAAGCGTAATTATTGTGATAATAATCAGTATAAATTTAGAAAAAAGGAAAATTCGTTAAAATTATAATTGTTATCGATTTATATAATTGAATATTTCAGTACCTTTACAACTTATATTTAAAAGCTAAAAAAATGATGAAATTTCAATCGGCGCAAAGTTGTTTTTATAGCGTTGTTATTGTAATTTCTGTTATTTTTTTAATGCTTTCGGCTAATGTTGAATTTAAAAAGTATGAAACTGGCTTATTGGCTGGTTTTCTTTTTTTAATGAGCTTCCCATTTTTATTTCAAATGAATAAATTAACTATTCCATATAATTTTAAACACAATAAAACCTTACATACATGAAAATAGGCGTTTTAAAAGAAACACAAAAAGGAGAAAATCGGGTAGCGATTTCACCAAATATTGCCAAACTGCTCGTTGAAAAAGGGTTTGAGCTTTTGGTTGAAGAAGATGCAGGAATGGCTTCGTCATTTAAAAATTCAGATTATGAAGCTGTGGGCGCTTCCATTAAAAGCAGCGATGCTATTTTTAAGGAATCCAATGTGCTGATAAAAATTAATCCGTTTACGGATGAAGATTTAAAATTGGTTCAAAAAGGCCAAATTTTGATGAGCCAATTGTATTATCTGTCAAATCCTGAATTAATCAAGGCAATTTCAGAAACTGGCGCAACCGCATTCTCAATGGATGCCATGCCACGTATTTCAAGGGCTCAGGATATGGATGTTTTAAGTTCACAAAGTAACCTGGCCGGCTATAAAGCAGTGATTGTGGGCGCCAATGAAATGACCAGAATATTTCCGTTAATGATGACTGCCGCAGGAACAATCATTCCTTCAAAAGTATTGATTTATGGTATTGGTGTTGCAGGTTTGCAGGCAATTGCTACCGCAAAACGTTTGGGTGCTGTGGTGATGGCTACGGATATCAGAACAGAAACAAAAGAACAAGCCGAATCTTTGGGCGCAAAATTTATTTCGGTTGACAATACCGGGGAACAATCTGAAGGCGGTTACGCCAAAGAAGCCTCTGAAGATTATGCGCGCCGACAAAAAGAAGCCGTTAACAAATCTTTATTTGAAGCTGATTTGGTGATTACCACAGCAATGGTTCCAGGACGAAAAGCACCTGTTTTGATTACTGAAGAACAGGTAAAACAAATGAAAAATGGTGCGGTGATTATTGATTTAGCTGCTGCACAAGGCGGTAATGTTGAGATCAGTGAAATGGACAAAACAGTGGTAAAACACGGCGTTAAAATTATTGGATCAACTATGGCTCCGGTAAGCGTTTCAACAAATGCCAGTGAATTGTATGCTAAAAATATGTATAATTTCTTAATCCATTTAACTGCAAACAATCAGTTTAAGTGGGAATTGGAAGAGGAAATTACAGACGGGACTTTAATTGTGCATGAAGGAAAAATTAGAAAAAACTAAAAACTAAATAAATCATGAATGAATTAATAGCATTTCTTAGCGATAATCTTGAATTATTCTACATCCTCATATTGGCCATTTTTATTGGGGTTGAATTGATAAAAAATGTACCAACCGTATTGCATACCCCATTAATGTCAGGAGCAAATGCGCTCAGTGGCGTTGTAATTGTGGGTGCAATCATTGTAATGCTGCAAGCAGATCCAACAGATTATTTATCATTGGCTTTAGGATTTATTGCTGTAGTATTTGGAATTATAAATGTGATCGGTGGTTTTGCCGTAACCGACAGAATGTTACAAATGTTTAAAAAGAAAAAATAATGAGTATAGCATTAGGTATTATCTATTTGATTGCAACAATTACATTTGTAATCGGTTTAAAAATGTTAGGTCACCCTGCAACCGCAAAAAAGGGAAATTTAATTTCCGGAGCAGGTATGATTCTTGCTATCATCGGAACGTTGTTTTTGCAGGAAAAAGTATTGGAAACAGGCGAAGTTGTGCCTTTATTCAAAACGGTTTCTGTACTTGTCTATTCTCTTATTATAGCTGCTATTGCCTTAGGATCAATTATTGGCTGGTTTATGGCGATGAAAGTTAAAATGACAAAAATGCCGGAATTGGTATCCTTATTCAACGGTTTTGGTGGAGGAAGCTCGCTTTTAATCGGATTAATTGAATTCAGCAAAAATGTGGGTGTGGATGATGCCAACAAAGCTTCATCTGCCATCGTAACAACAATCTTATCGGCCATTATAATTGGAAGTATCACGTTTACGGGAAGTATTGTGGCCTGGGCAAAATTAGATGGTTCTATGAAAGATCTCAGACTTCCAAATTACAATCTCATTAATAATATCCTCTTTTTGGCGCTTGTTGCATTTGGAGCCTATATAGTAATGATGAATACTGACAGTTTGATATTAATTTATATTTTGCTGTTGGCTTCTTTAATTTATGGTTATTTGTTTGTAGCGCCAATTGGAGGCGCAGATATGCCGGTAGTGATTTCGCTACTTAATTCCTTAACTGGAATCGCTGCAGCAATTACGGGTATTTTATATGGCAATATGGTAATGTTGGTCGGTGGTATTTTAGTGGGTTCCGCCGGATTAATTCTGACTTTTGCCATGTGTAAGGCAATGAATAGATCACTATCAAATGTTGTATTTGGTGCTTTTGGAAGCAGCGGTGAGGTTGCAGTGGCTACTGTTGGAAAAACTGGAGGATCCATCAAAAAAACAAGCGCCAGCGATGCCGCTGTAATGTTGAATTACTCAACAAACGTAGTGATTGTTCCTGGTTATGGTTTGGCTGTTGCCCAAGCGCAACATGTGATTCATGAACTCGAAGAACTATTGACCAGAAAAGGAGTTAATGTGAAATACGCCATTCATCCTGTTGCCGGACGTATGCCCGGACATATGAATGTGTTGTTGGCAGAAAGCAATGTGTCTTATGATAAATTAGTGGAAATGGACGATATAAACCCTCAATTTCCTAACACTGATGTTGTATTGGTTGTTGGCGCCAATGACGTTGTAAATCCGGCCGCACATACCGATCCATCAAGTCCAATTTACGGCATGCCAATTTTAAATGTGGAAAACGCCAAAAATATTATCGTGAATAAGCGAAGTATGAATGCTGGTTATGCCGGTATTGAAAATGAATTATTTTACAATCAGAAAACTTCCATGCTTTTTGGAGATGCAAAAGCTGCTTTAACCGAATTGGTAAGTGAACTTAAAAATATGTAATTAATTTTATAAACTTATGTTTAAAAGAGGCTGAAGTTTAAACTTAAGCCTCTTTTTTAATATTGGAATAA
This sequence comes from uncultured Lutibacter sp., assembly GCA_964491495.1. Taxonomy (GTDB): domain Bacteria; phylum Bacteroidota; class Bacteroidia; order Flavobacteriales; family Flavobacteriaceae; genus Lutibacter. Next base: position 30,556 of record CAZBGP010000002.1, on the reverse strand, counting down.
TTAAGTAACTAATTTTGTATTTTTGTTCTAATTAAAAATCAAAAATGACTTTAAAATTAAAAGGTGACATTAACATCTCCACAGTACCTTCCATCGAATTAAAAGCCTTAAAAATAAATTTAAACAAGAGCATTTATGGCACCTTTGCAGAAATTGGTGCCGGACAAGAAACAGTTCGTAATTTTTTTAGGGTAGGTGGTGCTTCAGGAACTATTGCAAAAGCGATGAGTGCGTACGATAAAGATTTCTCAGATGCTATTTATGGTGTGGAAGATGACAATAGATATGTTACGGAAATACGGTTAAAAAAAATGCTTGGTTATGAAATTAAGCTTCTTGAAGATCGGTTAATTAGAAAACATCATTCTCAAAAAATGTTTTTCACATTTGCAAATACAGTGACTACGATTGATTTTGCAAAAAAATTTAAAGGACATGGCTGGGTTGGGCTTAAATTTCAACTCGATCCTTTGGAGCCCTATAATGAAATAATTTTACACGTTCGATTTAAAGAAATTGATGCCAAGTTGCAGCAAAAAACGATGGGGGCGTTAGGCGTAAATCTTATTTATGGCGCTTATTATTTAAATGACAATCCTAGAGAACTCTTAAAATCATTGTATGATAATTTAGATGCATTTCAATTGGAAATTGATATGATTAATTTCTCCGGAACGCGTTTTTCTTATGTAGATAATCGCCTAATGAGTTTGTTATTGGTTAAAAATGGGATGACCAATGCGGTAATGTTTGGTCATGACGGGAATAATTTATTGCCTGCGGAACAGCTTTATAAAGCCAATATTTTAGTTTTAAGAGGCAGTTTTAGGCCAGTAACTAAATTAAATATTGATCTCTACAAATGTGCAGTAGAACATTTTAAAAATGAAAAAAAGGTTATTCCAGAAAACACCAAAGTAATTTTTGAAATTACCTTTTCAAATTTAATTTCGGAAGGAGAAATTGATGAAAGAGATTTTCTTGACCGGGCAGAATTGTTGTGCGCATTAGGTCAAAAAGTGATGATTACCAATTTTCAGGAATATTTTAAATTGGTAGAATATTTTTCAGAATACACAAAAAAACGGATTGGTTTGGCGATGGGCGTTTCTAATTTTGTGCAAATTTTTGACGAGAAATATTATCGAAATTTAAGCGGTGGAATATTGGAAGCTTTTGGAAAATTATTTTATAAAGATTTAAAAGTGTATTTATACCCAGTGAAAGATATAAAAACCGGAGAAATTATTACGAGTGAAAACCTAAAAGTGCATCCGCGAATGCAAGAATTGTACAAGTTTTTCAAATTCAACGGAAAAGTGGTTGATTTAGAAAATTATGACCCAAATATATTGGAAATCTATGCCAAAAAAGTGTTGCAAATGATTTCAAACGGATCAGAAGGTTGGGAAAATATGCTTCCGGAAAAAATTCCAGAAATAATAAAAGCGCAAAAATTATTTGGCTACGATAAAAATAAGGAAATTAATTAATCCGCTCTCCTTTTTTAATTGAAGGATTTGAAGACTGCAACAGCACAATTTCCTTTTTATCATTTTCAACGCCCAACACCAAACATTCGCTTATAAAATTGGCAATTTGCTTATCTTTAAAATTTACGATGGCCAATATTTGCTTTTGAAGTAAATCCTCTTTGGCATATAACTGGGTAATTTGGGCACTCGATTTTTTAATTCCCAAATCCCCAAAATCTATTGTTAACTGATATGCCGGTTTTTTCGCTTTCGGAAAATCGACAACCTCAATTATAGTTCCTATTCTGATATCAACTTTATTAAAATCATCAAAAGTAATTTCTGGTTTGGTCATAATTATTCGTCGGTAATGATAAATTCGGTTCTTCTGTTCATTTGGTGCTCTGCTTCGCTGCATTTAACACCTTTTGCACAATTATTTAACAATTGGGTTTCACCATATCCCCTGCCCGACACCCGGCTCGAATCAATCCCGTTTGAAATAATATAATCAATTACTTTTTTTGCCCTGTCGTTTGTAAGTTTCATATTATATTCGGCTGGAGCTCTGCTGTCTGTATGCGATTTTATTTCAATTTTAAGGCTTGGATACTTCATTAAAATAGCAATCACCTTATTCAACTCAATGGCTGCATCCAATCTGATTGAAGATTGATCCAAGTCAAAATTAATAGTCCTAGTTTTAATCATTTTTTGCTCACGGACCTCAACAAATTCAACGGAAGATTCCATAGCCAAATTGATGTTTAAAGCTTCATCTCTTTTATCTGAAGTTTTAACCATGGAAACCGCATCGTGATAATTTTTTAACGAAACCTTGATTCGGTATTGCGTAACGCACGATAATTTGTAATTAAAAGTTGCATCGGAATCTAAACTTATTTTTGCCATTAATTCCTTTCCTCTGTAAATATGGACAATGGCATTTGGCAGCGGCAAATTGGTTTCGCTGTCCGTAACAGTTCCGCTTATGAATTGAACACATTCAATCGGCGTTAATTTCAACGATTTGGTGATTTCTGTTTTGTTTTTATCGTCGATAGAAATTGTTAATTCCTTAGTTTCATAATTTTCCTTTTCAGCGATAATTTTATAGGTTTCCTTGCAATTTATGCTGAATTTGTAGCCCGAACCTTTGCTGATTGTTTGTTTCTCAATCAGCTTGTTGTTTTGAAAAAGAGAAACCTGAACCTGATCAATTGGCAGATTTGTTTTGCTGTCCAAAATGTTTCCGCTCAACAATTGGTTGCATTCAATCGGCGTTAATTTCAGCGATTTTTTGGTTTCTGATTTATTTTTATCATCAGTTGAAATTGTTAATTCCACAGGTTCATAATTTTCCTTTTCAGCAACAATTTTATAGGTTTGCTTACAATCAATATTGAATTTAAATTCCAAACCTTTGCTGATGATTTGTTTCTCTGTCAACTTATTGTTTTGAAATAACGAAACGGTAACTTGGTCTAAAGCCAAATTCGTTTTGCTGTCCAAAATGTTTCCACTTAACAACTGAACACATTCAATCGGCGCTAATTTCAGCGATTTTTTGGTTTCTGATTTATTTTTATCATCAGTTGAAATTGTTAATTCCACAGGTTCATAATTTTCCTTTTCAGCAACAATTTTATAGGTTTGCTTACAATCAATATTGAATTTAAATTCCAAACCTTTGCTGATGATTTGTTTCTCTGTCAACTTATTGTTTTGAAATAACGAAACGGTAACTTGGTCTAAAGCCAAATTCGTTTTGCTGTCCAAAATGTTTCCACTAAGTAATTGTGAACAAATTATAGGTATTAATTTAAGAGGTTTCGCAGTTTCAAAATAATTTTTGCCATCGGAAGTTATTATAATTGAAACTGTTTCATAATTTTCTTTTTCAGCAACAAGTTTGTAGGTTTCTTTACAGGTAATTTTAAATTTATAGCTTGAATCAATACCAACTATTTGTTTCTCTAATAATACATTATTTTGAAACAATGAAACTGAAACAAGGTTAACTGGAAGATTGGTAATGCTGTTAACAACAATGCCACTCAACAATTGAACACATTCAATCGGCTTTAATTTAAGCGCTGTGGTGGTTTCTGATTTATTTTTATCGTCGGTTATAATGCTTAATTCCGTAGTTTCATAATTTTCCTTTTCAGCTATAATTTTATAGGTTTCCTTGCAATCAATACTGAATTTAAAACCAAAATCTTTGCTGATGATTTGTTTCTCTATTAACTTGTCATTTTGAAATAAGGAAATAACAACCTGATCTAAAGGCTGATCATTAAATTCGCTTAAAGCCAAAATGGTAATGGTCTGAACACATTCTGGTTCCTTCAACTTAAATGCATAAATATCAACATCTCCTTTGCCTCCGGTGCGATTTGAAGTAAAATAGCCTGAGTTTGAAGCATTATCAAAAACACACGCAAAATCATCAAATTTACTATTAAAAGGAGCTGGTAAATTAATCGCTTGCTGGAAATTGCCATTTTTAAATTCACTTTTAAAAATATCAAGTCCTCCTAATCCTTTATAACCGTTTGAAGAGAAATAAAGCGTATTATTTTGGTCTATATAAGGAAAAAATTCAGTTTGTTTTGTATTAACGTTCGGACCTAAGTTTTTTGGAACGCCATAATTCCCATCATTATTGATTTCAACAACATAAATATCCAATTCGCCAAAACCACCCGGCATATCCGATACAAAATATAGTTTTTTACCGTCTTTACTCACCGCAGGACTTCTAACAGAATATTCTTTGCTATTAAAAGGCATTGGTATTACCTCAGAAATTTCAAAATTTTGATTGATGGAAGCTTTAAACATATACAGCGTTTTCCATTTTGCGGAATCTTTGGATTTTAACGCACTATAAAAATTATTCCAGGTAAAATATATGGTTTTGAAATCGGGCGTAAAGGCAATATCCGATTCGAAAAATTTGTTATTTATTTCAGAAGAAAATTTATCTGTTTGTATAATATCTCCATTTCCAGTAATCAATCCGTGATACAACTCTAAAGAAAGTTGGCGATTGTTAGTCCGCCGGCCACTATCATCTTTTTTTGAAGAAGCAAATATTACGGAATTATTGCTCGAATAAGTGATGCCAAACTCGGCGAATTTAGAGTTTATTGAGGTATTCAAAATTTCATACACAGCTTCTTGGGCGGATAAAAAATTAAATAATAAAATCAACAATAAAGTCAAAAACTTTTTCATAACTAAATTAGTGCTACTTCTTTTTCAATATTTTTTCAAATACCCAAGCGGGTCCAATCAATAAAAATTGTAAATCTTTAAAAAATGACGGTTTTTTACCTTCCAATTTATGTCCATAAAACTGCCCAATCCAAGCGATTACAAAAATGGCTAACGAACTGTAAAATAGCAGGCTTACCTGTGATAAAAAATAATTTCCCATCAAACATAAAATTGAAAATGTTAACATTCTTACAAAAGTTGAAAACGACAATCGTATATAAAAAATAAGCAATAAAACTAAAACAGGCGCTGCCCAATTCTCTAAAAACGGATTGTTGATATTTAAATTTTCTGAAATAACTGTTGAAGGAATACTCATTAACATTCCAACAATACTAAAAAATATTGCGGGAACGCAGATAAAATGAATCGTTTGATTTGTTTTGTTTTGATGGCTTACGGCATACTCATCAAACCATTGATTTAATGTTTTCATATTTAAATGTTCTGTTACGTTATTGCAATTTAATTAAAACGCTGAATATTATATGTTTTCAGACATTACGCTCCCAAAAATACTAAAAAAAAAGCATTGAAATAAATCAATGCTTTTTGAATTTTTATATAAAATATTTTATGAAACGTTCATCAATTCCACATCAAAAATTAAAGTGGCATCTGGAGGAATAACGCCACCGGCACCACGACTTCCATAAGCCAATTCAGAAGGAATCACAAAGCGTGCTTTATCACCTACTTTTAATAATTGAATTCCCTCATCCCAACCGGAAATAACTTGTCCTACTCCCAATTCAAAATCGATTGGTTGTTTGCGTGGATAAGAGGAATCAAAAACAGTTCCGTCCAATAACTGCCCTTTATAATGCACAGAAACCGTACAACCTTTGGTCGCTTTTTTACCGAAACCTTCCTGTAAAATTTTATAACGCAACCCACTTGGCGTTTCGTCATAACCCGCAGCTACCTTATCCATTTGAGCTGACATTGCTTTTTTAGCTTCTTCTTCTATTTTTAATCTTGAACCTTCAAAAGTTCTAAAAGCTTCAACCGCATTAAATTTTTCTGCTGCTTCACCTACTCTCACAATTTCAAGAGATACCAACAAGTCATTTTGCTTAATGGTATCAACAACTTCTTGTCCCTCAATAACTTTACCAAAAACGGTGTGTTTATTGTCTAACCAAGGCGTTGCAACATGCGTAATAAAAAACTGACTTCCGTTTGAAGCCGGACCAGAATTTGCCATGGATAAAATTCCTGGTTTGTTATGTTTTAAATCTGGATGAAATTCATCAGCAAAGCTGTACCCAGGCGAACCGGTTCCGGTTCCCAACGGGCAACCTCCTTGAAT
>CAZBGP010000002.1:0-24474 GCA_964491495.1 uncultured Lutibacter sp. | reverse complement strand
CCCTATGAAATTTCAATCCGTTGTAATAAGGCGTTCCTTGAGGTTTTGAACTGTTTTCCAAATTTCCTTCAGCCAAAGCAACAAAGTTACCAACTGTGCCCGGCGTTTTTTCAAACTCTAAACTTACCAGTATTTCACCTTTTGAGGTGTTAAATTTTGCGTATAATCCGTTATCCATTTTCTTAATTTTTTAAAGTGATGCAAAGATACATACTTTCGCCTAAAATGAAAGTATTACAAATATTTAATCATTATACTATAGCTTATCAAAAGAAAAATCCACTAAAAGCGGATTTAATCTATTTAATTATATGGTATTGACATTAAACTTCAGCCTTAACAATAGCTTTAGTTGAAGTAGTTTGTTCCATTTTATTGGCGTCACTTGTTAATCCACAACCTCTTTTAGAAGCATTACATGAACTGAACAACATCCCTGTAAAAGCAATTCCTAAGGTATATAAAGCTATTTTTTTCATTCTTTGTATGATATTAATATTTTAAAAACGTTGAAATATAACAATTATTTTATGAAATTAATTTGTTTAAGGTATAAATAATTAATTCTTCAACAGGTTTGTAAGGATCTTCGCTAAAAGTACCGTTGGCTCTGTTGGCAATTATAGCGTTCATAGAACAAGCTTCGTGTCCCAATAATTTAGCCAAACCATAAATGGCAGAAGTTTCCATTTCAAGGTTTGTCACTTTATAGCCGTCAAATTCAAAATTGTCAATTTTGCTGTTTAATGAAGGATCTTGTAGCGCCAAACGAAGCACACGGCCTTGCGGACCGTAAAAACCGCCGGCTGTTGCGGTAACACCAATAAAAACTTTGTCGCTTTTCAATTTTTGTATTAATAATTCACTTCCTTTTACCAGATATGGTCTTGATTTTCGTTGACTCCAGTTGGTGTGTTTGATAAAAGCATCTTCCATTTCAGCTTCTAAAATATGCTCACAATCGTATGAATGAAGCAGCCCGTCAAAACCCAATCCATATGTTGCCAGTACAAAACTATCAACAGGAATATCACTTTGCAAAGAACCTGAAGTACCTATTCTTATAATATTTAATTTGGTATGCGTTATTTTTAGGGTACGTGTATTTAAGTCGATATTCACTAAAGCATCAAGCTCATTCATTACAATATCAATATTGTCTGGGCCAATTCCTGTTGATATTACGGAGATTTTTGTTCCTTTATAAGTGCCGGTAATTGTTCTGAATTCTCTTTTTTGCGTTTCAAATTCAATAGATTCAAAATGTGCTGCTATTTTTGGCACCCTGTTTTGATCTCCAACAAAAATAATGTTTGTGGCGATGTTTTCGGGTTTTAAATTTAAGTGATAAACACTTCCATCGGGGTTCAGAATTAATTCTGAGGCTGCTATTTTATTCATAATTTATCCGCCTACGCGTTTTATATTGTATCCTTCTTTTTTAAGGATTTCCATTATTTTATCTCTATAATTTCCCTGAATGATAATTTCATTGTCTTTTACACTTCCGCCAACACCGCATTTGGTTTTAAGCAGTTTTCCCAGATTTTTTAAATCCTCTTCAGCACCCACAAAACCAGTTATAACGGTAACCGTCTTCCCTCCTCTTCCTTTATTGGAAAATTTGGCATCCAAAAACTGCTTTTTAGGCGGCAACAAATCTTGTTCTTCTGCTTTTTCAAATTCGAAGTTGTCATTTGTGGAAAAAACAAATCCACCCAAATCTTCTAAACTGTTTAATTTTTTCTTACTCATATTTTATTAAAAAAATATAGGCTAAATTAGGAAAACATTATTTATTATTGACCTTTTTCCAGGCAAATAGCAAGGCAGCCAAAAGTTCAAAAACGAGTCCGATGGCCATTACCAAATTTGCTTGAGGCCAATTAAACAACTTAGAAATAGCGCCTGCCAAAATAAGAAACAAGCCAAACGTAAAAACTGAAACTACTTTGTTAGTCATCATTTTATCAATCCTAATTCTCTTAAACGTTCATTTAAAAAATCTCCGGCCGTAATATCATCATACACTTTCGGACGCAAATCATCAATGCATTCGGGCAAGCAATTTAATTTCATTTCACTTATAGGATGCGTAAAAAAAGGGATGGAATAACGTGGTTTTCCCCAGTCTTCGCGTGGCGGATTTACAACGCGATGAATGGTTGAACGCAATTTGTTGTTTGTCAATCTTTCAAGCATATCCCCAACATTCACCACCAATTGTTCCGGTAAAGAGGTTACGGGAATCCAATCGCCTTTTTTATTTTGAACTTCTAATCCTGCCGAAGATGCACCCATTAACAGTGTTATTAAGTTGATATCACCGTGCGCTGCCGCTCTCACAGCACCTTTTGGTTCACCAACAATTGGCGGATAGTAAATTGGGCGCAAAATGCTGTTTCCGTTAATCACATATTTATCGAAATACATTTCATCCAAACCAACATACAAAGCCAAAGCACGCAAAACATAAATGGCTGTTTTTTCAAGCATTTTATAGGATTCCATTCCAATATTATTGAAATTAGGAATTTCCTTCACTAAAACGTTTTTTGGATATTCCGCTTTTAAAGCCTCGTTTTTCACAACTTCTTGTCCAAAATGCCAAAACTCTTTTAAATCACCTTCTTTTTTTCCTTTTGCGCTTTCTTTTCCGAAGGAAGTATAACCTCTTTGTCCGCCAATTCCTTCAATTTCATAAGATTGTTTAATTTCATCAGGCAAATCAAAAAAGTTTTTAACTTCTTTGTATAAATTTTCGGTCAATTCATCCGACAAAAAATGTCCGCGAAGCGCAACAAAGCCAATTTCTTCATAAGCTTCACCAATTTCTTTAATGAATTTTTGTTTTCTTGCAGCGTCTCCGGATAAAAAATCGGATAAATCTACACTTGGAATATTTTTCATAAGTCAAAAAGGATTAAAATTTTTAAGATAATAAAAAATTACTTTTCTTTTTTCACAATTGGAATCAGGTAACTTAAGGTATAATTCATTCCAAATCCGGTATCGTTTAAATAAACCTGGTTAAAACCCGGAACGTAAAGATTTTTAAAATTTTCAGGTTCTTTGGTGCTGATCATTTTTTTGAAACTAAAACTAAAACCCAAATATAAATTTTTAAGCGTTTCTGCTTTCATTCCAAAAACCAATTCACCCCAATGTGCCGATAAATCTTTAAATTCAGTATTTGGTAAAACTTCGGTCGGAATAAAATAAGTTCCTTTAACGTTTGGTGTATAACTGTTCAATGTTTGATTAAATATGCTAAAACCATAACGCATTCCAACATAAATTTCGTTGGTCATCCCAACCCAGTTTTTATAAGCATTGTAGTTTACACCAGCTTTTATATAGGAACCTTTTGTGGTATAATTCATATAATCTTCCTTCGAAATTTTATCTTCATAACCCAATTCAACGGCAGCGTAATAATTATTTAAAACACGAACATCACCAACCAATTCCAATCCTTTTGTGCCCTCTTCCAAAAACGAAATTAAAGGTTTGCTAAAGTCAACTCCTATTCGCAAACCATAACTTTCCTTTGTTTTTATGGTATCGGTTTTTTGTTGGGCATTTAAAGTTGCCAACCCTAAAAAACTAATGAAAAATATTAAGATGCGTAGCTGTCTCATTGTCAATAATTGTATTTTTTAGGGTATCATTTTTTATCCAATTTGCGGTTCTGCTTTCTATTTGCAAGTTTTCAAAAATGGTTTTATAGCCGCAAGAACGAGAAACAAATACGTCTCTTCTGTCGTATGTAAAATTGATAGAATCAGTTATTGTGCCTGATTTAAATTTATAAAGCGTGCTGTTTTTAGTTAAATCTAAAGGGATGGCGATGGAATCGATCGATTTGTTTTCGTAAATATTTACATTGCTATCGGCCGAAACCGTTAACGAAGTAACCGCTTTTTTTGTGGCAGGAATATCGTTATTGTAAAAAACTACAATCAATTTTGGTGTGGTGGTTTCAATACAAATATCATCCTTTTCACAATTGCTAAGCGTAAAACTTAAGATGACTAACAAAATTAAATATTTTCTCATAACTGATTTGATTTCAATTCCAAAAGTACAACATTTTCCACGTGGTGGGTTTGCGGAAACATATCAACTGCCTGGATTTTAATAATGTTGTATTGTTCTTTCATTAACGACAAGTCACGGGCTTGTGTTGCTGAATTACAACTTACGTAAACAATGCGTTTTGGCGAAATTTCCAACAGTTTTTCCACCACATTTTTATGCATTCCGTCACGCGGCGGATCGGTAATTACCACATCTGGTTGTCCGTGTTTTTTTATAAAACTGTCGTTAAAAACATCTTTCATATCGCCGGCAAAAAATTCAACATTCTCAATATTGTTCAATTTTGCATTTTCTTTTGCATCTTCAATGGCTTCTGGAACCGATTCCACGCCAATTACTTTTTTGGCATTTTTGGCCACAAATTGCGCAATGGTTCCAGTGCCGGTATAAAAATCGTATACAATTTCATTGCCTGTTAAATTGGCAAAATCACGCGTAATTTTATACAATTCATAGGCTTGTGCAGAATTTGTCTGATAAAATGATTTTGCTCCAATTTTAAATTTAAGGCCTTCCATTTCTTCAAAAATATGATCTCTTCCGCTAAATAAAATAATATCTTGGTCGTATAAAGTGTCGTTTCCTTTCCCGTTAATTACATACTGAAGCGAGGTTATTTGCGGAAATTCCTGAATCAATGCATTCAACAAAGCTTCCCTTTTTTTTGTAGCTTCTTGCAAAAACTGAATCACCACCATGATTTCTCCTGTTGATGAAATACGAATCATTACAGTACGCAAAAGTCCGGATTGTTCCCGCGGATTGTAAAATTCAATGTCGTTTTTTATGCCGAATTCCTTGATGAAATTTCTAATTTGATTGGAAGGATCTTCCTGCAAATGGCATTTTTCAATATCCAAAATCTTATCCCACATTCCTGCAATGTGAAAACCGCAGGCGTTTCTGTTGTCAATTTCTTCTTTAGAATTAATTTCTTCCAACGTAAGCCAGCGGCTGTTTGAAAAAGAAAACTCCATTTTATTTCGATAGAAATATTGTTTTTCGCAGCCCAAAATTGGTGTTGGTTCAGGCAAATCCAAATGTCCTATGCGTTTTAAATTATTTATGACTTCCTTTTCCTTATAGGCTAATTGGTGTTCATAAGCCATATCCTGCCATTTACAACCGCCGCAAAACTCAAAATGCTGGCAAACAGGTTGCGCACGCTTTTCTGAGTATTTATGAAATTTTATTGCTGTGCCTTCAAAATAGGCTTTTCTCTTTTTTCCTGTTTTTATATCGACAATGTCTCCCGGAACTGCGTTGGATAAAAATATAACACATCCGTCTGGCGCCTTCGCAATTGCTTTGCCTTGAGCTCCCGCGTCTATCACTTCAACATTTTCAAAAATAAATTGCTTGTTTTTTCTTGCCATGATGCAAATGTACCATTTTTCGCATAAAAAAAGCATCCCAAAATTCGGGATGCTTTCAATTAATAATTTTAACCTGTTTATTTTACACTGTTCATATAAAGTGCCAATGCAGCAAGTTCTTCACTGGTTAAGTTTTTTACAAAACCATCTAAATTTGCTTTCATAATGGCAACTTGACCTGGATCTGTATCAACAATTGCAGGAGATTCACCTTTCAAAAAAGCAACAATGTTTCCTCCTTTTTCAGCGTAAACTTTATTGATGTCTTTTATGGATGGTCCAATAACTTTAGCATCTGGCTGGTGACAAGTCACGCATGTTTTCGAGGTGAATAATTCTTTCCCTAAAGCAAGATAATCATCCGAGGTTTTAATTTTTTCTTCAGCTGCTTCTTCAACAGGTGCTTCAACTTCTTGTTTTACTTCTTCTTTTTTTGTTTCACCACAGCTCGCAAAAAAGAAAGCTACCACTCCTAATATCAATATCGATTTTTTCATTTTTTAAAATTTTGTTTTAAGTTATTGCAAATTTATTCAATTAATTTCAATAGGAATGTAATTTTAACGACAAACTTTGTAATATTTTGGCAATCTTTTTCAAAAGGAAGTTTTAACAATTAAAATAAACATTTAAGGCCATTTATAAGTTTGAAATATTTTGTAATTTGCACAAAATATGAGGATGATTTCTCTCCTGAAGGAGGAATTGAGGATTTTAAATTTTAATTTTTCACCAGGATGGTTTCAGAAAAAATTTCATCACAACAAGCTATTGATTTAGAAAATAATTACGGGGCACATAATTACCACCCTTTACCTGTAGTTTTAACCAAAGGAGAAGGTGTGTATGTTTGGGATGTGGACGGCAAGCGGTATTACGATTTCTTATCGGCATATTCCGCTGTTAATCAGGGACATTGTCACCCAAAAATAATCAACGCCTTAACTGAACAGGCGAGTAAATTAACCTTAACTTCCAGGGCATTTTTTAATGATGTGCTTGGCAAATATGAAAAATACGTGACCGAGTTTTTTGGTTTCGATAAAGTATTACCTATGAATACTGGCGCCGAAGCTGTTGAAACTGCGATTAAAATTTGCCGAAAATATGCTTATGAGAAAAAAGGAGTTCCGGAAAATCAGGCGCAAATAATTGTTTGCAAGAATAATTTTCATGGACGAACAACCACCATCATTTCTTTTTCAAACGATGAAGATGCACGCAAAAACTTCGGGCCTTTTACTGAAGGATTTATAAAAATTGATTATGACAATCTTGAAGCGCTGGAAGAAGCCTTAAAATCGAGCAAAAATATTGCGGGATTTTTAGTGGAGCCCATACAAGGAGAAGCTGGCGTGTATGTGCCTGCGGAAGATTATTTAGCAAAAGCAAAAGCTTTGTGCGAAAAACACGGCGTCTTATTTATTGCTGATGAAGTGCAAACAGGAATTGCCAGAACCGGGCGCTTATTGGCAACTTGCGGAAATTGTGATTGTGCCGATAAAAATTGCTCGGGAACGCCCGAAGTTAAACCAGATATTTTAATTTTAGGAAAAGCATTGAGTGGCGGCGTTTATCCGGTATCAGCAGTTTTGGCGAATAACCACATTATGGAAGTTATAAAACCGGGACAACATGGATCAACTTTTGGCGGAAATCCTTTGGCTGCTGCAGTTGCCATTGCCGCACTAAAAGTGATTAAAGAAGAAGCACTGGCAGAAAATTCCGACAAATTGGGAAAACTTTTCAGAAGTGAAATGCAAAAATTTATAGAAACACAAACGCTTATCAAACTGGTGCGCGGTAAAGGTTTGTTAAACGCCATTGTGATTAATGACACTGAAGACAGTTCAACGGCTTGGGATATTTGTTTAAAATTGCGTGACAATGGACTGCTGGCAAAACCTACTCACGGCAATATTATTCGTTTTGCGCCGCCTTTGGTTATGAATGAAGAACAACTATTGGATTGCGTTTCTATCATTAAAAAAACAATCACGGAATTTAATTCGTAAAACTATATTTTGAACAAAAATAAATCGGAGCAATAACTCCGATTTATTTTTGTTTATTTTTCAGTTACTTTCTATAAATATTTCAGGAAGAAATCCATCATCTTTTCTTTAAGCTGATAATGCATATTTACAAATGTTTTCATTTCGTCTTTTAACAACACTTGTTTTTCGTGAAATTGTACATCAGTATTTTTTTCAGTATGACCTTGATGTGCCAATTCTCTTCGTTTCATTCGAATTCTATGCCTTAAATGACCCATTACTTCGCGTTCACGGATTATCTTATTTTGAAAACCTTCTAATTGAACCAGAACATCAATTCCGGGATTCCGCATCACAATATGCTCTAACTTTTCTTCAAAATAATCCATTTCACTTTCTTGAAACTTCAACTCTCTTTTCCAAACATCAAGGTTGAAGTTTAGATCACTTAAGAATACTAACTGACTTTCCATTTTCGAATTGGTTTTAAATTATTATATGCTAAAATTCGTAATTTTCTTTTAATTTTCCGCTGATAAAAATCATAAAGTTTTAACAAAAGAACAATATAAAAATACTGTTAAAAGCATTTTGATAAAGATATAAAAAAAGCGTTTTAATTTAAATTAAAACGCTTTTAAAATTTACATTAAATTTTATCTTTAGTCACTTTCTTCTTCATCTTTATCTTCACCTTCCTTTTTGGAAGTTTTATTCCATATTTTAATTTCATCTTTTAGGGTAACACCTTTAATGATTTCAACATTTACACCATCCGAAATACCTAACTCAACATTTCTTTTTTCAAATTTTTGATCTCCAATTTTAATTTCTACGTAAGGTTTTTCTGTTTTTTTGTCAAATTGCAACAAAGCTTCTTTAATGGAAAGTACGCTGTCCTTTTTTTCCAACACAATATCAGCATTTGCGCTATAGCCTGCACGTACGAAGAATTCGTCATCCAAAGTAACATCACCTTTTATTTTAAACTGAACTGCACCATTTTCTTCAGTGCCTTTTGGAGCGATAAAGTTTAATTTAGCTGGATATTTTTTCTTTTCAATAGCGCCCAAAGAAACTTCCAATACGGTTCCGTTTTTAATTTTCCCTACTTCAGCCTCATCAACTTTTCCTTCAAAAATCATTTTTGTCATATCGGCAATGGTTGCAATAGTAGTACCTGCATTAAAAGTATTACTCTCAATCACCTGATTTCCAATACGTACCGGAATTTCCAACACAGTCCCGGAAATTTCAGCTTTCACATAGGTATTCGCTGTTTCTCCCATTCCGGCAGCTGAACCCTTTTTAATAATATCTAAATTATTTTGTGCATTGTTTAATTCAGCTCTTGAATTGCTAAAATTCAATTCAGCAGTTTCAAAATCTTGTTTTGAGATGACACCTTTTTCAAAAAGGCCTTTGTTTCTGTCGTACAAAGTTTTGGTGTTGTTATAGCGTAATTGAGCCGTTCTCACATTGCCTTGCGCACTATTTAAGGATTGTACATTTGGCACCACTCTTATGGTGGCAATTAAGTCGCCAACTTTAACCTTTGCGCCTTCCACCACATAAATACGATCTATAATTCCCGAAACTTTTGGTTTAATCTCTACTTCTTCCAAAGGAATTACTTTACCCGTAGCGACCGTTTTTCTGACAATATTGGTTATAAAAGCCTTTTCTGTTTCATATTCAATGGGAGATTTGCTGTTTTTTGCTCCAAACCAAGCCAAAACAGCGATAAGTGCTACGCCTATGGCTCCAAAAATTATAGTTTTTTTCATTAGTGATTGATTTTCAGTTTATGTTATGTTTTATTAAAATTGAAAGCTTTATTTATATTATTTGTTAATTATCAATTGATTTATTCTTCTCTTAATGCTTCTATTGGCCTGATACTAACGGCTGTATGCGCAGGAATTAGCCCTATAAGTGTTCCTAAAACCACCAAGGTTAATGCCGCAATTAATATTACGGGAATATCAACGGTTGGATTTGACAAAGCCGCTTCTTCTCCTTGTCCTAATGTTGCATCAATAATCATTAAAACAATTCCTCCCGAAATGATTCCCAATGCTCCGGCAACACTTGTCAGAAATACCGATTCTAAAATGATTTGACGCTTAATTTCCCAAGGTTTCGCACCCAATGCACGTCTGATTCCTATTTCTTTAGTTCTTTCTTTAACCGTAATTAACAGAATATTTCCAATGGCAAATACGCCTGCAATCAACGTTGCAATTCCAACAAACCAAGTTAAAAACTGCATTCCTGTTATGAATCCTGTCACTTTTGCAATTTCTTTTCCTAAATTAAAACTACCGAATGCCCTTTCATCTTCCGGGTGCACTTTATGCAGGTTTTTAAGCAATAACTTAACATCTGCTTCTATTTGTGTAATGTCAAATCCCGGTTGTCCTGTAATCATCATCCAGCCAACATCATCACCTCTATTATATACTTGTTGAAATGTGGTAAAAGGAATATGGATATTTCCTTGCGGACCGCCTCCGCCAATTTGGCCCTTTTTATACATTCCGATAACTTTGTAATTGATGTTGTTTATTTTGATATAAGTTCCTATAGGCTGAACATCTTTGTCGAAAAGCTGTTTGTAAATTTCTTCTTCAATAACACATACTTTTTTCTTTTCAATAATATCGTTAAGGTTGATAAACCTTCCATAAACCATATCCATTTTCTGAACCTCATCAAGTTCCGGATAATCACCAAATATTCCGAATCTTCCCGATTTAAAGTCATTTACGGCCAATGCTTGATCCTGAAGTCGCGGCACTACAAATTCCAACCCAGGAATTTCTTTTTTGATACTCTCTAAATCAGCCATTTTAAGCGTGAGCGCTTTACCTTCCTGAAAACCTTTAAAAGGTTTGCTGGTTTGCTGTGCCCAAACAAATACGCTATTGGTGGCAAAATTTCCAAACAATTTATTGAAATTATTTTCAACGCCTTTTGCGGCGCCCAATAAAACAACCAGTAAAAAAATACCCCACATTACACCAATAATGGTAATGGCAGTTCGCGTTTTATTTTTGCGAATGCTGCTGTAAATTTCTTGCCACGTATCTACGTCAAATAAAAATTTTATCATATTACTCGTCGTTTAATGCTACTATTGGTTTGATGCTTGCGGCTCTTTTTGCTGGAATATATCCTGCAATGGTACCTGCTATAATTAGCACAACTGTTGCACCAACAACCACATAAGTTTCCACACTCGGATTCAAAATAAAATACTTTTCCAAACTGTCTCCCAATCCTTTTAAAGCAAATACACCAATTAATAAACCTGTGTAACCAGCCAAAGCAGTGATAAAAATAGATTCCATCATTATCATCCCAATAATAGAACTTGGCGTTGCGCCCAATGCTTTTCTGATACCCAATTCTTTGGTGCGTTCTTTTACGATGTACACCATAATATTGCTGATGCCGATAACACCTGCAATTAAAGTTCCTATTCCTATAAAAAGTATAATGATATTTAAAACGCCCATAAATTGTTGTACGTTTTTGGCGCCTTCTGCGTAATTCTGAACCCGAATGGCCGATTGGTCTCGCGGGTCAACTTTGTGTTTTTCTTTCAGCACTTGCGTCAACATATTTGAAAACGCAATGGCTTCATCGATGCTTAATTTCGGATTGAAGGTTAACCCAAATCTGTCCAACTCGTCGTTGGGTTTATAAATTCCCTGCAAAGTTGTGAAAGGTGCATAAATAAAACGCTCATCGTTATCACCGCCCGGATCACTAAAAACACCAACCACTTTGTAAGAAAGTCCATCGAGCACAATATTTTTCCCCAAGGCCGACAAATTTCCGAACAAATCTTTTTCTACCAATCTTCCTATGGCAATTACTTTTCCTTTGTTTTTGATGTCCAGCACACTCAAAAATCTTCCGTTTTCAATCACAGCCGATTCTAGTGGAAGATAATCAGGATAAACGCCTCTTACTGTATATTGATTTTGCTCTCCTTTGTATGATGCTTGGGCAAATCGTTCAATATTTGGGCTGAAAAACTGAATGTCATTTTCAAACTTTTCATTGATAAATTTAGAATCGTCATTTCTGAATTGGATTTGTCTTCCGCTTTGCAATCCTTTATAAGGTTTTGTGGTATTTCCTGATCTTATATATATTGAATTTTGGGAATCTCCCGCAAATTGTTTTTCAAAAGTATGTTTCAATCCGTTTCCTATGCCAAATAACAGTGTAAATAATAAAATGGCAAATGCAATGGTAAAACCAGAAAGTATAGTTCGCAGTTTGTTTTTGCGAATTGTTTGAAAAATTTCTTGCCAACGATCTAAATCGAACATAATTTATACGTTTACTTTTTTAATCACTTTTTCATCACTAATAATCACACCATCTTTCAACCTAACTATTCTGTCGGTTTCCGCTGCAACATCTTCTTCGTGGGTAATTACAAAAACAGTCATCCCTTCACGATTAATTTCTTTCAGCAATTCCATTACGGAATGTGTGGTGGTTGAATCAAGTGCGCCTGTTGGCTCATCGGCCAATATAACTTTTGGATTGGTAACCAATGCGCGCGCAATTGCCACTCGCTGTTTTTCTCCTCCTGAAAGTTCACTCGGCAAATGTTCTGCCCTGTCTTTTAAACCCACTTTATCTAAATATTGTAACGCAACCTTATTGCGCTCTTTTCTGGCCATCCCTTGATAATACAATGGCAAAGCCACATTTTCTAATGCACTTTTATAATTAATTAAATTAAACGACTGAAATACAAAACCTAAAAACTTATTTCTGAGAATTGCGGCTTTTTTCTCATCTAAATTTTCAATTAATTGTCCGTTCAAATAATATTTACCGGTATCATGTCCGTCCAACAAACCAACAATATTTAATAAGGTAGATTTCCCGGAACCAGATGACCCCATAATTGATACAAATTCACCTTCTTTAATATGTAAATCCAAGCCCTTTAATACGTGCAGAGAATCTTTTCCTATTGGATAAGATTTATGAAGTTTTTCAATCTTAATCATTTGGTTATTGTTTTAACAAATTTAAAAATTGTTAGTAAGTGTGATTATTAATAATATGTTAAAAGAATCTTTCATCTAAAATTAATAATTTTGCTTCATGGACAATTTTGAAGATAAATCAATTATTCTTTTTGATGGTGTTTGCAACCTTTGCAATGCATCGGTAAATTTTGTGATCAAACACGATAAAAAAGCACAATTTTTATTTGCTTCATTTCAATCAGACGCCGCAAAAGAAATATTGTTACATTTCAATTTGAAAAATTTAAATGGAGGTACCGTAATTTTGGTTGAAGGCCAAAAAGTATATGATAAATCAAAGGCTGCGCTCAAAATCGCCAAACGATTAGATGGCGGATATAAGGCTTTTTACGCATTTATTATCGTTCCGAAATTTTTTAGGGACTGGGTTTACGATATTATTGCAAAAAACCGTTATCGCTGGTTTGGAAAAAGAGATAGTTGCCTAATTCCTTCCATAAAATTAAAAAATAGATTTTTAGATTAAATGCGCAACTATTTATTCATTTTGATAATCATCATTCCAATTTTTTATCTCAGGATCATGAAGTTTACCCAGTGATTTTGCAACAATCATGGCAACCACAGCATCACCTGTAACATTTATTGTTGTTCTGCACATGTCCAAGGGCCTGTCTATAGCGAAAATTAATGCCAAACCTGCTTCCGGAATTCCGGCTTGTGCCAAAACAATTACCAACATAACCATTCCAGCACCCGGCACTGCTGCCGATCCAATGCTTGCCAATGTTGCGGTAACAATAATCCCCAATTGCACTGATAAAGACAATTCCATCCCAAAAGCCTGTGCAATAAAAACCGCTGCCACAGCCTGATACAAACTTGTGCCGTCCATATTTATAGTGGCGCCAATAGGCAACACAAAGCTGCTCACTTCTTCATCAACACCCAAATGTTCGGTCACTCTTTCCATAGTTACCGGTAAAGTTGCCGCACTGCTGCTTGTTGAAAAAGCTAATAATTGCGCGGGTGAAATTCCTTTAAAAAAGTATGAGGGCGTTTTTTTAGTGATTATCCATACTATCGAAATATAAAAAGCAATTATTAATGCCAAACCTAAAATAACGGTAAAAGCGTACCAAATAAGGGCCTTAAATAAATCTATACTTGGCGATTCAACCACCAAAGCTGCCAACAAGGCAAAAACGCCGTAGGGTGCCGCAAGCATAATTAAATCAATCATTTTTAAAATGACTTCATTAAATCCATCAAAGAATTTTTTTACAGGTTTTGATTTTTTTTCAGGAATTAAAATTAAGCCAATCCCAAAAAATATGGCAAAAAATATCACCTGAAGCATGTTTTTATTTTCTGAAGCGGCACCAAAAACATTTTCAGGTACAATGTCTACCAAAGCCTGCAAAGGACCGCTTTCTGTTTGTTTGAAAGCTTCATCTTTAAATTTATCCGTATCACCGCTATAATTTTGCACCAAATTCTGGCGTGTTTCTAGAGAGATAGAATTTCCCGGTTTAATGATGTTTACCAAAACCAACCCAATGGAAACCGCAATTACCGTTGTAATTAAATATAGACCGATTGTTCGTCCGCCCATTTTAGAAAGTTTTGAAATATCCTTTAAATCAGACACACCTTTTATAAGTGAAGCCAAAATTAATGGCACTGCAATTAATTTTAATGAATTGATAAAAATAGTTCCCAAAGGTTTTATCCAATCCTTAACAATGTCGCTTCCACCCTCAAATTGTGTCATTATTAATCCAACCAAAACACCCATAACCATTCCCAATAGTATTTGCCAATGCAATGCCAGTTTTTTCATTTAAGAGATTTAAATTTTTTGGAAAGGTAAATAAAATTAGGTGACAAACAAAAAAAATGCACCAAGCGGCGCATTTCATTTTTTTTTGAATTAATTATGTTAAAATTGATAGCGCAAAGAAAGGGCAATATCAAAATCGGTATCTTTTCCATAATCACCAACCAAGCCAAATTCGGGCCTAAAATCCAATGAAATAAGCAATGGAATGTCAAAATCATATTCAATACCAATATTTCCGTCGGCATTCAAAAATAACCCATCATTGTGCTCTTTATCAGTATTGTCATTCCAAGACCCGATGCCTGCACCAAAACCGGCATACCAATTAAATCCGCCATCAATATTCCAAACCCATTGATAAATTCCTGTTAATTTAAACGCATCAGAATCACTATTGTTTCTAAAACCCAAATCTAATTCTAATCGGGTCATTTCACCCAATTCGCGCTGATAAGATATTTCACCGCCAAAACCATCGTTGTCACCCAAACGCACACCTAATGCATTTCTAGCAATGTCTTGCGCATTTGCCGAAAAAAAAGTTCCGATTATAAATACTGACGTAAAAAGTAATTTCTTCATAAATTTTGTTTTTTTAGATTTTTTTATTGAATATTTCTTTGTTTAAACTTATTATCAAAACGAGAATTATGTCATTATATTTTATAAAAAATTTAAAAATAAAATCTGAAGTTTCATTAAAATATTGATAAAAGCATAATTTATTTTTAAAAATGGAGCGAGAATAAATTGTATTTTTCATTTAAAAATATAAATGTACTTTTGACCCGAAATAAAAATAAATGGAAAAATTAAAACAGCGCTGGGAACTAGCTTCTAATTTTCAAGTTATCTTAATCATAATAGTTTTTTCAATAAATGGCTCTTTTGCCGCCTGGATTGCAAAACCGCTGACCAATTTAATAGGTTTAAACTCCGAAACCACAAATCCCTGGTTATTTTGGCCTATTAGAATTGTGTTGATATTTTTAATTTATCAATTCACGTTGCCTTTGGTTGGTTTTCTTTTCGGACAATATAAATTCTTCTCTGCTTTTTCAAAAAAAACATTGTCGAGAATGGGTTTTAAACGATTTTATAAAGAAGCCTAATTAGTTTTCCTTTTTGATGAGGTATTTGTAAATCCACGTTAAGGTAAATGTTGGCAAAAAATCGGTTCCGAAAATACCAATTTCTTCTATAAAAGAAATGATTCCCACTCCTTTTCCCAAAGTTCCGCCATACATTTTGTAAATTAGAAAAGCTGATAAAGGCGCCCAAATAACATCCGAAAATTCTCCAATAAATGGAATTGCAAAAGAAAGCATTCCCAACCCATCAAAGAGAATGCCCAACAAAAGCAATTGATACTTTTTATGCATATTAATTAGTTAAATAACAATTAGTTAACCACAATTACTTCTTTAACTTATCTTTGTACTTTTTGATGAATTTATCCAATTTCGGATTGATGACCGCCACACAATAAACTTGATTTTTATTGTTATTGTAATAATTTTGATGATAGGCTTCTGCTTCATAAAACGCATCAAAAGCAGTGACTTCCGTCACTATTTTTTTTTCAAAAACTTTTGCTTCAGTCAAAGCCTTGATAAATGCTTCGGAAACATCTTTTTGTGCTGTTGAATGGTAAAATATGGCAGAACGGTATTGTGTGCCAACATCATAACCCTGTCTGTTTAAAGTTGTTGGATCGTGCGTTGCAAAAAACACGTCTAAAATTTCCTGAAAATTGATTACTGAAGGATTAAATTGGATTTGTATCACCTCGGCGTGCCCTGTTTCTCCTGAAGTAACTTCATTGTAGCTAGGATTTTTAACTTTCCCTCCAGAATATCCCGATGTTACTTTTTCTACCCCATTTAATCTTTGGAAAATAGCTTCAGTACACCAAAAACAACCGTTTGCCAAAGTGGCGATTTCTAATTTATCTGACATTTTTGTTTTTTTTGTTAGTATGGATTGCGCATCAATGCTTGCTGTTGCAAAAACCAGAAATATTATGAATACTTTTTTCATTCCTTAATCTATTTTTAAATAAGTCGGAATTGTTTAAACCTAATTACATCCCGGCAGGAATTAATTTTCTTGGAAACTGAACCAAACTTTCGGCACCATTTTCTCCTATACTAACCACGCCAAACAAGAAATTATCGATAACAATATTATTCAAAGTATAATCGGTTGTTTTGCCAACAAATCGACTGTATTGCCATTGTGGTGAAGTGGTGTCGCGCCAATAAATTTTATAACCGATACTATTTTTATCAGCAACATCATCCCATTTTAAACGGGTTGATGGCTCCACAGCTCCTGCAATCATCACATTTTTAGGTTCTAACGGAGCTGCCGCCAAAGAAGCCAATGTCAAGCAATTTACTGCGGTTAATTTTGCTGCATACTCAAAATTTACGCCTTCCAGCACATCACCATATTTTATGCCGTTTTCAACCCTAATATCTTGGTGTTGGCGGTTGTAATTTTCGTGGGTTTCCATAATTCTGACGCCCGTAAAACCTTCATCATTAAAAGGTCGGTGATGGCCTCCCCTTCCAAACCTGTCGAGTCTGTAAATCATAATCGGTTTTAAATTGGTCATATATTGTTCGGCCAATTTAGCCACATAACGCGCCAATTGTCGGGAAGTTCCGTCCACCTCACCGCCATAAAAACGCATGCTGTTTCGTTCTTTTTCAGTAATTTGCACAGAAATGGCTTCAGAAAAAATCCTGAAAGTACTATTGTCAATAACACCATCAATTCCTTCAATATTGCCTATCATATCATTGTTTAAAACAGCGATAATGTCCCAATTTTTTTCTTTTGCATATTTAGCCATAATCTTACCGCCGTACAAGCCTTGTTCTTCACCTGACAAGCCCACATAAATAATGGAAACAGGAAATTTATACTTGCTTAAAACACGCGCAGCTTCAATAGTCCCTGCCAACCCTGAAGCATTGTCATTTGCTCCGGGAGAATCTGATGTGAAATTATTCGAATCTGAAACGCGGGAATCAATATCGCCCGACATAATTACATAGCGATTTGGATACGTTGTACCGCGCTGAATTGCCATCACATTCACCACTCTGGTATCTGTAACAATTCTGCTTCCGTCAGCTTTTACCAAATCACCCAAATAACTTACTTCCAAACAATTATTGCAATTTTTGGAAACTTCATCAAAAGCAACTTTTACCCAACGTCGCGCTGCGCCAATTCCCCTGGTTTTGGAAATGGTGTCGGACAAGGTATGTCGCGTTCCAAAACCGGCCAATTTCACAATGTCTTTTTCAATGCGTTCCGCAGAAGGTGCCACAGCAATTTCGGTCAATATTTTATCTATTTCGGATTGTGAAAACCCATTGGTGCTGATGGCTAAAAAAGCCAAAACAATGATAAATTTACTTGCTTTCATATTGTTAAAATATTAAATATTCTCTAATGTACTTACCACCATTTCAAGCATTTCTTCTGTAAAATCCAAATGGGTAACCATGCGTAATTTACCTTGTCCCATAGATATTAAGGAGATTCCTGCTTTTTTTAATCGGTTCACAAAATCTTCTTCATTGATGGAATCAATCACGTTAAAAATAACGATATTGGTTTCAATAGGTTCCACATATTTAACCAATTTACAATTTTGAAGTGCCACGCCAATGATTTTAGCGCGGGTATGGTCTATTGTCAAACGGTCTATATGATTGTCCAATGCATAAATACCGGCAGCAGCCAAATAGCCTACCTGGCGCATGGCACCGCCAAATAATTTCCGAATTCTTAATGCCTTTTCAATATGTAATTTAGATCCCAATAACACAGAGCCAATCGGTGCGCCCAGTCCTTTGGATAAGCAAACCGATATGGTATCGAATATTTCGCCATATTGTTTAGGCGTTTCTTTTTTAGCTACCAAAGCGTTAAATATACGTGCACCATCCATATGAAAAGCCAAATTATGATCCACACAAATTTGTTTTATTTTCAATAATTCTTCATAGTCCCAACAAGCGCCGCCACCTTTATTGGTGGTGTTTTCCACAACAACCAGGCTTGCCCAGGGCACATGAATATCTACCCTGCCAGAAACTGCATCAAACAATTGTTTTGCTTTAAACATTCCTCTTTCGCCATCAATTAAATGCGAAGTTACGCCCGAGTTAAATGCCGCACCACCGCCTTCAAAATTATACACGTGTGCCCATTTATCGCAAAACATTCTGTCGCCGGGTTGCGTGTGAAGCTTAATCGCGGTTTGGTTTGCCATGGTTCCCGAAGGAAAAAACAAAGCGGCTTCCATGCCAAACATTTTCGCAATTTTAGCTTGCAGTTTATTAACAGTTGGGTCGGTTTTAAAAACATCGTCACCAACTTCAGCCTCCATCATGGCTTTTAACATTCCTTTGGTGGGTTTGGTAACGGTGTCGCTTATTAAATTTATTTGCATGATTAAAGTTTGAGATTATTGTTTAATTTTTAATTAAATCCATAATTACTACTGTTGCAGAAGTAAAAAGATTTTAACCAAAAATACCATAATTAGTTTGATTGAAATATAGCCAATCAAATTTATTTGCAAAGTTTAAAAATGAAAAGGTATTTTTGTAGTTCTAAATAAAATAATGATTACAAACGAACATATCAATAAATTACAGGAACGCATTGGCAGGTTAAAAACTTATCTTGAAATCGACAAAAAAACCATTGAAATTTCAAACGAGGAAGAGTTAACCGCAGATCCCTCTTTTTGGAACAATCCGAAAGAAGCCGAAATTGTCATGAGAAACCTTCGATTCAAGAAAAAATGGGTGGATGATTTTAATGCCATCCTAACAAATTTTGATGAATTAACTGTTTTGCAGGATTTCTATACTGAAGGCGAAGTTACCGATAAAGAAGTTGAGCAACAATATGAAACTTTAATGCTGCAGGTGGAAGATCTTGAATTTAAAAATATGTTGTCTGATGAAGGCGATAATTTAAGTGCCGTACTGCAAATTACCGCAGGTGCGGGCGGTACGGAAAGTTGTGATTGGGCACAAATGCTGATGCGGATGTATTTGATGTGGAGCGAAAATAAAAAGTACAAAGTAAAAGAACTAAATTTTCAGGAAGGCGATGTTACCGGAGTTAAAACCGTTACCATAGAAATTGAAGGCGAATATGCTTTTGGTTATTTAAAAGGCGAAAATGGCGTTCACAGAATGGTGCGGATATCGCCATTCGACAGCAATGCCAAACGCCACACCACATTTGCATCGGTATATGTGTATCCGCTTGTAGATGACAGTATTGAAATCGATATCAATCCGGCTGATATTACCTGGGAAACCATGCGTTCAAGCGGTGCAGGCGGACAAAATGTGAACAAAGTGGAAACGGCAGTTCGTTTGCGCCATAAACCTTCGGGAATTATGATTGAAAATTCTGAAACCCGATCGCAACTCGACAATAAAACCAAAGCCATGCAATTGCTGAAATCGCAATTGTATGAAATTGAACTGCAAAAACAACGCGAAAAACGCAGTGAAATTGAAGCTAACAAACTAAAAATTGAATTTGGTTCGCAAATAAGAAATTATGTTTTCCATCCTTATAAATTGGTTAAAGATGTGAGAACCGGTCACGAAACCGCAAACGTTGAAGGGGTGATGAATGGTGATTTAGATGATTTTATTAAAGCATATTTAATGCAAAACGGACAAAAAGAGACCAAAAATGAAATGTAATATCGACACCATCATCTTCGATTTAGGAGGCGTACTTGTAGACTGGAAACCGGAATATTTATACAGAAAAGTGTTTAATGGCAATGAAAAAAAAGTGCAATGGTTTTTAAGCAAGGTATGCACAAGCGCTTGGAACGCAGAACAAGATGGCGGAAGAACTATTGAAGAAGCGGAAACTTTAAAAATCGCTGAATTTCCAGATCACGAAGAGTTAATTCGTTTATACTATAAGCAATGGCACCAAATGTTTTCTGGACCTATTGAAGAAAATGTAGAATTATTTAAACAATTAAAAGCTTCAGGAAATTATAAAATTTATGCACTTACAAACTGGAGTGCTGAAAAATGGGAACTGGCATTGGAATTGTTTCCGTTTTTTAATTATTTTGATGGCGTGGTGGTTTCCGGACAGGAAAAAATACGAAAACCTTATCCTGAAATTTATAATCTCATAGTTGATAAATTTGCCATCAACCCAGAAAACGCGATATTTATTGATGACAATGAAGAAAATGTTATCGCTGCGATGGCTTTAAAAATCTATGGAATTCATTATAAATCTCCCCAGCAACTGTTGAATGAATTAAAATCATATAAAATCATCTTCTAATTTTTTATGACTAAATCTGCAACTTTCGTAATAATTAGTAATTTTCATTAGTCAAAGCGTTGTTTATTAACAATAATGTGTATTTTTACGATTATGAAAAACGATGTTGTTCGTTAATTTAACGAATAAAAAAGCTATGAATTTTTAAATTAAGTAATTTCTATGAGGAAACTATTATTATTGCTAATTATATTAACCCCAATATTAAGTTTTAGCCAAAAAAATACCACCCCAATTTATACCATTACTGGAAAAATAATTGATGCCGCTTCAAAAAAGCCGTTGGAAGATGCCACTATTATATTTAAGAGCATCGATTCCAATCATATAAAATTTGGAGGTATCACAAACCAAAAGGGCAATTTTTCCATTGATGTTGATAAAGAAACCTACAACGTTTCTGTGGAATTTATTTCTTATGAAACAAAAAATCTGAACATTTCCGAAATCACCAGAGATTTAAATTTGGGCGTTATTGAAATGGAATTGGACATGGAAATGCTTAATGAAGTTGAAATAATAGGCGAAAAAAGAACGCTGGAACTAAAACCCAACAAAATTGTTTATAATGTGGGTAAAGATATTTCCACAGCCGGAAGCACTGCGACAGATGCTTTAAATAATATCCCCTCGGTATCTGTTGACCCAGATGGAGAAATCACTTTAAGAGGACAAGGAAATGTTACGGTGATGATC
Source organism: uncultured Lutibacter sp. (assembly GCA_964491495.1). GTDB lineage: Bacteria > Bacteroidota > Bacteroidia > Flavobacteriales > Flavobacteriaceae > Lutibacter. The sequence continues at coordinate 3,071 of CAZBGP010000002.1, read as the reverse complement.
AATGGAAAAATATCTTCCATGACCAAATCAGAAGCTTTAAAATCCATTCCGGCAGGTTCAATTGAAAAAATTGAAGTCATTGCAAATCCCGGCGCAAAATACAAAGCCTCATCATTGGGAATTATAAACATCATCCTTAAAAAAGGAAAAGACGAAGGTTTAAACGCCTCCATAACTGCAACTGGGGGCTATAAAGATTATTATGGCGGATTGTTAACGGTAAATTATAAATCAAAAAAAGTAAATTTTTATACAAACACTTCTTACTTTCACAGAAATAGGATTTTGATTGCCAACTCCGAAAATGAGTATTTTACAAACAATGTGACAACCTCATTCTTAAATGAACATAGTGAAAATAACAACAAAGATGATGTGTTTTATAACACGTTTGGCGCAGATTTTTATATTACGGATAAAACAACTTTATCAACAAGCATTAACTATTCAAACATCAACAACAACAGTCATACATTAACAACTTCCGATTTTTTTAACGCAGCTAAAACAAAAACATCTGATAATTCTCGAAATTATTTCAGAAAATTAGATGACGAAATCATTGAGTATATTGTTGATTTTGAGCATAACTTCAATAAAGAGGGACAAACATTAAAATCGTCATTTACATATTCAACAGATTTAGAAAAATACACAAACAATTCAGCCAATTCAAATTTGGCATTTACAAATGAAAATTTTATTGAAGAAAACAACTTAAAAAATAAAATATTTGATGTTTCATTTGCGAATCCAATAAATAAAACTGGAACCATTACTTTGGGTTATCATCATGAAAATGGCGAAGTGCCATTTACCTATAAAGGATCAACAACCAAAATTATAAATTACTCGGATAAAGTGCACGCAGCATTTTTAGATTTTGAGAATCAAGGTGAAAAATTGTACTACGGAATCGGTTTAAGAGGGGAATATGAAGAAGCAATCGTTGATTACCAAACACTCAACACAAAACAAGACAAAAAGTACAACGACATCTTTCCTTCCGCAGCAATTGCCTACGATTTTGACGATGCGCACAATTTAACTTTAAGTTATTCAAGAGGAATTCAAAGACCAGGTTATTATGAATTGCAGCCCTACGAACAAAAATTTAGTGAAACTTCTTCTTATATAGGTAATCCTGACTTAAATCCTATTTATATTGATGCCACAACTTTAAGTTTTACGTATTACATTAGTAAATTTACATTTTCGCCTTCATTAATATTTAATAGATATAATGATTACATGGAACTCTTAACTTATGAAAGCGGACAACAAATAAATGGGGTGAATAAAATTATTACTGCCCCTGTAAATGTGGGAAAAGTTGACTATTATGCCATTGATATAACCACAACTTATATGCCTGTTAAAATATTAAACTTTACAGGAAATTTAAATCTTTACAATTTTGACCAATCCGGAACATATGAAATCGTGAATTTAGCCAATGAAACCATTATTAAAGATTACAATCATGCAAGTTTTAATGGCTCATTTAGTTTACTCACACAATTAAAAATACCCAAAGCATTTGATTTTCAAATTAATGCCAAACATTTTTTAATTTCCAAAGGAGCCTATTCCACAAGAAAAGCCTATACTTATGCAAGTGCCGCCATCAATAAAGATTTGTTTGATAAGGATGCTTCTATCAGTTTAACTGTTGATGATATTTTTAAATCGAATAAAACTGACAGGAATCGATTTAGCAAAAACTATTTTTCAAAAAGTGTGATAGAAAATAAATACCGAACAATTTTATTGTCTTTTACTTACCGGTTCAACCAAAGTAAAAAGGATAGAAAAATAGATTTTGAGAAAAAAGAAATGAAACCAAATTACTAATCGTTATTTTTGGACAAATTAAATTGATGAAACGAGCCATAACAAATTTTGATACACAGTAGAGTGATTAATGGCGAACTGCATCTGTACCAATAAAAAATAAAATATTACAGATGAAAATTTACCACAATCCGCGTTGCGGAAAAAGCCGGGAAGGATTGGCTATTTTACAGGAATCCAAATTGCCGTTTGAAATCATCAATTATCTTGAAACACCGCTTTCAACAACCGAATTAACTGAAATTATTAAATTATTGGGCATTCCTCCTATTGATTTGGTTCGAAAAAACGAATCTATTTGGAAAGAAAACTTCAAAGGAAAAAACCTTTCCGATTTAGAAATTATTACGGCAATGGTAAAAAATCCAAAACTTATTGAAAGACCAATCGTTATAAATAAAAATAAAGCCGTAATTGGCCGCCCGCCCGAGATCATAAAATCCATTTTGTAAATTTTATGAGTTCCTTAACATTCTTAAACTATTAGAAATTCAAAAAAACTTTCTCATATATTTAATTTGTTTATTTTATAATTTACTGATATTTAGTTATCTATAGTAAATATAATCGTTCATAACTCATTCTTGAAGAGTTCCAATTCCCTTCACAATCGTTAACACTAGTTAACATAAAAGTAATGTTGCAACATGTATCTTTGTTCCATAAATTAATTAACAAATCATAAATGAAAAAAAGTATATTACTTTTAATATTAAGCATTTTCACGCTCAATTTATCTGCATCAAATACAGATCCTCTTGAAAAAATTATGTTAACAGGAAAAGTTGTTGACAATGACACCAAACAACCTTTAGAATACGCCACAATCGTCATCAAATCTTTAGATGGCAAAATTATAACCGGCGGTTATGATATTTCCATCGAATTTATTTCATTTAAAACAAAAACATTCAAAAGAAAAGAAATAGCCGGCAATACCGATTTAGGCACAATTACCTTAGAAGTTGATGCCCAAACCTTAAATGAAGTTGAAATTATTGCCGAAAAAAGCACTGTTGAAATAAGATTGGACAAAAAAATATACAACGTTGGTAAAGATATGACCGTAAAAGGTGGAACTGCAAGTGATGTTTTGGACAATGTACCATCTGTTTCTGTAGATGTTGAAGGAAACGTTAGTTTGCGCGGCAGTGAAAACGTACGAATTTTAATCAACGGAAAACCATCTGGCTTGGTTGGTATGAGCAGTACAGACG
>CAZBGP010000001.1:7685-65850 GCA_964491495.1 uncultured Lutibacter sp. | reverse complement strand
CAAAAGATCCGCCTACAAAAGAAGAAGACCCAGAATGGAGCCCGGAAGATGTTCGGTATTCCGTAGTTCGGTATTTAGCTTCTCCAATTCCAAATGCCAATGGCCCGCATGTGAGCGATCCTCGCTCAGGAGAAATTTTAGAATCTGACATTAACTGGTATCACAACGTGATGAGTTTACTGCAAGGTTGGTTTTTTGTACAAACAGCCGCTATAAATCCTGATGCACAAACAGCTGCATTTAAAGATGAAGTTATGGGTGAATTGATAAAATTCGTTTCTTCTCACGAAGTTGGCCATACTTTAGGATTGCCGCACAATATGGGAAGCAGTGCTTCTTATCCGGTAGATTCACTGCGTTCTGCAGCTTTTACCAAAAGGCATGGAACTGCACCTTCTATTATGGACTATGCACGTTTTAACTATATCGCACAACCTGGCGATGAAGGCGTTGCGTTAATGCCAAACATTGGCGTATATGACAAATATGCCATGAGTTGGGGTTACCGACCTATTTTAGATGCAAAAACTGCTGAAGATGAAAAAGAGACATTGGATAGCTGGATTTTAAAACATAGCGGTGATCCATTATATCGTTTTGGACAACAACAAGCCGGTGAAGTTGTGGACCCAAGCTCCCAAACCGAAGATTTAGGTGATAATGCCATTAAAGCAAGTGCTTATGGAATTGCTAACTTAAAGCGAATAGTGCCAAATCTTATAAAATGGACTTCTGAAAAAGGTAAAAATTATGATGATTTGGAAACAATGTATGGCCATGTGCTTGCACAATTCAACAGATATATGGGCCATGTTTCTTCAAATTTAGGAGGTGTTCAAGAAACCTATAAAACTTCTGACCAAGCCGGCCCTGTATACAAACATGTTGACAAAACACATCAAAAGGAATGTTTAAAATTTGTAAATAAAGAATTGTTTGAAACGCCTACCTGGTTAATTGACAAAGATATTATTGGAAGAACTGAATATTCCGGAGTAACTGAAAGAGTTAGGGCTACACAAGTAAGAACTTTAAACAATATTTTGGACCTTGGAAGAATGATGAGAATGATTGAGAATGAAACCTTAAATGGCACCAATTCCTATACTTTAATTTCGATGATAAATGATTTACAAAGCGGTATTTGGTCTGAATTAAACACAGGTAAAAATATTGACACGTACAGAAGAAATTTACAAAGAGCTTATGTTGACAGACTTGGTTTTTTAATGACTGCAAAAGACGTTAAACCAAGCGGAAGAAATTCAAGTTATGTAAAAATTACATCGGTAACGGTAAATCAATCTGATATTGTAGCTGTTGTTCGTGGAGAATTAAACCGTGTGAAAGCTGCAGCACAAAGAGCTGCACTAGCCACAACAAATACGAATACGAAATATCATTTACAAGATATTGCCAAACGTGTAGATGGATTTTTAGATCCGAAATCTTAATTAAGAATATAATACTCATAAAAGGAGCCTTCAATTGAAGGCTCCTTTTTTATTTTAATAACTGCTTTTCGTCACAATCCTAAAACTTCAATCCCTTGCTCAAAAATAACATCAACAGGGATGTTGGCTTTGCTCAACTTGTCCAAATCACGCTGTAAATCAGCAGAAATGATACCTTTTTCTTCAACCAATTTAACAACACCATCATAATCACCATTACCCTGTAAAGTCAAAATTAAGTAAGATAACTGGCGTATTGCCTCTTCCATTTTATCATAATTTACTTTAAAAGTGCCATTTTCATTTTTTGTAAAAGCACCCTTTTCCTTAAAGAAATTAAATCGAATCATATTTGCTTTTCCATGAGCACTTGAAGCACCGAAACGCACAGAGCGAAAAATACCTGCCATAAAAGTGGTCATATAATCTTTCATATCGCCCTCCAATTCGCCTTTTTTATGCAATTGCTGCACCATATACAAACCCAAAATATCAGCTTTTCCTTCTTCCAGGGCTGAAGCTTGTTCTTTTAATGCATTTCTAACGGAGCCTTTATTGTTGATGGTATTTTTGATACCCAATCCGTGCGCCACTTCATGAAACATCGTGTTGGCAAAAAAAGCATCGAAAGTGATGTATTTTTGTTGGCTTGAATCAATTAAAACTTCAGAAATTGGTTTTAAGATGATATCGAATTTTGCGCGCATCGCATTTTTTAACTGCAATCTTCTTGTGCCTTTTTGCAATTGAACCGTTTCATCATTTGGCAAATTAATAGCGATTGTTTTGCTGCCCGCATTACAATCTCCAGCATAATAAACTATATCATAAGCATTTAAATCGGAATCAGTTCCGGGAATTTCACTCTTGTAAGTTTCTGAAACTGGAAGTCCAGTTTGCAATTCCGGTAAAAAACTGGCAAAACGCGCTAATTTTTCACTCCAAACCTGATCTTTTATCAGCACATAAGCCTCGTGCGCAGCTTTATTGCCAAAAAGTTGGTCTTCATAAGTTTCAATTGGGCCAATCACAATATCAAGCGTATTGGTTTTCATATCCATCCAAGCCAAATCACTAGCTTGATATTTATCGTCCAAAAATGCTTGTGCACGCAATTCCAAATAATTTTTAAGTCCTTCGTCATCGGCTAATTTTGAAGCTTCCAACAGTAAAATGGCAACTTCTCTCACTTCATTTTTAAACTGAACATGATAAGGGATTGTAAAAAGATTTCCCTCTTTATTTCTTCTGACAAAAGTGTATAAACTCAATTTGGATTCATCGGTAAACGCATCAAATTCCAACTTTGTCATATCGGTCGGATAAAAATTAGCGCCCGCTGGTTTGCTTCCAATGCCATCAACAAAAGGTTTATTTCCTTCTAGCCTGTCCCAAGGCCCGTAATTTATATCAATAAATTTTTTGGTATCTTCATTTGAAATGCTGTCTAAAAGTTGGTTTTTTTCTCCATAAGCTTCATACCAAAACAATTTATTCATTATCGCAGCTGCTTTTATCAGAATCGGCAACATTTTGCGCTCATTTTCTGTTAAAACACTTAAGTCTGATGTCAACTTAAAAGTGGTATATTTACTCAATTTCTTTTGCATATCTGTCCAGTTTTGTACTACAGTAACTTGTTTTACGGGTTTGCGTGCGTTGTTGTTTTCCTTGCAAGAAAACAACATGATTGCGACAAGGATGAATAGGATTTTCTTCATTTTATTCATTTTTATTAATATCATCCAATATTTTCTGAATTCTATTTTCATCGATATTATAATTGATATCGAATACCGGTTTATCAGGAAATTGTTCAATCATAACAGTTGATGAAGGAAATGCAAAACCTACGCCCAAATTATGCGCTAATTTCAAAATCTTCATATGCAATTTATGTTTTGATGTTTGCTCACTGTTCCAATCCAAATTCACAAAATATACATTTAAAAGTATCGATAATGATGAATCGGCAAAACCCGCAAATTCAACATTATATTCTTCTGTTCTGGTTGCAGGATCCAATTCAATTATTCTTCTGATGCCTTGTACAAAAGCCTCAATAAGTTCGGGAGGCGTATCATAACGAATACCCAAATTTGTGGTGTATCGACGGAAAGAACGCAAACCTTTGTTATTTACCACCATTTCTGAAAGTTGGCTGTTCGGAATCTGGAAAATTGTGGTATCGGCCGCTCTCACTGTTGTTGATCTAAAACCAACCGTTTCAACGGTCCCAACTACGGTTCCTGCTTCAATCCAATCGCCAATATGAAAAGGTTTATCGACAAAAATCATAATGGTTCCAATAAAGTTTTTCACCGTATCCTGTGAAGCCAACGCAATTGCAATACCACCAATGGAAGCTCCTGCAATAACGGTAACCGGATCAACGCCAAACAGTGTCAATAATTTAAGTAATCCGCCAAATATGACCATTCCCATTAAGAAATTTTTCAACACTGGCACCAGTTGGTCATCTAATTTAGAAACGGTAGATTCAGCATATTTGGCATAAATACTCATAATTACCAAAACCAATTTCATGAATACATAAATCCAAAAAACAATAACCATAATATTTATTGTTAAAAACAGGAAGTTGTAAACATCAATGTGCAGCACCAAAGAAGGCAAGGTATTTTTGATAAAGGCCATTAAAATCAATAAAACAACCGGGCGTGTCAGTTTTTTTAAAGAAGATTTAATCTCGTCATTCGATATGTTGATGATTAAATGCTGAATTTTATTTAAAATAAAATAAACAATTTTTCGCAACACATAAAACAAACCGATACTGATAATCAGCAAAATAAGCAAACCAAAGTACTGCCAAAGTTCAACATTAAAGAGTTTTCGGTGTCCTACTTCAGGGATCATTTCCTGTAATTTTTCAGAATACCAAGGATACATCAAATCATAAATTTCCAAAACTTTAACGGAAGTTTCTTTGGAATAATACCAATTGTCTTCAATTTTTTCCAAATATATTTCAGGCATTTTGTTTGGAAATAAAAGGTATTGATTTCTACTTTTGGTAATTGTGGTATCTGAATATATGCTATCGGTTGGTACTTTGCTAAAATCGACTTTAAGTCCTTTAGCATCCATGATTGTCTTTAGTTTGATTGCAATTTCCTGTGCTTGGATGCCATCATAACCATAAATTGTAGTAGCGGATTTTTGGGGCGCATAAGAATTGGAATTTAAAAAATATAAGTGGGTATAAATTGTTGCATTTGGATTGCTTAAATCGACTTTAACTTTATTCTGGGCAATTAAAGAAGCTGAAAACAATAAAAAAAATAAGAATAATTTTTTCATTATTTGTATCGTTTAAGGTAAAAGCAAATTTAGGAATTAAATTAAAGTCCTAAATTTCTAATGCCAAATTATTTTGTTTTATTTTTTTTGAAAAATTTCCCTTTCTCTGCTGATTTAAAGGGAACGGCGTCATTAAAAGTGTTTTTGGCCGGTGCATTTTTGTTTTTTCGCCAGCTGTTATTCTCAGGTAACAATTTTTGTAACAAGTCTGTTCGGCCAACTTTTGTGAGGGTATTTCTGATCCATTGCTGATTTTCTTTTTTATACCAAAAGAAAAATCGGTGTTGTTCGTCTTTTTCCTGTTTGGTCCTTGGTGTTTTTGTTGGTTTCATCGTATAAGGATGATAACCGCTATAATAAATAACTGTAGCAACTGTCATTGGCGTTGGCGTAAAACCCTGAACCTGTTCTAATTGAAAGCCCATATCTTTAGTTTCTGCGGCCAAATTTGCCATATCTTCCAATTCACAAGCCGGATGACTGGAAATAAAATATGGAATCAGTTGCAGATTAAGTTTTTTACGAATATTGATGGCGTCAAAACGCTCTTTAAATTTATGGAAATATGTGAAAGAAGGTTTTCGCATCAATTTCAACACATTGTCTGATGTATGTTCCGGTGCCACTTTCAATCGGCCGGAAACATGGTTGGTCATCACTTCTTCTGTATACGCATCCAATTCTTTTGGATCGGCCAGTTTGTTGAATTCCGGCACCAACAAATCGTGTCGAATTCCGCTTCCTATAAATGATTTTTTTACTTTCGGATGTTTGTCAACTGCCTTGTAAAGTTCTGTTAAGGGTTTGTGTGAAGTGTCTAAATTATGACAAATCACAGGAGAAATACAAGAAGGCGAAACACATCTGTCGCAAATTTCCTGCACTTTTCCTTTCATTTTGTACATATTTGCCGATGGTCCGCCAATATCCGACAAATAGCCTTTAAAATCGGGCATGTTCGCAACTTTGTCCACTTCTTTTAAAATAGACTCCTGACTTCTGCTGGCAATAAATTTCCCCTGATGTGCCGAAATGGTACAAAAACTGCAGCCGCCAAAACAACCACGATGGATATTGATGGAAAATTTAATCATTTCAAACGCGGGAATTGGTCCGCGTAAATTGTATTTTGGATGCGGCAAGCGCGTGTAAGGCAAATCGAAAGAAGCGTCAATTTCGGCTTCTGTCATGGTTTCATAAGGCGGATTTATCACCAACGTATAATCGTTCACTTCTTGCAAAATACGGTTTGCGTGCAATTTATTGGATTCCTGTTCAATCACTTTAAAATTTGCAGCATAGGATTTTTTATCCTTTAAACAAATTTTATGTGAATTGATGGTTACATCTTCCCAGTTTTTATTTTTAGGAATTTCATCGTTTTTATCAACCAAAAAAGCAGTTTGTTTTACCGTTCTGATGCTTGAAAAAGGCACGCCTTTCTTCAATAAATTAACAATTTCGTGCAACGGTTGTTCGCCCATTCCATAAACCAGCAAATCGGCTTTTGAATCGATTAAAATGGTTGGCTTTAAAGTGTCACTCCAATAATCATAATGGGTAACTCGTCTAAGTGAAGCCTCAATTCCGCCAATCAAAACCGGAACTTCAGGAAACTTTTCCTTTAAAATAGTTGAATAAACGGTAGTTGCATAATCGGGCCTGAAACCTTTATCGCCGTTTGGTGTATAAGCATCATTGTCGCGCTTTCTTTTGCTGGCGGTGTAATTGCTTACCATCGGATCCATGCAACCGCCGGTAACTGCAAAAAACAATTTTGGCGCACCCAATTTGGTGAAATCCTGCAAATTATCGTGTACACTCGGTTGTGGTACAATTGCCACTCTTAATCCATAACTTTCCAAAAGACGGCCAATCACAGCTGCGCCAAACGCAGGATGATCCACATAGGCATCACCTGTAAATAATATTACATCAAGTTCATCCCAACCTCTGAGTTTCACCTCTTTGTTAGTGGTAGGCAACCAATCTGAAAGTTTATTCATCATATTTTGCAAAAATACGCTAAAATTAATAATTCAGAATTATTTCTTTTTTATGGGTATTAATTTTATTAAAGTTTGCAATTTATCAACATTGCTTCAATTCACTGATTATCAAAGGGTAAATTTTTTACTTTACTAAAATACAATCAGATTTATAGTAATGATTAAAAAATAAAATCATCAAACAAAGTCTATTCTTTACTAAAAAATTTAAGGTAACAATAACATATTGATATCTCAAATTTTGAATAACAAAGAGTACATTTGCATCCAATTATAAAATATAAAAAACAATTATATGAGTTCCACTCAAGTAAAACAAAAAAAATCAAAAATCAAGTTGATGCATCAATACTATGGCTATACTGGTTTTTATAGTTTTTTGGGAAGTAGTATGTTAAAAGCCATTCCATTAATTTTGCTATTCATTGGAGGTATTTTAGCGATTCACTTTTTTGTAATTGATGTTAATACACTTTTAAATATTATCACTGATACGTTTCCTACTTTGGGCGTTTTGGGCGTATTTTTAATTTCAGAATCAATTTTAGGATTAATTCCGCCCGAACTTTTTATCGCCTGGGCAAGTAAATCAGATTTTCCCCTGTTATATTTATCAATTTTGGCATTAATATCTTATGTTGGAGGAATCATCGCCTATTTCATTGGCGTAGCCATAACAAAAATACCTAAAGTTCACGTATATCTTGAAGTGAAAATGGCCAAACATATTAGAAACATCAGAAAATGGGGTGGCTTTTTAATTGTTGTAGGCGCACTGTTACCAATACCCTATTCTATTACCACCTTGGCCGCAGGGATTATTAAATATCCATTAAAAGGCGTACTGCTTTTTGGACTGCTTCGTTTTGTGCGATTTTATTTGTATGCAATTGCAATTTTTAATTTGGTAGATAAATCTTAACATCGATTTAATTTTTAGAATTGAAGAAGAATAAACGAAAGGTTAACGATGCTTTTCAGTATTTTATTTTGTGATATTCAATTCTTGTCCTATACTGATCTCGTTGTTAGCAAGCGCATTAATTTTTTTAAGCTCTTCAACGGTTAAACCATATCTTTTTGAGATGTTGTACAAAGTATCACCTTTCGCAACAATATGCTGGGCCAAACTAATATTTTCTACTTTTTTAAACGGAATACCTAATACTTCCGCATCATATTTGTGTAAATCATATTTTTCAATTAAGCCAATTAATTTTGCAGGATAACGCCTGTCGGTTGCATAACCGGCTTCACTTAAACCTTGCGCCCAACCAACATAATCGCCATCTTTCAAAGTAAATAAATTGGCATAACGACTTCTTGTGGTTAAAAACAGGGAGTGGTCTCTGTAAGAAACTAAAGGATCTTTGTACACCCTGAAACATTCTCCTTTTTCATCGTCATCGTGCAAAGTAGAATCACCCTCCCAACCTTTGTGGCATTTTATGCCGAAGTGGTTATTCGATCTTTTGGTTAAATCACTGTTACCGCTGGAAGATTCAATAATTCCCTGCGCCAATTTAATACTGGCGGGGATTTTAAATTCCCGCATTTCTTTCATCGCTTCATCTTTATATGTATTGATATACTCAATGGTTGATGTTGCGATGGATTGTTTTACATCAATTGCATTTTGTGATGGCTTACTTTTTTCGGATGGAGCAGATACCACCTTCTTTTCGGTTGACTGTGTTTTGTGTTTTGTGCGAACAACCTGCTTTTTCAAGTTACAGCTTGATAAAAAACTGATGGTTAACAAACAAATTAAAACAACTTTTATCTTCATATTTATGCTATTTGTGCCAAATTTTTCTTTTTTAATAACAAATTCATCCCATCAATTCCTTGTAAACCACCAGTATGAATTGCCAAAATTTTGGTTCCTTTTTCAAAAAAATCATTTTTGATCAAATCCACGATGCCAAACATCATTTTTCCTGTATAAACAGGATCTAAAGGGATTTTTGTTTCACTTTTAAATTTGTTGACAAAAGTAATTAATTCTTCTGAAACTTTTGCATAACCACCAAAATGATAATTATTACATAAACTCCAATTATCCGATTTTAGTATGTATTTGACGATTTCATGTTGTAAAAAATCACCTTTTAACGCCGGAAAACCGATTGCTTTTTGATAGCTTTTCAGCGAATTAATAATTCCGGATATTGTTCCTCCTGTGCCAACTGCACAACAAATTACATCGTATTTTGCATCTTCCGTTGTCAAGATTTCTTCGCAGCCTTTTACGGCAAAATTATTTGTGCCACCTTCTGGAACCAAATAAAAGTCGCCAAATTTTTCTTGAAGATTTTCAATGAATTCAGGTGTGGTTTTTTCTCTGTAATCTGCCCTGGAAACAAATTCAAACTGCATATTGCGTTCTGAAGCAAATTTTAAGGTTGGGTTATTTTGAATTGTTTCGGCCAAATTATTTGCCAATTCATCGCCTCTGATAATTCCGATGGTTTTTAGATTATAGGCAAATCCAGCCGCGGCGGTTGCGGCAATGTGGTTGGAATATGCACCGCCAAAAGTTAGTAAGGTTGATTTTTGTTGCTTTGCAGCTTCCGCTAAATTGTATTTTAATTTTCGGTATTTGTTTCCTGAAATAAAAGGATGCAATTCATCTTCGCGTTTTATAAAAAGAGAAACGCCACTATTTTCAATTTCAGAAAAGTGAATTTGTTGTATGCGGCTATTTTTACTTTCTAAGAGCAATTTTCTGTCTTTTCTTCAATTTCAGCCCATTCGTCCATCAACTTTTCCACTTTGCTTTTTTTTGCCTTGTAATTTTCGAAAAAATTGGTTTTGCTAGAAGTTGCCTCATAATCCTTCACTAATGCTTCATCCATTTCCAAAATTTCCTTTTCCAAATTATCAATTTGCGTTTCAATTTTCGACAATTGGTTTTTCAACTTTTTAAGTTCCTTGTCTTCTTCTCTTGAAGAATGAGAAACCTCTTTTTTGGAAGTTTCTGTTTTTTTCACAACCACGGTTCTTTTTTCAGCTTCACGTAAATTTTCTATCTGATGTTGCTCAAGGAAAAAATCGATATCACCCAAATATTCTTTAATTACCTTGTCTTTAAAACCATAAACAGTTGTAGCCAATCCTTGTAAAAAATCCCTGTCGTGCGAAACTAAAATCAACGTTCCTTCAAACTTTTTAAGTGCCATTTTTAACACATTTTTTGAAGCGATATCCAAGTGATTTGTAGGCTCATCCATAATCAACACATTGAATGGCGACAGCAATAATTTGCACAATGCCAATCTGTTTCTTTCACCTCCCGACAACATTTTTGCTTTTTTGTCCACTGTATCACCGCTAAACAAAAACGATCCCAACATATCTCTAACTCGAGATCGGTTGGTGTCTGTTGCGGCATCTTCCATGATTTCCAATACTGTTTTTTCAGCATCCAAATACTCCGACTGGTTTTGGGCAAAATAGCCGATTTCCACATTGTGGCCCAACTTTAAATGACCGCCGTGCGGAATTTCTCCCACCATTATTTTTGCCAACGTCGATTTTCCTTGTCCGTTTTGTCCAACAAAAGCAATTTTGCTGTTTCTTTCTATGAGCAGATCCACATCTTCCAACACATGTTTTTTGCCGTAACTTTTCGATAAATTTTCTGCTTCTATGACAATTTTTCCAGGTTCTTTGGAAATTTGAAACTTCACATTCATCACCGCATTGTCATCATCATCAACTTCTATGCGTTCCACTTTATCCAATCTTTTTATTAAAGATTGTGCCATCGTTGCCTTGTTGGCCTTTGCCCTAAACTTATCTATTAAAACTTGTGTAGCCTTAATTTCTTTTTCCTGATTTTTTTGTGCCTGTAACTGTTTTTCTTTTATTTCACCGCGCAATAACAAAAACTGAGAATATGGTTTTTTGTAATCGTAAATCTTGCCCAAAGAAATTTCTATGGTTCGGTTGGTGACATTGTCTAAAAACATTTTATCATGCGAAACCAAAACAATGGCTCCGGAATAAACTTTCAGAAAATTTTCCAACCAAATAATAGATTCTATATCCAAATGGTTTGTTGGCTCATCCAGCAATAAAATGTCATTTTCCTGCAAAAGCAACTTTGCCAATTCGATTCGCATTCTCCATCCTCCGGAAAAAGTATCTGTCAGTTTGTCGAAATCTTCTCTTTGGAAGCCCAAACCCTGCAATATTTTTTCGGTATTTCCTTGATAATTATAACCGCCCAACAATTCATATCGATGAGAAAACTCATTTAAATTAACCATTAAATCATGATAGTATTCACTTTCATAATCGGTTCTTGTCACCAATTCATGGTTGATAATTTCCAATTTTTCTTCCAGCTGCTTAATTTCTTGGAAAGCCTGATAAGCTTCATCCAAAATTGTTCTTCCTTCAACAAAATCAATATCCTGACGTAAAAATCCGATTCTCACCTCTTTATCAAAAGCCATAGTTCCGCCAGAATTTTCAATATCCTTAGAAAGAACTTTTAGCAAAGTCGATTTTCCAGCACCATTTTTTCCGATTAATCCAATTCGGTCACCTTTATTTAATTTAAAAGTTACTCCTGAAAATAAATCGGAACCGGCAAAAGAAACCGATAAATTGTGTACGTTAAGCATTAATAGTTTATAATTTAATGTAAATTTGTATGCGTTTTAAAAATCGTACAAAAGTACTACAAATAAATTTGGCACTCAATTAAAGTTTTTAATTTAATAATTGGCTGAATTTCAATCTAATAAAATAATAAATGTTTAAAAAAGGAAGTAAGCTTTACAGCATTTTATTCAACAAATGTCCGCGATGTCACGAAGGGGATTTCATGAGAGAGAAGAATATGTTAAAATTACATAAAGCGTTTCAAATGCATGAAAAGTGCTCAAAATGTGGCTTAAAATACATGATGGAACCCTCCTTTTATTATGGTGCCATGTACATAAACTACACGCTCACTGTTGGAATTTCAATCGCAACTTTTGTTATAGTTACCCTGTTTTTTGACTTTAGTTTGGTGGAAAGTTTTGTGCCGATTGTGATTGCTTTGGTTTTAACAGCTCCACTTACAATAAGGTTTTCAAGAATAGGCTGGATCAATCTTTTTGTAAAATACAATCCTAATGCCATTAAATCTAAAGAAAACGCGCAATAGAAATTTCTTTATCCAACGCAATTCCATTTTCTATATGATCATAAAGTGCTTTTGCAAGGGTTGGTGCAATCATCACACCGCGCGTTCCAAGGCCATTTAAAACTGCCAAGTTTGGATGGTTTGGATGTTTTCCCGCCAAAGGCCTTCTGTCTTTAATCGTTGGCCTAATCCCGGCAACATGCTCCACAATTGTGTAAGGAACCATAATAAATGTTTCCAATTTGGTTGTCAGTTCGTTTTTGCCTTCTTCCGTTGGATGCTGCGTTTTGTCTTTCCAATTAAAAGTGGCGCCCACTTTGTACAAATTATCCCCAAGCGGAAACACAAACAAAGCAGCTTTTATTAAAAAATCAACATTTAAATTGGGTGCATGAATGGTAATTAACTCACCTTTGGCTTCCTGCATGGGCAACTCATTAAAAAAAGGATTATTTTTTAAACCGAAGCCCTCACAAAAAACAATTGTTGAAGCCATTACATCTTTATATTCAACCCAGTTTTCATAAATTTCTAAGGCTTCATATTGAAAACTTTCATTCCTGATTAGTTTTCTTTGCGATAAATAATTCCGATAATCTTCAATTAACGATTTTGTATCGATTCGTCCGGTATTTAATAATTTCCCATAACCAAAATTGGATAAAACTCCTTCGTGCTTTTCCTTAATTAATTTGGTATCCATAAAATTGGAAAGTGTTGGATTGTCACAGGCCGAAAACCAATTATTTTGTTCTTCAACCGATTTAAATACACGATAAATGTCTAAGGGATAATCGTACTTTTTATTGAATTGAATTTCAAGCTCTTTATAAAATGGCAAAGCGATTTGCAATTGTTCCGTTGCATTCCAAACGGGCGTGAAGCGTTTTAATACGACCGGATTGTAAACGCCGCCTGCTACAATAGAAGAATTTTGGGAATTGTCTTCAAAAACCAAAAATGATTTTTCATTTTTTTCCAATTCTTTGGTAAAAGCCAATCCCCCCAATCCCAAACCAACAATAATATAATCTACTTGCATCGTGTAAAGTTACTTTATAAAACAAAAACTCCCGCAAATTGCAGGAGTTTTTAGATTTCGATATTAATTTTTTAATAATTCCACATATTGAGTTCTTTATTTCTGATATCATCTTTAATTTTATCAGATTCCAATACTTGAAATAATGCATTTCCTTTGACGTATTGATCAACATCTCGATCGCCATAAATATTTTCTTCTTTATAGATAATCGAACTAAATCTTCTGGCATTCAACAAATGGTCATATGAAATTGGATAAGCTGAATTTTTTTGATTGAAAACTTTTGCGTTGTGAAGCACTTGGCGTGCATCGGGAAAATAAACCCAGAACAATGCCAATTGTTCAGAAATATCAATATCTTCTCTACCCATAGTTTGCACATCTGGCGCAATCGGGGCCAAAGCTACCAAGCGATATTTTAATTCACCCTGACGTTTGTCAAAATACCAAAGTCCTTTAATTTTAAATCCTTCAATATCTTGAGAAGTTAAATTAATTTTATCAACATACTCATCAATATTTTGGTTTCCGGCATTCATCTCATCAAACCCTGCATCTGTAGTGTCAATTCTAAAAAGCTTGCTGTTAATTTCAGCTTTGGTCATTTTAGCCGTAAAATAGGAATCATCATAAATCTCTGTGATATCTCCGTTTTTTATACCTTTTAACAAGGTGTCAAACAGTGATCGTCTATCCAATGACACATTCATGGTATCTACAGGATAATAAAATGGCATATTAATTCGCTCATTTAAATCAATGAACTCCCATACAACTTTAGACCAAAGAATATCTCTATCATCAATATATCCATAGGTCAATGGCTTGTCATTGTCGACGGCTTTTTGGGCTTCTGTTTTTTTTCCAATATCAGAAGGTTTTTTGGCATTCAACAAATTTGACTGCGCATACATGGTATTAAACAGCACAAATGCCAAAATAAAAATTCCAATATTTCTCTTATTCATCATTTAAAATTATTTTATTGTATTTCAATACTCACTGCCGAAGCGTCTTTTATTTTATAAGAGCTATTACCTGATAACGACGATTTTATGTCGAATATTGTAATCACATCACCTCTTTTTGCTTTAGCAATTGCTTTTCTGGCTGCGTCATTCATTTTATTTCCGCTAACAACCACGGCAGATTGCCCAGGCACTTTAAGTGTAAATCCTGAGGTATTTAACACCAAGTCAAAATCAAAATCAGGCAATTCTGCACTAACGGTAGAATTCTCTAAACTTGATGAAGGCATTTTAACATAGCCAGATTGTTTTCTTATGGCACCGCTAGGTGAAGGAATATCCTTAATCCTAAAAGCCTGTGATGAACTAACCGATTGTCCGTTAGGTAATTTTCCCGTAACATTTATTTTAACTTCTCTTCCTGTACCCGGTGTCATAATATATTTACCTGATCCTCCTGCTTTAGACAATCCAGCACCAGATGCATTCACTAAATTATCTGGTATTCCAGGAATTGAAATTGTCATTGGGTTTGGCACTCCCCTATAAACAACATTCATTTTATCTGCAGAAATTACAGCACTGTTTGGTTTTGGAATAACGGCGTAGGAACTGCTAATTTCAATTTCAACAGGTTTTCCGTTTTCAATAAAAACAAATTTTCCTTTTATTTCACGTTCACCAACTGCACCGGCAGGAAAATCTAAAATAGCTCCGCCATCTACAATAGTTGTAATATTAGTTCCATTAACTACCACTTCAGACGGTTTTAAAGACGCATCATAACGTCCTAAAACTATTTTTCCTTTAAAGTTCTCACCTTGGAAAAAAGCAGATTTTTCTGGAATTAATATTGTTTTATAATTGGACATAGAAACATCGCTTTCCAATTGTCCACCCAAAAGCGTTCCAAAAATCTCAGATTGTGTTGTTCTGATATCGGTTTGCATAGAGGTTAAATTGGTAATGGTAGAAATTAAAGGAAATCCCTCATATCTGTTTTTTAGCCAAAGCTGCTTGCCGCCTTTCGCATCTTGAGGAGACGTATCAAATCTATTTTTAATGGTTGCGGCTAAAGGACTTTTTTCTCCGACAATTTTAATAATAGCATCTCTATAGCCATTTATTTGGTCCAAAAATTCCTGACCTTCAGTTGTGAATTTATCACCTTTAAAAAAGTGTTCATCAACAGTGCTGGTTTGGTCCATTGCTTCATAATTGGTCTGATCTTTTTGACCTAAAAGAAAAAATTGCTTTTTTTCTTCTAAATAATCATTAAATTTTGAAGAAAGTTTGTCAACTTCAATTGCTTTCGCATGAAGTTCGCTGTATTTTTCGGGCTGCTCTGCTGCCTTGGTTGCCAAATTTTCGAGAGTAGCCGTATTTTTTACAGAGGCTGTTGTGTTATTCTCTGTAAGTTTTTCATTCATAAATCCAAACGCAGAAAGTACTTCCTTAGACATTTGCATCGCAATCATAGAGATGAAAACTAAGTACATGACATTAATCATTTTCTGCCTTGGTGATAATTTACCTGAAGCCATACCAATTAGTTTTTAAGTTAATAATTAATTTATTTCTCAACTAATTAGTTTTTAATTGACATTGCTGATAACATACCGCCATAAACACCATTAAGTGATGATAGGTTTGTGGCCAATGATTCCATTTGCTCTTTTAATCTAGTTGCATTTTCTGTAACCTGCAAGTTAATTTCTGCTTGCTTGCTTGTGCTTTCCACCTGAACT
This sequence comes from uncultured Lutibacter sp., assembly GCA_964491495.1. Taxonomy (GTDB): domain Bacteria; phylum Bacteroidota; class Bacteroidia; order Flavobacteriales; family Flavobacteriaceae; genus Lutibacter. The sequence goes on along the minus strand of CAZBGP010000001.1, from coordinate 50,159 downwards.
TTATATAGGCTATTTAAAGATTCCATTTGTGCGGCGGCCAAAAACATTTGTTCACTGTATTTATTGGTTGCAGCAATAGAATTTACTGCCGGAGCGATATTTTCGGCTGCTCCTTTAAAATTTTGTATGCTTTCGCTTAAACTTTGCATTAAACCTGAATCAAGCTTTGCATCTCTAAGCATATCATCTAATTTTTGTGAAAGCATTCCCTGCACTTCTTTGGCTTGTCCAGATTCTTTCTCACGTCTGTCACCACCGGCCAATTCAGGATAAATTAAGGTCCAGTCCAAATCCTCTTCAACAGAATCAAAAGCAGAGATAAAAAATACAATTGCTTCCACAACCATTCCTATTGTTAACATTTCACTACCACCGGTCCAGTGCTGAATTTTAAACAATGCACCTAAAATTACAATAGATGCGCCAATACCATAAGCGTAATTAAATAATTTTTTTCTGTTTTTTGATTGTGCCATAATAAAGATTTTTTGTTTGTTAGTTTAATTTTGGTTGATTTTATTCTCCGTTAATATTGGTGCCAAGAAAATCTTGCACTGTCCTAAAACCAATATAACTTCTTGCAGAGTCGGCATATTCATAATCCCGAGTGCTTACCTCTAAAAAATAGGCTACATCTTTCCAAGAACCTCCACGTATTACTTTTCTTTTGTTTTTATCAATTTCTACATTCGGATTCATGGTTGAACCAATGTAATATGATGCTTCGCTATAAGCGGTATTTGTCCATTCAGAAACATTACCCGCCATGTTGTACAATCCAAAATCATTTGGGAAATAGGAATTTGCTTCCATTGTATATAAAGCGCCGTCAACCGCATAATTACCTCTTACAGGTTTAAAATTTGCTAAAAAACAACCTCTGTCGTTCGTGGTATATGGTCCTCCCCAAGGATAAGTTGCATTTTCAAGACCACCACGGGCAGCATATTCCCACTCGGCTTCAGTCGCTAATCTAAATTGTGGAATTACAGTTGGATTTTTCTTAGTGCTTAAATAATCGTTTTTTTTCTTAGTTCTCCATCGGCAAAAAGCTTGTGTCTGCATCCAAGAAACTCCAACTACAGGATAATCATTATAAGCTTGGTGATAAAAATAATCCTGATGCATTGGATCATTGTAAGAATAGTTGTAATCTTTAATCCAAACTGTAGTGTCAGGATATACCGGTACAACTTCTGTTTTAATAAAATCTCGTCTATTTCCTTGCTTTCTTCCGGCATCTTCCTGATCTAGCCAGGAATATTTAAACTTTAATTTAGCTGGATTTACCATTCTTCGGCCTTCAAAACTATCTTCAATGGGCATTAAAATTGAATCAATCATCACTTCGGCATATTCTTCACTTGGAAATTCATTGACATTCCAAACGATTTCTTCTTCCCAATTTAACATTTTACCTTGTGTTGGAGAATTAATGTCTCCAAGGCTACCGTAAGTTTTCATCATGTATTTTTGATAGGGAGACATATCAGTTGTGTCAATATCCAAAAACTGATAATCTTCCAAAACAATATCTCCTTCCGATGACATCAATTCTGAAAATAGGGCCAACTCAGTTCGTACAATAGAATCACGAACCCAAAACACAAATTCTTTATATTCGCTATTGGTGATTTCGGTTTCATCCATATAAAATGGTCGCACCGTTACTGTCCTGGTTGGTGAATTTAAAGCTCCCGCAACATCTTCGCTTTGTTTACCCATCGTGAATGATCCCCCAGGTATTAAAGTCATGCCAAATGGTTTTTCGGAATGCCATTTACCGCTTGATCTCACGCCAACTAATTCTCCTTGATCGCTAGATCCACAACTATATATAACTAAGACTAGTAAAATATACAACGATATTTTCTTCATATTTTTTTTCTTAATCCTTTAAGGCAAACGTATTACTAATTATGTTAAAAAACAATCTTTTATTTATCTGTTTAAAACAAAAAAAAATCTATTTTAGTATGCTGCGCAACTTTTTTTTTACACCAATTTTTTTAGTGTTTTTAGCCACCTATCTGGAATTTCCTGATTGGTTGCACTTATATAATCTTGATATGCACAAGGTATTAACGCATGTCTTTTAAATTTATTACTTTCATTTAAATTAATTTCCATCCACCATCGACCACTTTTATTGCTTTTATAAAAATTCAGCACTTCATTTTCAATAGGTACAATATATTTTTGGTAATTGTCCTTTAAGCCGAAGGGATAATCATTTGCTCTATAATTAACACCTTCAATAAAATACCAAATCATTTGTGAAATTAACTGCGCAGTTTGATTTTTAATGTCTAATTTCGGATTATATTCATAAATACCAAATGATGTTACTTTATCGCTAATGCCCGCATACCTTGAAATGGCGCAAATTTCGGCTCCTGTAAAACCATTTGGAGTCGAATTTTTGTTGGCGGGAGCATCTGCATTTTTTACTGAAGACAAATCAATGCTCACAATATCGGCATCGCGTAAAACTGGCTCAACCAATTGGATTGCAGTTGAAACTTCGCCCAATCTATAAGCTTCAAAAAATAAACCATCCAATAAATCAATTTCATTTTGGGAGTTAAAATAGGTTTGATACCCAATATTGCTGAAATTAAATAAATTATTTGGCTGATTCATCACAATCTTACTTAAATAAGATTGAGAAGTTAACTCGTCTTCAATGGTGCCTAAATCAAATTTGTTGTCTACAGAAACAATATTAACAGTTTGTTCTAACTTGTCATAAGCCCTATAATTTGAATACGTTAAATCCTGTCCACCACCAATAATAATGGGAATTATTTTATTTTTTATAAGGTATGCCAATAATTCTCCCAGCGCAAAATAAGTGTCTTCTATGGAATTTCCCTGAGGAATATTCCCAATGTCGGCAACGCTGATTGGCCAATTTCCTGGAAATAGTTTGTAAAGTTCTTTTCTGATTTCATTCAAACTGGAACCAGTTTCGTGATTTCCAATAGCTGAGCGGCCTTCTTCAACACCAAAAATGGCTATTTTTTTATTTGCCAGATTTGGGAATCCATTTTGTGCGGAATAAATTTCGATACAGCGGCCAAAAGATTGATCGGATTGCATTTTTGCCTGTTCCAATAACTCATCATCAATAGGTTTAAGGTAATCGAAATTCATTTTTCAGGGGTTCTAAGATTTCTTTTTCGACGGCAATATAATAAAAATATTATTTTTTTGCCGTTTTTCCTTTTGTTGTTTTCTTTTTGGGCGCGTTTTTCTCAATAATATCTTTAACATCTTGCAATGTTAATTTACTTGGATCCACTGTTTTTGATAATTCAATCTTTGTTTTTCCCTTTAAAATATTTGATCTTCCCCAACGTGCTTTTTCAACTGAAATTCCTTCTTCAGGCCAATGATGAATGACTTTTTCTATATCTTTCCGTTTTTTTTCTTCAATCAATTCAACAACATCTTTTTCGGATAAATTGTCAAAATCGTATTTTTTATTTACGTTGATATAAAGTCCGTCCCATTTCAAAAACGGACCGAAACGTCCAACTCCTTTTTGCACCGGAATATTTTCATATTCACAAATCGGCGCATCGGCTTTTTGTTTTTCAAGGATTAATTCAATTGCGCGGTTAATGTCGACCGACATCGGATTTTCATCTTTTGGAATGGCCACAAACATTTCGTCATATTTTATATACGGACCAAAACGCCCAACTGCAACCACAGCTTCTTTTCCTTCATAACCGCCAATTGTTCTTGGAAGTTTAAACAAATCCATCGCTTCTTCAAAAGTAATGGAAGTCAATGTTTGGTCGCCCTGCAAACTTGCAAATTTCGGTTTTTCTTCATCTGTCGCTTCTCCAATTTGAACCATTACGCCAAATCTTCCCAAACGCGCATAAACATTTTTGCCGCTTTCTGGATCTACGCCCAATAAACGTTCACCTTTTGCTCGGTCTGCATTTTCGGCAACATCTGCAACCATTGGATGAAATGATTTATAAAATTCTTTGATCATTTTAATCCAATCTTCTTTTCCTTCAGCAATATCATCAAATTCCGATTCCACTTTTGCGGTAAAACCAAAATCCAAAATATAGGTGAAATTCTCCACCAAAAAGTCATTTACAATATTTCCTATATCGGTAGGTACCAATTTTCCTTTATCAGATCCTACTTTTTCGGTCAACATTTTTTCAATGACTTCGCCGCCTTTTAATTTAATCTCAGTATAGCTTCTGTCTTCACCTTCAATCGTTCCTTTCTCTACATATTCTCTTTTTTGGATGGTTGAAATTGTTGGCGCATAGGTTGACGGACGCCCAATTCCCAATTCTTCCAATCTTTTTACAAGTGCAGCTTCCGAATAACGGTAAGGCGCTCTTGTGTAACGCTCGGTTGCCGTAATGGATTTATTGACCAACACTTCACCTTTGGATAATTTAGGCAACATTCCTTCTTGTTCTTCATCTTCATTGTCAGTTCCTTCCAAATAAACTTTTAAAAATCCTTCAAATTTAATTACTTCACCGTTTGCAGTAAAAACCTCCTTATTATTGGTGTTCGTAATTCGCACATTGGTGCGTTCCAATTGTGCATCACTCATTTGTGAAGCAATGGTTCTTTTCCAAATTAAATCATACAATCTGTCCTGATCATAATCTACAGAAACAGATTGCAGGCTCATGTTTGTTGGCCTAATGGCCTCGTGAGCTTCCTGAGCGCCTTTATCTTTGGTGTGAAAACTTCTTGGTTTGCTGTATTCTTTTCCGTAAGACGAAATAATTTCTTCTTGCGCCTCAATTTTTGCATCTTCCGATAAATTAAGACTGTCAGTTCTCATATAAGTGATCAATCCCGCTTCATATAAACGTTGCGCAATCATCATAGTTTTGGCTACTGGAAAATACAATTTTCGGGAAGCTTCTTGTTGCAATGTTGATGTGGTGAATGGTGCTGCAGGAGATTTTATGGCCGGTTTTGTCTGTAAATCGTCAACTTTAAATTTGGCGTTTATGCACGAATTTAAAAACGATGCGGCCTCTTTCTTTGTGTCGAAATTCTTTGGTAATGATGCTTTGAATTTCTTTTCCTCCTCTGTGATAAACTGGGCAATCACTTTATAAGTAGCCTGAGGAACAAAACTTTTTATTTCGCGTTCTCTATCTACAATTAACCGAACAGCAACAGATTGTACTCTCCCTGCCGATAAGCCTCCTTTAATTTTTCGCCAAAGTACAGGCGATAATTCATAACCAACCAACCTGTCTAAAACACGTCTTGCTTGTTGGGCATTTACCAAATTGTAATCAATACTTCTTGGATTTTCTACCGCTTTTAAAATGGCTTTTTTGGTGATTTCGTGAAAAACAATGCGTTTTGTGTTGGCTTCCTTTAGTTTCAATTGCTCATATAAATGCCAGGCAATTGCTTCTCCTTCTCGATCCTCATCCGATGCCAGCCAAACCATATCGGCATTTTTCGCCAAATCTTTCAACCGTTTTACCAGCGCCTTTTTATCCGTAGGAACAACATATTTAGGACTAAAATTTCCTTCAACATCAATCCCAATTTCTTTGGAAGGCAAATCGGCAATATGTCCAAAACTGGATTCAACCTGAAAATCTTTTCCTAAAAATTTTTCAATGGTTTTTGCTTTTGCCGGTGATTCTACGATTACTAAATTTTTAGCCATATTTGTTAATTATAATTTTAAAACCTTCCTGATTTCATTTTCAGCTTCAATTAAAACACCTTAAATAATTCTGGTTTTGGATTGCAAAAGTATATAGAATTTTTTTAATATGAATAATAACCTTAAAAAACGCTATATTTTGAGCTTTAATTCGTTGTTAAAATTCTGCCAATCTGTCATATTTTTAAAAAAATGGTTATATCTTTGCCATCCAATAAAAACTTATGGGGAACGAAAAAATTATCGTAGAAAAAAATCAGGGACAACCGCTTTTAACTGAACAAATTGAAGGAAATTTCAAAAAATTATATATAGAAAGTTATGGCTGTTCCATGAACTTAAACGACAGTGAAATAGTCGCTTCCATTCTTTCGAAACAAGGATATAACACCACGCATTTATTGGAAGAAGCCGACTTGGTTTTGGTAAATACTTGCTCAATTAGAGAAAAAGCAGAGCAAACTGTTCGCAAACGCTTGGAAAAATACAATGCAGTAAAAAAGATAAATCCTTCTATGAAAGTGGGTGTTTTGGGTTGTATGGCCGAACGTTTGAAAGCCAAATTTTTAGAGGAAGAAAAAATTGTTGATTTGGTTGTTGGGCCAGATGCATACAGAGATTTACCAAATTTATTGGAAGAAATAAATGCCGGTCGTGATGCCGTAAATGTCATTTTATCAAAAGAAGAAACCTATGGTGATGTTTCGCCGGTGCGCTTAAACAGCAACGGTGTTTCTGCTTTTGTTTCCATCACAAGAGGCTGCGACAATATGTGCACATTTTGCGTGGTGCCATTTACGCGTGGACGAGAAAGAAGCCGTGAACCCAACAGTATCATTGAAGAAATCAGGGTATTAAGCGATAAAAACTATAAAGAAATAACCCTTTTAGGCCAAAATGTTGACAGTTACCTTTGGTATGGTGGCGGATTGAAAAAAGATTTTAAAAATGCCTCCGAAATTGCACAAGCAACGGCGGTAGACTTTTCACAATTATTGGATATGGTGGCATCAGCGTTTCCGAAAATGAGGATTCGCTTTTCTACCTCAAATCCGCAGGATATGAATTTGGACGTTATTTATACGATGGCAAAACATAAAAATATTTGCAATTATGTTCATTTACCGGTTCAATCGGGCAGCACTTCGGTTTTAAAAAGAATGAATCGCCAGCATACGCGTGAAGAATATATTGCGTTGATTGACAATATTCGCAAAATTATTCCTGATTGTGGTTTGTCACAAGATATGATGACAGGTTTTTGCGGCGAAACAGAAGAAGAACACCAAGAAACCTTGAGTTTGTTGGAATATGTAAAATATGATTTCGGATTTATGTTTGCCTATTCTGAACGTCCGGGCACTTTGGCCGAGAAAAAAATGGACGATGATGTTCCTTTTGATGTTAAGAAAAGACGACTTGCAGAAATTATTTTGCTGCAACAAAAACACAGTTTGCACCATACCCAAAAATTTGTCGGACAAACTGTTGAAGTATTGATTGAAGGCGCATCAAAAAAATCGGATTCCCATTGGAAAGGCAGAAATTCGCAAAATGCTGTGATTGTTTTCCCTAAAGGAGATGAAAAATTGGGAGATCTCGTAAATGTTTATATTGAAGATTGCACATCTGCCACGCTAATAGGAAAAAGAATTTAATTCATGGAATCATTGCAAGCCATAAAACAACGTTTTGAAATTATTGGAAACGACCCGCACTTAAACCGCGCCATTGAAAAAGCAATTCGGGTTGCACCGACTGATATTTCGGTGTTGGTTACCGGAGAAAGCGGCGTTGGTAAAGAAAGTATTCCAAAAATAATCCATCATTTATCGCACAGAAAACACGCCAAATACATAGCTGTTAACTGTGGCGCAATTCCGGAAGGAACGATTGACAGTGAATTATTTGGCCATGAAAAAGGCTCGTTTACCGGAGCCATCGCTTCGCGCAGTGGTTATTTTGAAGTTGCCGACGGTGGCACTATTTTTTTAGATGAGGTTGGTGAATTGCCTTTAACCACGCAGGTTAGGTTGTTACGCGTATTGGAAAATGGCGAGTTTATAAAAGTGGGTTCGTCGCAAACCCAAAAAACCAATGTTCGTATTGTTGCCGCCACCAATTTAAATATGCAGGAAGCCATTAATAAAGGAAAATTTAGAGAAGATTTATATTATCGGTTAAGCACTATTGAAATAAATTTACCGCCTTTGCGGGAACGTGTTGGCGACATTCATTTGTTGTTTAGAAAATTTGCTGCAGATTTTGCCCAAAAATATAAAATGCCGTCTGTTAAACTTTCCGACAATGCGGTAAAAGCGTTGGAAAATTACGGTTTTCCGGGAAATATTCGCCAGTTGCGCAACATTGCTGAAGAAATTTCTGTTGTTGAAGAAAACAGGTCTATTTCCTCCGAAAGGTTGTTACAATATTTACCGGCAAAAGGCACCAATTTACCTTCGGTAATAGAAAATAAAAAATCGACCAGTGAGTTTTCATCAGAAAGAGAAATTATGTACAAGATTTTGTTTGATATGCGAAACGACATTAACGATTTAAAAAAATTAACGCTCGATTTGATGCAAAGCGGCAGTGTTGAGAAAGTGAAAGAGGAAAGCAAAAAATTAATTCAGAAAATATACAAAGAAGACGTTTCAGATTCGGAAACTGAAAATCAGGTTGAAGTGGTAAGAATTAATGAAAAATATAAAGAATCTGACAATTACGACTTTGAAGAAACCATTGATGCCGATGAAAGTTTGTCTATTCAGGACAAAGAAATTGAATTGATCAAAAAATCTTTAGATCGCAACAAGAACAAACGAAAACTGGCGGCAAAAGAACTGGGAATTTCTGAAAGAACTTTATATCGAAAAATAAAACATTACGATCTATAATTAAAATATTAACTTTGAAACTAATTTTCAGAGCCTTAAACAACATCAAAAAAGTAGAATGAAAAAAATTAGTTACCTTATAGTATTGCTGCTTATTTTTACCACTCAAAGCTGTGGAATTTATTCATTTTCTGGAACTAATATTCAGCCAGACGTAAAAACGATTCAAATTGACTATTTTCCCAACAATGCCATTTTGGTTGAACCAACTTTAAGTCAGGAATTTACTATTCGTTTACAGGATTTATTTTTACAGCAAACCAATTTAAGTTTGGTAAAATCGGGAGGAGATTTGCAGTTTGAAGGCGAAATTACAGGGTACAAAATTAACCCAATGACGGCGACTGCGGAACAAACAGCTGCACAAAACAGACTAACAATAACTGTAAATGTCCGCTTTTACAACAACAAACTTGAAGAAGACAATTTTGAGCGTTCATTTTCACACTATTATGATTATGACGGTAACGCGCAATTAACCGGCGGTATTTTAGACGATGCTTTTAATGAAATCCTTGAGCGAATCACGCAAGATATTTTTAATGCTTCTGTGGCAAAATGGTAAATTATGAACAGCGCTGAATTCACCTATTTATTGCAATATCCCGAAAATATTGATGCTATAAAAACGCAGGCGTTGAATGAGGTTATTTCTGAATTTCCTTATTTTCAGTCGGCCAGGGCAATTCAGTTAAAAGGGCTCAATAAAACAAACAGTTTCAAATACAGCCAAACATTAAAAAAAACAGCAGCTTATACTATTGACAGAAAAGTGCTTTTTGATTTTATCACTTCACCTATATTTATTACAAAATCAGAAATAGCGATTGAAGTTTTAGAAGAAATTGAGGTAGTTGATGCTGAAGATGTTAAAGCGCTTCATAAAAAAATTACAGATGCCTTTTCTAATAAAAATATAGAAACTGAAGCTACTGCTGTTCAAAATGAAGAAGTTGATGAAGAAGCTGATGTGCTGGAAATAGGAAAACCGCTTCAATTTGTAAGTTCAGAGCCGCATTCATTTAACGAATGGATGCAATTAATCGCACAAAAACCAATCGAAAGAGAAGAAATTCCAGCGCGTAAAATTGAAAAAATTGAAGAGAAATTTAATTTAATAGACAAGTTTATTGAATTAAACCCAAAAATAAAACCTGTTGACAAAAACGCCATAAGTTTGGACGTAATTACTGACAGTTCCACAGAAAATGAAAGTTTGATGACTGAGACGTTGGCAAAGGTTTATCTTGAACAAAAAAAATATGAAAATGCCATCAAAGCTTATCGCATTTTAATTTTGAAATATCCAGAAAAAAGTGGTTTCTTTGCAGACCGAATTAAAGCAATAAAAAATTTACAAAAAAATAAGTCATGACGTATACATTATTTTTAGTTCTGATTATGATCGTAGCATTCTTGCTCATATTAATCATTATGGTTCAAAATCCAAAAGGCGGAGGATTGTCATCTTCTTTTGGCGGTGGCGGAACACAAGCTTTAGGAGGCGTTCAAAATACAACCAACTTTTTAGATAAAAGTACTTGGACACTTTCAATCGTTTTGCTTGCCTTAATTTTATTGTCAAACTTTGCTGCACCTAAAGCAAATGTTGTTGACACAAGCTCAGAAATTGAAAACACTATTCAAAACCGTGAAGTTCAGGATGCACCAGTTCAAACTGCACCTGTAACATCAGCACCTGTACAAGATACCGTAAAATAGTTTTTACAAAAATATTATTATTAAAAATGCCAATGTAAATGACACGTTGGCATTTTTATTTTCATAAATATCCCCTAAAAAACACATTTGTCAGTTTTATTGAATTGGCACAATTTTGGAACCTTTATCCGAAGAATTAATAATTTTTAAAATCTATTAAAAATGAGTAAAATTAATATTAAACCATTAGCAGACCGGGTTTTAGTAAAACCTCTACCGGCTGAAAAAACAACTGCTTCCGGACTAATAATTCCAGATTCAGCAAAAGAAAAACAACAAAAAGGAACTGTGATAGCAATTGGCAACGGATTAAAAGATGAACCTATGACCGTTAAAGTTGGTGATACCGTGTTATTTGGCAAATATGCAGGCACCGAACTTGTGGTAGATAGCGCAGAATATTTGATTATGAGAGAAAGTGATATCTTGGCAATTGTTTAAAAAATAGTTAAAAGGTTATAATTATAACTTAAAAATATAAAAAATGGCAAAAAAAATAATTTTTGATATAGAAGCGCGCGACGGATTAAAACGTGGTGTTGATGCATTGGCAAATGCGGTAAAAGTGACTTTAGGTCCAAAAGGAAGAAATGTAGTGATAGGAAAATCATTTGGCGGTCCTGTTATTACAAAAGATGGTGTGTCTGTGGCAAAAGAAATTGAGTTGGAAGATCCGTTAGAAAATATGGGCGCTCAAATGGTGAAAGAAGTTGCTTCAAGAACCAGCGATTTAGCCGGCGACGGAACAACAACAGCAACTGTTTTGGCCCAAGCCATTGTAAAAGAAGGGTTAAAAAATGTGGCTGCTGGCGCAAATCCGTTAGATTTAAAACGCGGAATTGACAAAGCTGTAAAAGCAATTGTTGAAGATTTGAAAAAACAATCGCAAGAAGTTGGCAACAATTCTGATAAAATTAAACAAGTTGCTTCAATTTCTGCAAATAATGATGAAACGATTGGTGAATTAATAGCCCAAGCATTTAAAAAAGTGGGTAAAGAAGGTGTTATCACCGTTGAAGAAGCAAAAGGAACTTCAACTTATGTTGATATTGTTGAAGGAATGCAATTTGACAGAGGCTATCTTTCTCCATATTTTGTTACAAATGCAGAAAAAATGTTGGCCGATTTAGAGAATCCTTACATTCTTTTATTTGAAAAGAAAATAACAAACCTAAAAGATTTATTACCAATATTAGAGCCGGTTGCCCAAAGCGGAAAACCGTTATTAATTATTGCTGAAGATGTGGAAGGTGAAGCATTGGCAACTTTGGTGATGAACAAATTACGTGGTGCGTTAAAAATCGCCGCAGTAAAAGCGCCTGGTTTTGGTGACAGAAGAAAAGCAATGTTGGAAGATATCGCTATTTTAACCGGTGGTACCGTAATTTCTGAAGAAAGAGGATTGACATTGGATAATGCCACGATTGATATGTTGGGTACAGCAGAAAGAATTACCATTGACAAAGACAATACGACTATTGTTAATGGATCTGGAAATGCAACTGACATTAAAGATAGAGTGGCACAAATTAAAGCACAAATTGAAACCACAACATCCGATTACGATAAAGAAAAATTACAGGAGCGTTTGGCCAAATTGGCTGGAGGCGTTGCAGTTTTATATGTTGGTGCTGCCAGTGAAGTTGAAATGAAAGAAAAGAAAGACCGCGTTGATGATGCTTTGCACGCAACACGTGCCGCTGTTGAAGAAGGTATCGTTGCTGGTGGTGGCGTTGCTTTGGTTAGAACTAAAGATGTGCTAAAATCATTAACAACCGAAAACTTAGACGAATTAACAGGAATCAGAATTTTAGACAGAGCCATAGAAGAGCCATTGCGACAAATAGTTGAAAATGCAGGTGGCGAAGGTTCTGTGGTTGTTGCAAAAGTGATTGAAGGAAAAGGCGATTTTGGCTACAATGCCAAAACCGATGAATATACCAAAATGTTTAAAGCGGGTATTATAGATCCAACCAAAGTTACAAGAATTGCTTTGGAAAATGCAGCTTCTGTTGCAGGTATGATTTTAACTACAGCTTGTACATTGGTAGAAATAAAAGAAGAATCAGCCGGTGGAATGCCTCCAATGGGTGGCGGAATGGGCGGAATGATGTAAAATTTATAAACGCAAATAAAAAGCCGCTTAATGAAAATTAAGCGGCTCTTTTATGCAGTTATTTGCAGATAGATTTATGCATTACAAGCGCATTTTCCAGATCCACACTTAGATTTTTCGCTTACATTTGATACCATTTCCTTCTTGCAGGTGCATTTTCCAGTCTCACATTTACATGCTCCACTAGCAACACATTTGCATCCTTCAACATGTGCAGTTTCATTGGATATTTCTTTTAAATCCATTTTACAAACCGGACAAGTTCCTGCAACTTCATAGTTTTTTCCTTTTTCGCAATCCATAGGGCATTGATAAACACCAGAAGTCATTTCTCCTTCTTCATGGTCATGGCCTTCATGGCTTTCAATCTTTACTTCTTCCTTAACCTCTTCTTTTTTGGTTTCCTTACACGCAGTAAATAATATGGCGAAAGAAAAGATTGCCACGAATATTAAAATTGATTTTTTCATTTTTTAATTATTAGTTATTTTAAAAATTATAATTTGCTTAAATTATTGAGATGATTCATCCGATAAATTTTCGGTGGTCTAAAGTACTAAAAAATTCCTGCTGTTTTCATTCGTCTCGAAAAATATTTTTGTCTATTTCAATAACAACAATATCGAATCCAAGGAAAAAGGCTTCCCAAAAATTGAGAAGCCTTTTTATCATATTTAGTTCAAAAAAGATGGTAATTAATCTCTTCTTTCTCTAGGTTTTCTGTCTCTGTCACCACCGCGGTTGTCTCTGTCTCCACCTCTACTGTCTCTGCTGCTGTCGCGTGGCGGTCTTTCCACAAAGCCTTCCGGTTTTGGCAAAATAGCTTTTCTGGACACTTTGTCTTTACGGGTTTTAGGATCTTTTCCAAAATATTTTACATCAAAAACATCACCCATATTAATAACATCAGTGACATTGTCTGTGCGTTCCCAAGCCAATTCAGAAATATGCAATAACACTTCATTTCCAGGAGCGTCAAGATATTCAACAACGGCACCAAAATCTAGCATTTTTATCACTTTTACTTTGTAAACTCCACCAACTTGCGGTTTAAAAAGCAAAGAATCAATTTTTGTTAAAACTGCTTCAATTCCGGCAGGTTTTGTACCTAAAATTTCAACAATACCTTCTCCTGTTAAAGGATCTTCATTGATAACAATAGTACAACCTGTAGCTTTTTGCAATTCTTGAATTACTTTTCCGCCTGGTCCAATTAAAGCACCAATAAAATCATTAGGGATTCTTCTGGTGATCATTTTTGGCGCATATGGTTTCACTTCCGGTTTAGGAGCAGCAATTGCTTCTTTAAGTATTCCTAAAATATGTAAACGTCCATCACGTGCTTGTTTTAAAGCTTTCACCAAGATTTCATAAGGAAGTCCTTTTACCTTGATGTCCATTTGACAAGCAGTAATACCATCAACTGTTCCTGTAACTTTAAAGTCCATATCACCTAAATGATCTTCATCACCTAAGATATCAGAAAGAACTGCATAACGATCGCCTTCAGAAATCAATCCCATAGCGATACCGGAAACAGGTTTTTTCATTTGAATACCTGCATCCATCAAAGCCATAGTACCGGCACAAACTGTTGCCATTGAAGATGAACCGTTTGATTCTAATACTTCAGATACAATTCTTATGGTATAAGGACATTCATCAGGAATCATTCCTTTTAAAGCACGTTGGGCCAAGTTTCCATGACCAATTTCTCTACGTGAAGTTCCTCTTAACGGGTAAGCATCACCAGTACAAAATGGAGGAAAGTTATAATGTAAATAGAATTTTTCCTCACCTTGATGGGTTGGCATATCTATCATATTTGACTCTCTTGAAGTTCCTAAAGTTACGGTTGCAAGCGCTTGAGTTTCTCCACGAGTGAAGATTGCTGAACCATGAACAGATGGCAAATAGTCAACTTCGCACCAAATTGGACGAATATCAGTTGTTTTTCTTCCGTCTAAACGAATTCCTTCTGTAAGTGTTAATTCTCTTACAGCTTCTTTTTCAACTTTAGAATAGTAGGTTTTAATCAACGTTGAATTTTCTGCCAATTCTTCTTCAGAAAACAAAGCCAAAACTTCATCTCTTACTGCTGAAAAAGCTTCTTCGCGTTCTCTTTTTCCGTGTCCGCCTTTTGCAATGGCATATATTTTATCATAAGAAGCTTCACGCACTTTTAAGGCAATTGTTGCATCACTTTTTGCAGGTGCATACTCTCTTGCTGGTTTTTTACCAAAAGCTTCAGCCAAACGCAACTGCGCGGCACATTGAATTTTAATGGCATCGTGTGCGAATTTTATGGCATCTGCCATTTCTTCTTCTGAAATTTCTTTCATTTCTCCCTCAACCATCATCACAGAATCAGCAGAAGCACCGATAACCATATCGATATCAGATTCCAACAATTGGCTGCGGCTTGGGTTTAAAACAAACTCGCCGTTAATTCTTCCAACACGTGCTTCAGAAATAGGGCATTCAAATGGAATATCCGACAATTGAATGGCACAAGATGCTGCCAAACCGGCCAAAGCATCTGGCATTACATCTTCGTCATGAGACATCAACTGAATCATAACCTGAGTTTCTGTTTTATAATCAGATGGAAATAATGGACGTAAAACACGATCTACTATTCGCATTGTTAAAACTTCACCATCACTTGGTCTTGCTTCTCTTTTGAAAAATCCGCCAGGATAACGACCTGCAGCAGCAAATTTTTCTCTGTAATCTACAGTCAATGGAAAGAAATCCATTGTGCTTTCTTTGTAAGAGGAAACCACAGTACAAAGTAACATGGCATTTCCCATTTGAACAACAACAGACCCGTGAGCTTGTTTTGCTAATTTTCCGGTTTCTAATGAAATGGTTCTTCCATCTCCTAAATCAATAATTTCTCTAAATACCTTAGGTACCATAAATAATTTTTTATTTAATTAAACAATTGGTTTGTGTTGTTGTGTTGTGTGTTGCCCAATGAAAAGTTTAATTTGTTGCTTTTTTATTTTTCAAATACATTAAAAAAAAAGAGGCAAAATAAGCCTCTTTTTTTTTGAATTATTTTCTTATGCCTAATTCTTTAATTACTTCACGATATCTTACAATATCAGTTTTAATTAAATAATCAAGTAAATTTCTTCTTTTACCTACCAATCTTACCAAAGAACGCTCTGTGTTAAAATCTTTACGATTTCTTTTTAAGTGTTCTGTTAAGTGATTAATTCTAAAAGTAAATAAGGCAATTTGCCCCTCAGACGAACCTGTGTTGGTGGCTGATTCACCGTGTTTTGCGAAAATTTCTTCTTTTTTCTCTTTAGTTAAGTACATGCTAACATTAATTTTATTAATAATTTTTATGTATTGCTAAACCTTATGGCTTGCAGTCGGCAAATATACTATTATTATTATTGATTTACAATAAATTAGGAAGTGATATTTTATTTTTAACGGAAGATTAAATCCTTGTCACACAATTATCTGGCGGCAAAAGAAATGTCATCAATCAAAATAATACTAAATTTGTCTAAACTTTTGGGTGCAGTCTATTTAACGCTCGCTTTTTTTTATTTTCTTACTGGTAAGTTTTGAATTAAATCAATATATAAATTGATTTGTTTTTTCAAGTACTTACGCTCCACAATTTTATCTAAAAATCCATGTTCCATCACAAATTCTGAACGTTGAAATCCTTCCGGCAGATCTTTACCTGTGGTATCTTTCACAACTCTTGGTCCGGCAAAAGCGATTAATGCATTTGGCTCGGCAATATTGATGTCGCCAAGCATCGCATATGAAGCTGTTGTACCACCAGTTGTTGGATCGGTGCACAATGAAATATAAGGAATGTTTACTTCTGCAAGCTGCGCTAATTTGGCCGATGTTTTCACCAGTTGCATTAAAGACAATGATGCTTCCTGCATTCTTGCGCCACCAGATTTTGAGATCATTAAAAAAGGAACTTTTTTTTCTATAGAATAATCAATCGCTCTTGATATTTTTTCGCCTACCACACTTCCCATAGAACCGCCAATAAAAGCAAAATCCATGGCAGCAATAACCAAATCCTTACCTAAAGATTTCCCAACCGCCGTTCTTACAGCATCTTTAAGTTTTGTTTTTTCATAAGCTTCTTCCAGCCTGTCAGTGTATTTTCTGCTGTCAGAAAATTTTAACGGATCTTTGGAAACCATATCTTTATCAAATTCCTTAAAGGTATTGTTGTCAAAAAGAATTTCAAAATATTCAGCACTTCCTATTCTAACATGATAGCCATCTTCCGGACTCACATAATAATTATACTTCAATTCGGCCGAATCAACAATTTTTCCACTTGGCGTTTTATACCATAAACCTTTCGGCACATCCTTTTTTTCTTCTGTAGGGGTTTGAATTCCTTTATCTTTTCTTTTAAACCAAGATGACATAACTATGTTGTTTTAGTGAGCATAAGTGGTGCAAATTACTAAAAAAAATAAAGAGAACATATAAAAATATGTTCTCTTTATGAAATTTTAATTATAACCCTAGATGTTATAATGTGTTAACGTTGTTTAAATCTTTAAAAGCTTGAACTAAACGATTTTTAAAAGTAACCTCACCTTCACGCAACCATTTTCTAGGATCGTAATACTTTTTATTTGGTTGGTCATCACCGTCCGGATTTCCAATTTGTGTTTTTAAATAATCGATATTGTCAACCATATAATCTCTAATTCCTTCAGTAAAAGCAAATTGCAAATCGGTATCGATATTCATTTTAACAACGCCGTAGCCAATTGCTTCTCTAATTTCTTGAAGTGTAGAACCCGATCCGCCGTGAAATACGAAGTCTACTGGATTTACGCCTGTTTTATATTTATTCTGAATAAATTTTTGAGAGTTGTCTAATATTTTTGGTGTTAACTTAACATTTCCTGGTTTGTAAACTCCGTGAACATTTCCAAAAGAAGCTGCAATGGTAAAACAATCGCTCACTTTTTTAAGTTCTTCATAAGCATAGGCAACTTCTACAGGTTGCGTATATAATTTTGAAGAATCAACATCAGAATTGTCAACGCCATCTTCTTCGCCACCGGTTATTCCAAGTTCAATTTCCAAAGTCATTCCCATTTTGCTCATACGCTGAAGGTATGTTTTGCAAATTTCAATGTTTTCTTCGATTGGTTCTTCAGATAAATCTAACATATGCGAGCTAAAAAGCGGCACACCGTTTTCTTTAAAAAACTGTTCTCCGGCATCTAATAATCCATCAATCCAAGGCAATAAAGATTTTGCACAATGATCTGTATGTAAAATCACAGGGATTTCGTAGGCAGCCGCTAACAAATGAATGTGTTTGGCACCAGCGATAGCACCTGCAATGGCTGCTTTTTGATTTTCATTAGACAATCCTTTTCCTGCATTAAATTGAGCGCCACCATTTGAAAATTGAATAATAACAGGTGCATTTAACTCTTTTGCAGTTTCTAAAACAGCATTAATGGTGTTTGATCCTATCACATTTACTGCAGGTAATGCAAAATTTTTGGCTTTTGCCAACTTGAAAATTTCCTGTACCGTTTTTCCTGAAGCAACTCCTGGTTTAATTGTTTGAGCCATAATATTTTGTCTAAATTTATTGTAAATTATTGTAGCAAAATTAATGAATTATACCTTTTAAATAATCATAAGAACATAAAAAAAAACGAAAACGAAATAGTTTTAATTTCGGGTTTAGAAAGGATAGCTTATTCCAAAATTATAAACAGCATGTCCTAAATTGTAATTTTTAAACCATTTATTTCCTTCTGGAAGATAGGGTTCATAGGTTTTAAAACCTAAATCCAATCGCAATAAAATAAAACTTAAATCATATCGAAATCCAAAACCAGATCCTATGGCAATATCCTTTATCGAACTAAATCCTTTAAATTTAGCTTCCGGATCTGTTATTGAAGTGTTTGAAATGTCCCAAATATTACCCGCATCAATAAATAAAGCGCCGTTTATGCTGTTTATTACATTGAATCTATATTCTAAACTATTTATAAATTTTAAGTTCCCAACGTTAAATTCCAATCCGCTTTTTGTAGAACCCGGACCTAAATCATAAATTTTCCAAGCGCGTAAATCATTTGGGCCTCCAATAAAATAGCTTCGGCTAAAAGGTATGGTACTAGAATTACCATAAGGTATTGCCACACCTAAAAAACTTCTAAAAACCAGGACATTGTTCCCCACAAAATCCCAGAATTTTTTGTATTCCAAATCGACCCTCACATATTGTGCTATAGGAATGCTAAAAAGTGTTTTTGTGTTGTTGGCATCTTTTTCTTGGGCTAACAACGTGGTTAAATTACCAGATGCCGCCAATCGAGACCTGAAAAATGAAAAATTGGTGTCTTTATAATTTTCGCTATTGTTATAGGTAAACGTATAAGCCATTAAAGGAACCAAAACATCTTCTGTAATGATATTGTAACGGTTTCTGATATTTCTTACAATTCTATATTCTGTAGGATTGCTTTGCTCAAAATTCTCATCAATGCTGTTATCTATAAATCCAATGGCGGTTTCAGGGGTAATCGTTTCATCAAAATACGTATCGGCTATAAACTGAATTTCATTGAATTCTGATTTGTAAATATTGAAGTAAGAATCAATATTTAAATTTTTGATAAATTGTGCATTCAACAGCTGAAAACTATGATTCTTTGTTTTTGATGATTCCCATGTATAATCGACAATTCCTGTGAATTTTTGTTTATCCAGCCCAATATTTTTTTGCAGACTTGTACCCAATGTAAAAATTGTTTTTGGCGCCATGCTTTTAGGAATTAATTTTTCGAATTTAACCGGAAATATAAATCGTGGAAGTTCTAATGAAATATCGCCCCCTATTTCCCATGCATTCAATAATTGCCCTTTTTCGGCAGCATCTTTCGAATCTAAAAAGGAACCTTGAATAGAAAATTTCAACAACTCCGCGCCCCTAAAAATATTTCTGTCTAAAAATGAAAGTTTCCCTGAAATCCCAAGCTGTCTGATATTTGAATGTGTCAATTCAGTGTTAACCTCAATTGTATACTTTTTTAAAGGCGATAAATAAATAGAAGCTTCCAACATCTCATTTTCCAATTCAACATATTTTATGTCGATCGTCCTGAAATTTTGAAGGCCTCTGATATTTTTTCGGGTCAACTCTCTTGCATCATCCTTATAAAGATCATTTGGTTCAATAAAAATGGAATTTAGCAAATACTTCGGATTGTATCTTAATTTTTCCTGTGCATAAAACTTAAATCCCTTATAATCCAAGCTGTCCTTGATAACATTATTTGCGTCGTTGGTAAAAGAATAATCAGTATAAATATTAACTTTCTGAATTTTCTGAACGATAAATGGAAAATCCCCAATTTTGCTATCGATAAGCAACACCACGTCCGATTTATAATTGGTGGTTGAAGTATCCGCTTCAAAAGTTATCGCATTTTTATTAAATCTAAAAACCCCCGTGTTTCTAAATAAATTGGTTAATCTGTTTTGTTCCGCAACAAAGGATGTCAATTTAAACTGGTCTCCTTCTTTAATTGTCGATTCGTCTTTAGAAAGCATATAAATTGAATCTAAAACCGCCGATTGTATAACGGTTGTAATGCTGTCTAATTTATAAGGTTTGTCTGTGTTTACAAAGTAATCAACAGAAGCTTTCTTGTTTTTCAACTGATTTTCTTCTGAAGTTACTTTCACTTTAAAAAAACCTTCGTTGTAGTAATGCTGTGTTAAATTTTTAACAGTCTGGGTTGTTTTTTTCGAATCTAAAATAACAGGCGGCTCTCCATTTTTTAGAATCCATTGATGCATTTTATATTTGAAATTACGAACGCCACGTGCTTGTTTTTCTGAAAATACGCCCGTTGTAAAATTATACCATCCCGGACTGTCCAATTTCCATTGATCAAAATCGGCTTCAAAATTTTTATTCCCTAAATTATAAAAATGCAATGGTATTGCAACGCCAAGAACCAAAGTATTGGGACGCTGAACAATATAATCGTTTATTTCGTTCCTGGAATTTTTTTTGTCGTTAACAATTACCTTATTCTTTACGAGCAAAAATTCATTTTCTGCTACATATTTCACAGAATTACACGATGAAAAACCAAAAATTATACCTGCGAAAATTAATAATATTATAAAATTGGTTTTCAATAAATAAGCGTTTAAATTTGTTTCAAAAGTATAACTTTTCAACGGTTAAAAAAATTACAATTTTTTATAAATAAATCAATGAGTTTAAGCAAAAATCAATTAAAAACAATAACGAGCCTTAATCAAAAAAAGTACCGGATCACACAACATTTATTTGTTGCTGAAGGCACTAAAATTGTGGCCGAATTTTTAAACTCAAATTTTGAATTGGAGCATTTATTTTGTGTTGACAATGCCATTTATAAAAATTTAGAGAAAGTTACTGAAATTTCTGAAACCGAATTAAAAAAAATAAGCACGCTTGTAACTCCAAACAATGTTTTGGCACTTTTTAAGATTCCTTCGGCAACACCTTCCATAAAATCGGGTTTAATCGTTGCTTTGGATGAAATTAATGATCCGGGAAATTTAGGCGCGATTATTAGATTGTGTGATTGGTTTGGGGTAGACCAATTAATCTGTGCTACCAACACCGTTGATTGCTATAACCAAAAAGTGGTGCAATCATCTATGGGTTCTTTAGTGAGGGTGTCAATAATTTATACGGATTTGGAAGATTATTTACAAAATTCCAAATTACCAAAATATGCTGCCGTGATGGATGGTGTAAATGTGTATAAAAGTACATTGCCTGAAAATGCAGTATTGGTTATGGGAAATGAAGCAAACGGCATTCGAAAATCAATTTTAAAGTTAATTACCAATACCATTTCAATACCAAGGTTTGGCGCGTTAAAACAAACCGAAAGTTTAAATGTAGCAACAGCTGCGGCAATTTTGTTGAGTGAATTTAAGCGACTGACTTAATCATTTAATGAAAAGCAAGTTTGATGAAAACGCCCCTTGTTCCAAAATAATCAACTTGTCCCGTCCATTGACTGTCTGGGTCAAAATCCCTAACCAACTCGTCATTAATGGCAAAAACACCTCTGATGGAAGGCGAAAAAATAAAATAGGGCAAATATAAATCTACACCAACCCCCAATTCATAAGAAAAATTATTTTTTTTTGTTCTGAATTCCCCATCGGAATTATCAGCAGGATTGTCCTGATTGCTGGAAAAATTATAGTCGTAAGAAACACCTCCCACAACATAAGGCCGCATATTGTCGAACCTGTTTGTATTAAATTTCAGCAATAGCGGAACTCTAAAATAGGTTGAATTCACGTAACGAATACTGTCTTTTGGACCTCCCGGAATATGTGTAAACGCCAATTCTTTCGAATTGCTGGAAAGTCCGGGCTCTATCCTTAAGCTGATATTATTATGCAATCGCAAATCACCAATAAGACCGACTTCAAAACCCATACTTGGCGTGGAAACAATAAAAGCATTGGTATTTACCTTGTCATTATAAGATATTTTGTAATCTTTCATATTCAACCCCAAAAAATATCCCCAAAATATTTGCTGCTTGTCCCAATTTTGCTTGTATTGAACTATGTCTCTTTTTTGGGCTTTCAAGTTATTTATTGAAAAAATGACCAGAAAAATTACAACAAATACTTTTTTCATCTGTTTAAATTTTATTTTTTTATTGGTACAGATGCAGTTCGCCATTAATCATTTATGTTTGTATCAAAATTTGTTATGGCTCGATTCATATATTATTTTTTTGCAATATAAATTGATGCAACACCAAATGTTTGCGGTTTATTTTCTATACCTATAAACCCAATTTTATGCAAAATATTGTTGAAGGCCTGTCCATATGGAAAGGAAGCTGCGGAATCAGACAAATATTGATAAGCAACTTTGTCTTTTGAAAATAATTTCCCAATTAAAGGCAGTATGTTTTTGGCGTAAAACTGATAACCTTGTTTAAAAGGCGTTTTGGTTGGTATTGATGTTTCCAAAACAACAAAAATGCCGCCTTTATTTAAAACCCGGTATATTTCGGCCAATCCTTTTTCCAGATGTTCAAAATTCCGAACACCAAAAGCTACGGTAATGGCATCAAAAGAATTGTCTTCAAAAGGCATATTTTCAGAATCAGCGAGCACCATTTCAATGGTATTGTTTAACTTAAGATTTTTAATCTTTTTTCGGCCTACTTCGAGCATTCCGTCAGAAATATCCAAACCAACAATTTTAGAAGCTTTTGTTCTGGCTAAATTAATGGCCAAATCGCCTGTTCCAGTAGCAATGTCCAAAATTGAATCGGGATTTGTTTTTCCAACAATGTCAACAACTTTATTGCGCCATTTTACATCAATTCCAAAAGAAATAACACGATTTAAACCATCGTATTCATTGGAAATGGCATCAAACATTTTAGTGACTTGCTCTTTTTTGCTAAGATCTGAATCTTTATAAGGTGTAACTTTTTCTGCCATGGCCAATTAAGAGTTAACAGCCACAACTTCGTTAATTTTTCCGGGAATTAGTTCTTTCAACATATTTTCAATTCCGTTTTTTAGCGTAATTGTTGAAGAAGGACAACCGCTGCAAGCACCTTGCAATATAACATTTACTGTTTTTGAAGATTCTACATAAGATCGAAACATAATGTTACCGCCATCTGCAGCAACAGCCGGTTTTATATATTCTTCCAAAATGTCGATAATTTGTTTGGAAACATCATCAAGTTCTACATCAGGCATATAAACTTCTGAAACTTTTTGTTGAACTGCAGTAGCCAAAGCAATTGTTTTTCCATCGGCAATAAACTGTCTGATAAAACTTCTTATTTCAACAGTTATTTCATTCCATTCCGCAACATCATTTTTTGTGACAGAAACATAATTTTCTGAAATAAAAACTTCCTTTACAAAAGGAAAATTAAATAATTCATCAGCCAAAGGCGCATTTTTAGCTGCTGTGCTGTTTTTAAATTCCAAATCGTTTTCCACCAATTTTATATTGGCTACAAATTTTAAAACTGAAGGATTTGGTGTTGATTCCGCATACACTTCAACCGGAATTTTTTTAGGTGCAGTTTCTTCTGAAACCACTACACCGCCAGCATTCAGATAATTTTCAATTTGTTCTTTCACGTCATCCTGCACGTCGCTCCATTCCACAATTGGAAATCGCTCAAGCGCAATAAAATTTGCAGAGATATAAACACGTTTTACAAATGGTAAATGGAATAATTGCTGTGCTAAAGGTGAATTTTTAGCTTCATCAATATTGTTATATTGGTGACTGCCACTTGCCAAAATATCACTTGAAGTAAGTTTTATTATCGCTGGAATATTGGTTTTTTCTATGTTAAGATTGCTGTTTTTCATTTTTTTTAGTTTGTACAAAAATACATAAAACATAATTCATGTACTTGCTTAAAAATAAAAAAACGCCTCAAGGTTGAGACGTTTATAATGTGTTATAATTAGTTGTTTAAAGATTCAATACCAATGTTGCCGTAAATGTTGAAATATCAAAATCTAACTCAGCTGAATCAACATCATTGCTTTGCGGATAAAAATTATATGGCGCCGTATTACCTGATTTTTGGTAAGCCAAATCAATTTTTCCACCTCTAAATTTATAACCAGCACCGAATGAATATCCTTCTATATTGTCAGAACTTACAGCACTTTTATATGGGTTGTTTTCATAGTGGTAACCACCTCTTACCGAGAAATTATCAAATCTCCATTCTGTTCCTATGCGCAATTCCCCCACACTTTCCAAATCCGACTTAAATGCTTGATTTTCATCAATAAAATCAGCATTGGTTAATTTAATGTTGCTATAGTTTTTATAGCTGTAATCAACACTCACAAGTCCGTTGCTACTAAAAATATAGGCAAAACTTCCTGTTACTTTACTTGGCGTTCTTACTTTGTAATCAAATGCATTTATCCCTGAATATTCTGTAGTGAACAGCAGATTATTCATATAAACATCCTCGTCATATTCAACAAAATCTTCAGAAAGCGTATACCAAACAGGTGATTGATATGCCAATCCCAAACGTAAATTTTCACTTGGTTTTAAAATTGCGCCAAAATTAAAAGATACGCCATTGCCATAAGTTAATAATTCTTGTTTGGAAGACACATCCAATGTGTTTCCGCCACCGTCATTGTTATATTCCTCGGTTAATGTTCTTTGAAAATATTCTATATCATAGGTGTTTATCGCAGCACCAAGATATAAGTTGTCATTGTGTTGTGCGGCAAACGTAAATGAATATTTGCTATTTTTTCCATCTGTAAAATTTTCAAAATATTGATTTTCAGCATTTACATAAACAACTGGATCATTATCATAAAAATCAGTTAACGGTGCATAACCGCTATTTCCTTCGGCAATCCAAAAATTTTCAAAATCGTTGGCAATGCTGTAGTTAAATCCTAAAGCAATATTGCTCCATTCACTGTTATTGCTATAACCTCTAAAAACAAACACCCCACCTGCTTGCGATAAATTTGTGAAATCATTTTCAAATTGGGTATTGTTTCCATAAAAACCAGCCAAAGTTTTGGTATTTCTGTTGTTAAATGAGATGGCAAATTCACTTTTCAAAAACACAGCCGCTCCGGCAGGATTTATTTCCATAGCCGATAAATCACCGCCCAAGGCGCCAAAAGCTCCGCTCATTGCATTGTAACGTGCGGTACCATTTATATTTTCTTTAGAAAATAATGCCCCCAAATCATTATACCCCAATGTTTGTGCATTTAAAATATAACCAAAGAAGAACAAGGTTACCGCTAAATATAATTTCTTCATAATTTTCGAATTATTTAAACCTAAAATTTTTATTAATCTCTTCTTGAATTGCTTCTTGTTGATGAATTTGAAGAAGATGATTGCGATGAGCTGCTTCTACTTTCGGTATTTGAACTTCTGTTTACCGAAGAATTATCATTTCCAGAACTTCTTGTGTTATAGGAATTGTTGTTTGAATTGGTATTAGATTCTCTTCTAACCGTATTCGTGCTATTTTCTGTCCTAACATTATTGCCCGTGTTTTCTCTTCTAACAGTATTTGGAGCGGCACTTGAATTTTGATTCGTCGAATTACTCGGATTCACTCTAATTATCGCATTCGGATTTGGGTTAACCGATGTCGCTCTGTTCACATTCACCGGTGAGAAATTATATGACGAATTTCTTCTGGTTGATGAAGACCTTTGAATCGTATTATTATTTGAGCCTCTTTGGATGGTATTTGAGCCTCTGTCAATAGTATTGTTTAATCTTGTTGGCTGTCTGTCAATACTATTATTTCTGTTGATATTGTTGTTTCTGTTTAAATTTCCATCCGTAGCCCTTCTGGTCGATGTGTTCACATTTCCTCGTACCGAATTGTTTTGTATACTGCTTCTTCTGCTAATAGTGGATAAATTTGAATTATCTGACCTTATTCCTGTATTTCGGCTTGTTCTTTTTCCATAACTTTCATACCTGTCATAATTGTTAGGATAATTGTTATAATATGAACCATAAGGACTGTAATAATTTCCATAGTATCCATAATAGTATGGAGTATATCCATAAGAATAATAAGGATTGAAATAGTTAAATCTCCAAGGATTGTAATAATATGGATA
The DNA here is from genome assembly GCA_964491495.1 of uncultured Lutibacter sp. Taxonomy (GTDB): domain Bacteria; phylum Bacteroidota; class Bacteroidia; order Flavobacteriales; family Flavobacteriaceae; genus Lutibacter. The sequence continues at coordinate 24,037 of CAZBGP010000001.1, read as the reverse complement.
ATAATTGTAATAAGGTTCGTAAAATGGGTTATACCAATAATAATTAGGACTCATATAGCCGTAACCGCTGTTGATATTAATTACAACATCACCACTATATCCCCAAGGTTCATTATAATTTGTATATAACTGGTCATCTTGAACTGTGGCATCATCATAGTAATAATCATCAATTTCCGTAAAGGTATCTTCTTGATTCAAATTTTGAAGATCTTCCAGTTGTTTTGAAAAGTAATTCTGATCAAAATTAGATTGATTTTCAACAATCACAACTTCATTTCTGGTTTGATTATTTGAAGCATAAATGCCGTCATCGTCACCATTGTAAGCACTTTGATAGGTCCCACAAGAATTTAAACCAGCAAACAGTACTACTAAAATGCCTATTTGCAAGTGTTTTTGGTTAATTATTTTTGAAGCTTTCATAATCAGTTACGGTTTTTATTGTTGAACTATTTAAAAAAAACTAATTTTGTCGAAATTAATAATTTTCATTAAAATAGGCGCAACATTTATGCCAAACTTTTGATTATGAGCAAGAATTTAACAAAGAGAGAAACAGATTATTCCAAGTGGTACAATGAGCTAGTGGTGAAAGCAAATTTAGCAGAAAATTCGGGAGTTAGAGGCTGTATGGTTATAAAGCCTTACGGCTATGCAATTTGGGAAAAAATGCAGGCAGAATTGGATAGAATGTTTAAGGAAACCGGCCACGAAAATGCTTACTTTCCACTTTTTGTTCCTAAAAGTATGTTTGAAGCTGAAGAGAAAAATGCCGAAGGATTCGCCAAAGAGTGCGCCGTTGTAACACATTATCGTTTAAAAAATGATCCAGACAAGCCTGGAAAATTGATGGTTGACCCAAATGCTAAACTGGAGGAAGAATTAATTGTTCGACCAACAAGTGAGGCCATAATTTGGAGCACCTATAAAGGATGGATTCAATCGTACCGCGATTTACCGCTTTTAATTAACCAATGGGCGAATGTTGTGCGCTGGGAAATGCGTACCCGTTTATTTTTGCGTACCGCAGAATTTTTATGGCAAGAAGGCCATACTGCACACGCTTTAGAAACAGAAGCCATCAAAGAAGCCGAATTGATTTTGGATGTTTATGGCAATTTTGCGGAGAATTTTATGGCAATGCCCGTGATAAAAGGCTTAAAAACAGAAAGTGAACGATTTGCAGGTGCTTTGGAAACCTATTGCATTGAAGGATTAATGCAAGATGGAAAAGCGTTACAAGCAGGAACATCTCACTTTTTAGGCCAAAATTTCGCAAAAGCCTTTGATGTAAAGTTTACATCAAAAGAAGGAAAACAAGAATATGTTTGGGCAACATCTTGGGGTGTTTCCACTCGGTTGATAGGCGCCTTAATTATGACACATTCCGATGATTTAGGCTTGGTTTTACCTCCAAACCTTGCGCCTATTCAGGTCGTAATTATTCCAATTCACAAAACTGATGAGCAATTAGACGCTATTTCAGCAAGAATTAATGAAATTGTTACCGAATTGCGTAAAAAAGGAATTTCCGTAAAATATGACGACAGAACGGCCTATAAACCAGGTTGGAAATTTGCAGAATACGAACTAAAAGGTGTGCCTTTGAGAATTGCGATGGGCCCAAAAGACTTAGAAAACGGCACTTTGGAAATAGCACGAAGAGACACCCTTGAAAAACAAAATATTTCTCAAGATACTGTTGTTGAATATGTTGAAAAAACATTGAAAGAAATTCAAGATAATTTATATCAAAAAGCACTAAATTATAGAGAAACACATATTACCGAAGTTGATTCATTCGAAGAATTTCAAGAAATGTTGGAAACTAAGGGTGGTTTTATTTCAGCACATTGGGATGGCACCTCTGAAACCGAAGAAAAAATTAAAGATTTAACAAAAGCAACGATTAGATGTATCCCTTTAAATAATAAAATTGAAGAAGGAAAGTGCGTATTTACTGGGGAAAAGTCGGCCCAAAGAGTATTATTTGCAAAAGCTTACTAATTTTTTAAAAAAATATTTTGTGGTGTAGAAAATAGTTGTATTTTTGCATCCGCATTGACAAAATAACGTTTGTTAATAAATACATAATGGTCCGTTCGTCTAGGGGTTAGGACGCCAGGTTTTCATCCTGGTAACAGGGGTTCGATTCCCCTACGGACTACAAAAAAGTTAAAAAAAATAAAAATGGCAAATCACAAGTCAGCATTAAAGAGAATCAGAAGTAATCGCGCGAAGCAATTAAGAAATAAATATCAGCATAAAACAACTCGTAATGCTGTTAGAAACTTACGTGCTGCAACCGAAAAGGAAGAAGCTGTAGCGTTATTTCCAAAAGTAGTTTCAATGCTTGATAAATTAGCAAAGAAAAATGTTATCCACAAAAATAAAGCGGGTAACTTAAAATCTAAATTGGCTAAGCACGTAGCTGCCTTATAAAATTTTTAAACCTATAATTTAAAAAAGCATCCCATTTGGTGATGCTTTTTTGTTTGCAATAAATTTAGATTAATGGAACCAATCGGCTCACAAGATTGAGCTGCTAAAACACATAAACAGGGCGCACTCATTCTCTAAAGCATACTAGCTATGACTTCTTTTACCTTTTTTCCAAATGTGATGCTTCTAAATAAATTATACTGTTATAATGCCTGAAATTCCATTTTTTATTTCTTGAAATAACGAAAACAATTCATACCAGAATAATTTTAAGAAGAAATTGATTTGCAATTATAGCAAGCGGTAATTACCACTCATAAGTTTTATTGGCATCAAGACGGATAAAGATAAAAAGGAGTACTGTAAATCCCCAAAGTGCCGATCCACCGTAGCTAAAAAAGGGCAATGGGATACCAATAGTTGGCACCAATCCTATAACCATTCCTATATTTATAACGAAATGCATAAAAAAAATAGCAACAATACTATACCCATAAATTCTGCTGAATTTTGACTTTTGCTGTTCGGCCCTATCGATAATTCTAAGTAAAAAGGCCACAAACAAAATGATGACAAGGGCGCTGCCTACAAATCCCCACTCTTCACCAACAGTCGTAAATATATAATCTGTATCTTGTTCGGGAACAAAATCCCCTTGAGTTCGTTCGCCTTCCAAAAATCCTTTGCCAAAAAAACCTCCTGAAGCAATTGTGGTAACCGATTGGTTGGTATTGTATCCAGCCCCTTTCATATCTACAGTTTTACCAAGAATGATGTTAAATCGATCTCTGTGATGTTGTTTAAAAACGTGGTTAAAAACCAAATCAACACTAAAAATAAACATGGCCGACATAATATAAATACCAATTATTTTGATCCATCCTTTTCTAAAAGCCCTTGGCCTATAAAAAATAAAATATAGAAGAATGCAACTAAATAAAACCAGAGAACTTATAAGTGTTATTTCGAAGCCTAAAATAAGGGTAATTACAAATAAAAATAAGGCAATAAAGCCGACAGTTATGTAATAAAATGGCAATCCTTCTCTGTACAATACAAAAATAAATGCGCCATAAACCAATGCCGAACCAGGATCGGGCTGCAATATGATCAGAATTGCAGGGAAAAATAAGAGTAGCAAGGCTTGAACCTGTGTGCTTAACTTTTTTAGGTTAAACATTTTATCACTCACCAATTTGGCTATTGCCAATGCTGTTGCTGCTTTGGCAAATTCTGAGGGCTGAAGACTAAAGCTGCCAATTGCGTACCAGGAGGTTGAACCGTTAATGTTTTTCCCTAGAACAAATAGTCCAGCAAGTAGCACCAAAAAACTTATGTAAATAACTGGTGCATATTTCTCGTAAAATTTGGCTTCAAATAACAAAATAAGCAAAATAATAGGAAGGCTCAATGCCATCCAAATAAGTTGCTTTCCGTACTCGGTTGAAAAATTTAATAAATCGAAATTATTTTCACTTATGGTTGCAGCATAGATATTAATCCACCCCAAAAAGATGAAAACGAAATAAAACAAGACCAAGATCCAATCAATTCCGTGAAATATATTGTCTTTTCTGCTTCTCAACTTTTATAGGTTATTTTAACTGTTTGTCATATTCTTTCTGAAGACTTCCGCTAATCATTTCTTCTTCAACCAATGGCCTTCCAATTTTACCCGTTAAATATTTTTCGATCATTAAAGTGGCAATCGGGCCTGCCCATCGAGAGCCCCAATAGCCATTTTCAACAAAAACCGCAATGGCAATTTTCGGATTCTCTTTTGGCGCAAAAGCAATAAATATGGAATGGTCTTGTCCATGTGGGTTTTCAGATGTTCCGGTTTTACCGCTTATCTCGAGTCCTTCTACCCGAGATCCACGGGCAGTTCCTCTTGGGTTTTCAAAAACATCAAACAAACCTTGTATAACTGGCTTGAAATGCTTTTTATCAATTGTGGTGTAAATCGGTGTGGTAAATTTTTTATCCAACGGTCTGCCTTTAATTTTTTTTGCAATATGAGGAATATAATAAAACCCTTCGTTCGCAATTGCCGCAGTCATATTCGCCAATTGAATTGGCGTAGTTAACACCTCGCCTTGCCCAATTGCATTAGAGATGGTTGCTGTAGAGCGCCATCTTCCGTTTGGATAAATTTTATTGTACAAATCACCGTTAGGTATATTTCCTTTTTGCCCAACAGATAAGTCATTGTCTAAATAATTTCCCAGACCAAAACTTTCTGCATGCTTGGCCCACACATTTACGCCTTGTGTTGGCGTTGGGAACTTATCAATCGTTTTTCTGTAAGCATTCGCAAAATAACTATTGCACGATCGATAAATAGCTACATTTAAGGCAACGGGACTTCCCCCAGTTTCGCAGTGACATCGCATAAAAGAACTTTTACCCGATCCATATTTATAGCCGCCAAAGCATTGGATGGTCATTCCCGTATTAATAACATTTTCCTGCAAAGCAACCAAAGCCGAAATAACTTTAAAAGGTGAACCTGGCGGGTATTGCGCCTGTAAACCTCTATCCAATAATGGCTTACTTATACTGTCAAGATAGAATTTAGTGAAATTTTTTGATCGCTCTCTGCCCACCATTAAATTTGGATCATATGTTGGCATAGACACCATAGCCAAAATTTCTCCTGTTGAAGGTTCAATCGCAACAATGCCACCGCGTTTATTTGCCATTAAAGCTTCGCCATATTGCTGCAGCACCGCGTCAATGGTCAACGTAATGTCATTTCCAGAAATTGGAAGCGTATCATACAAACCATTTTTAAAGGAACCTATTTCTTTATTAAATCGATCTCGCTGGATAAATTTAACGCCTTTAGTTCCTTTCAACACATCTTCATAAGATTTCTCTACGCCAGCAGTTCCAATTAATTCACCCAAATGATAGTTTGAATTGGTGTTGATCATAGCTTCGTTCACCTCACTGATATAGCCCAAAACATTTGCCGCAGAATTGTTTGGGTATTCTCTTAATGATCGTTTTTGAATATAAAATCCTTTAAACTTATACAATATTTCTTGTAATGTTGCGTAATCGTCTTTTGAAACTTGTTGCAAAAAGGTAGAAGGTATTCTGGTGGAATAGCGTGAAGCCGTCGCAATTTTTTCAATAAACTCCTCTTTCGTAATTTTAAGCAGTGCACAAAAGGCAACGGTGTCTAAAGGTTTAACTTCGCTGGGAATAACCATAATGTCGTAAGACAATTGGTTGGCAACCAGCAAAACCCCATTTCTGTCGAAAATATAACCTCTTTCCGGGTAGTCGTACATGACCTTTACTGCCGAATTATTAAGTGTTGGCGTGTTAAAAGAATTGTTTAAAACCTGCAAATAAAACAACCTCGCAATATATACGACTCCTATAAAAATAATTAAAAAAGACAATAAGCCAGTGCGTTTCATCTGATTATTTTTATTAATTGTGAAAGATACGATGCAACGCTGATATTCATTCTTATAAATATATAAATATTTTGTAAAAAGTGTCCTCTACTTCTTTTTGGTAAATAAGGTAAATCCCAAAAAACTTATAAGTATTGTAAAAATACTTGTTAAAATGGTGCTTGAAATAATGTTTAAGAATTCACTAAAACTAAAATATTCCAAGCTAAAAATAATGAAATGATGAATAATTGTTAGTATGGAAATAAATAAAATAATTTTATTAACCGTAAGTGTTTTTAAGTTGAATTGCGCATAATCAAGATCCGATTTTCTTAAAACAGCCATCAATATCGGAAGTCTAAAATAGGCAATAAATGTGATTGCAAACGCATTGACACCTCCGGAATCCGAGAAAAAATCTATTGAAATTCCCAACAAAAAACTTAGAATCAAAAACAAACCCCTTGTTTTTCTAACCGGATATAAAAATACCCAAGCAATGTAAACCATCGGATTTATGTGACCAAATATGTTCACATGATTTAAAATAAATACCTGCAAAAACAAAAGGCCTACAAAGCGAATGACATTATTTAATGCTATATTATTCATTTACAACGCTTTGTTCAAGATTTATTTGTTCATCCTTGTGAAGATTTTTAACAATCTGTACTTCACCAATTGCGCTCATATCATTAAATAACAAAATATTAATAATCTGATATTTGTTTTGTGCATACTTAAAATCTTTTACCACACCTACCTCTATTCCTTCAGGAAAAATGGCTGATTTACCACCGGTAACAATGGTATCACCAGCTTTAACCAAGGCTTGTCTTGGAATGTCAATCACCTGAGTTATATTGTAATCCTTTCCGTCCCATACCATAGTTCCAAAATGATTGCTATTTTTCAAACGCACATTAATGTTAGAATTACTGTTTAAAATTGAAAGGACCGTAGCAAATTTTGGAGATACATTTTTAATAACTCCGATTATTCCTTTGCTGTTTATAACACCCAAATCTGGAGCCAATCCATGTTTAGCACCTTTATTCAGAGTTAAAAAATTATTCCGTTTAGTGTAATTATTATTGATAATTTTTGCAGTGGAATAGTCATATTTTTGAAAATAAAGGGAACTGTCTATCACTGTGAAGCTATCCAGAACAAACTTATTTTCTCTTGCCTCCAATAAGTTTTTTAAACGGGCATTTTCTTCGCTTAAAAGTTGATTGTCTTTTCTTAAATGAAAAAATTCATTTATGTAATTTGCTTTATTATAAAGACCGCCGGTAATTGCGTTGGCTGAATTTACAAATTTACTTTGTTGATAGGAATTATTTTGAATAATCACAATAAAAGCCAATGTTTCCAGAACTATGAACAGCAGAAAGTATCTGAATTTTTTAATAAAATAAATAATTTGCCGCATAGAAACAATAGAAAATTAACCTATTTCATTAATACATTTTTATACTTTTCAAGATCTTTTAATGCAATTCCTGTACCTCTAACTACGGCTCTTAAAGGGTCTTCAGCAATGTACACAGGCAAATCTGTTTTTCTTGACAAACGTTTGTCCAACCCGCGAAGCATCGATCCGCCGCCGGCCAAATAAATTCCGGTGTTATAAATATCGGCTGCCAATTCTGGCGGTGTTTTTGACAATGTTTCCATCACAGCGTCTTCAATTCGCAAAATGGATTTGTCCAAAGCTTTTGAAATTTCTCTAAAAGAAACCTGAACTTGTTTTGGTTTACCGCTCAATAAATCACGCCCTTGAACAAGCATATCTTCTGGCGGAACTTCTAAATCTTCCGTAGCGGCGCCAACCTGAATTTTTATTCTTTCAGCAGTGCGTTCCCCAACATACAAATTATGTTGTGTTCGCATATAATAAGAGATATCATTTGTAAATACGTCACCTGCAACTTTTATGGATTTGTCACAAACAATACCGCCCAAAGCAATTACGGCAATTTCAGTTGTTCCTCCTCCTATATCAATAATCATGTTTCCTTTAGGCTGCATAATGTCAATGCCAATACCAATTGAAGCCGCCATTGGCTCATGAATTAAGAAAATTTCTTTGGCATTCATATGTTCCGCAGAGTCAATTACAGCACGTTTTTCAACTTCGGTAATTCCTGATGGAATACAAATAACCATGCGCAATGATGGTGCAAAAAAACGTTTTTTAATGCTTGGAATATTTTTTATAAATTCTTTTATCATCTGTTCCGAAGCTTCAAAATCGGCAATTACGCCATCTTTTAAAGGTCGGATGGTTTTAATGTTTTCATGGGTTTTACCTTGCATTAAACTGGCTTTTTTACCAGTCGCAATAATTTTCCCACTGCTTCTGTCTCTTGCGACAATTGAAGGTTCATCCACAACCACTTTGCCCTCATGAATAATAAGCGTATTGGCAGTGCCTAAATCAATTGCAATGTCCTCAGTCATAAAGTCGAAAAAACCCATATTTTTTATTATTGATTAAATTTGAAATGCTACAAAGTTACTTAATTTAGTGTTTGAAATGACGTGTGCCTGTAAATATCATAGACATTTTGTGTTCATTGCAATAATCAATCGACAATTGGTCTTTAATTGAACCACCTGGCTGGATTACAGCCGTAATTCCTGCTTTGTCAGCGATCTCCACACAATCGGGAAACGGGAAAAAAGCATCACTTGCCATTACTGCGCCATTTAAATCAAAATTGAAATGTTTGGCTTTTACAATTGCCTGTTCTAAAGCGTCTACACGACTTGTTTGTCCGGTTCCGCTTGCAAAAAGTTGTTTATTTTTGGCAAATACAATGGTATTTGACTTGGTGTGTTTACATATTTTTGATGCAAAAAGTAAATCTTCCAGTTCTCTGTCTGTTGGTTTTTCTAAAGTCACAAACTCTACAACGTCTATTGAATCTGTTTTGTTGTTTTTATCTTGAAAAAGAACGCCGTTTAATGCAGTTCGGTATTGCGTGTTTGGCAATTCAATAGCTTTCTGAACTAAAATAATTCTGTTTTTCTTGCCTTTTAGAAGTTCCAAAGCCTCATTGCTATAGCCCGGCGCAATCACCACTTCACAAAAAAGCTGGTGTATTTCTTCAGCAGTTTCCAAATCAATCACTTTATTCGAAATTAAAACGCCGCCAAAAGCTGAAGTTGGATCGGCAGCCAAAGCATCCAAATAAGCTTGTTTTAACGTGTCTCTTTGTGCAACGCCACATGCATTGTTGTGTTTTAAAATGGCAAAAGTTGGAGCGTCATTTTTAAACTCGTCCATTAAATTTATGGCCGCATCAACATCTAGTAGATTGTTGTAGGAAAGTTCTTTTCCGTGAAGTATGTCGAAAAGTTCATCTAAATTTCCAAAAAAATATCCTTTTTGGTGAGGATTTTCGCCGTAACGTAAAACAGAAACTTTGTCGAAACTTTGACGGAATGCCAATTCACCCTCATTCAAATAGTTGAAAATCGCGCTGTCGTAATGGCTGGAAACCGCAAATGCTTTTGCCGCAAAACTTTTGCGTTGTGCCAACGTTATTTCGCTATTTCCGGAAGTCAAAATTTCTAAAAATTCATCGTATTGGTCAAGTGATGAAACACAAATTACATCATTAAAATTTTTTGCTGCAGCTCTGATTAAAGAAATTCCGCCTATATCAATTTTTTCTATAATTTCTTGTTCAGGAACATGGCTTGCAACGGTTTTTTCAAATGGATACAAATCAACAATTACAATGTCAATTTCGGGAATTTTATAAAGCGCCAACTGCGAAATATCAGTTTCATTATCCCTTCTTGATAAAATTCCTCCGAAAACTTTTGGATGTAATGTTTTAACCCTTCCTCCTAAAATTGACGGATATGAAGTTAGCTCTTCAACAGGTATCGCTTTAACGCCCAACTCTTTAATAAATTTTTCAGTGCCTCCTGTAGAATAAATTGTAATATTAAGGTCGTTTAACTTTTGTATGATTGGAGCCAAACCGTCTTTGTGAAAAACTGAAATCAGTGCCGATTTTGCCTTTTTTGTAGTACCCATAAGTTTTCTTTGTTATTGTTCGGCAAAGCTACTAATTATCAATAGGCTAAACAACACAAATTACTCATAAAATTTAATTAACTATTTTTTGTTTTTTGCTCAAAATTTGAGACCATTTCGTTATGGTTCAGGGAAGTATTTTTAGGTTGATTTTTTTTGAAAAAGTTTATTCAGAAAAGAAAATTTATGGACTAAACGCTTTTTTTGCTTTTGCTTTTTGGGGATTTATTTAACATTGAAAAATATAATTATTTTGGGGTTATTTATTTTAATTCCGCCACTTTTTCGCACACAAATTCCAGAAAATGTTCATCAGCTTCAGAAAAAGGATTTGTGATGTGAGAATCGATGTCTATTTGGCCAATATTATCTCCATTCACAAAAATGGGAATTACAATTTCACTTTTCACTTTAAATCCGCACGAAATATAATTGTCTTGCGCGGTTACATCCGGAACCACGAAATTTTTGTTGCTGACGGCCACTTGTCCGCAAATGCCTTTGCCAAACGGAATAATAGTGTGTTGGGTTGGTTCGCCGGCAAATTCGGCCAGTTTTAATTCGGCTTTGTCACCGTTTTTAAAATAAAATCCCACCCAATGGTAATAATCAATTTCTTGTTTTAAATAATTGCAAATTGCCTGACGTTTATCTGAAACCGATTGGTTGCTTTCTGCAATGGCGGTTACCGATTCTTTTAATTGAGGAATATTCATATTAATTTGTAATTTTATGCAAAATTAAAATTCTTTTTTTTGTGAAAGGCAATAAAACGGTAGTATTATTTTTAATTAAATTTTTTGGTACGTATTTGCTGCTGTTTTTGTTGTATTCCTATTATTTAGAAAAAACACAAAATGAAACAGCGCCATTTGTTTGTGCGCCCATCACCAAAACTGTTGCCGAACAAACAAAATATTTATTAAATATTTTTGGCTATCCAACTGAAATAGTGCAGGATACAGAAACGCTTGCCGTGAAATTATTTATAAATGACAAATTTACCGCTTTTATAGTGGAAGGCTGCAATGCCATTAGTATTATCATTTTATTTATTGCATTTATTGTTGCCTTTGCAGGAAAATTTAAAACGACTGTTTTGTATATTTTGTTTGGAAGTTTGCTTATTTATTTTACAAACATTGTACGGATTGTAATTATTTCGGTAGCACTTTATGAATTTCCGCAATATCAAAATGTATTGCACGAAATTGTATTTCCGTCCATTATTTACGGAATGACATTCTTGCTTTGGTTTGTGTGGATTCGGAATTTTTCAAATTTAAAGAAATGAGAAAATCGGTTCGGATAGGTTTGATTGTTGTGCTTTTTCTGATGCTGATTTTGGTTCGAGCGTTGGTTCAGCCTTATTTCTACGATCCGCTTTTGGACTATTTTAAGCATGATTATTTAAACGCTGCCGTTCCCGAACTTGATTTTGGCGCTTATTTTTTGAACATTTTTTACCGATACTTTTTAAATACCATCATTTCTTTGGCCATTATTTATTTGGTTTTTGATGATAAAAAAGCGCTTTATTTTTCGATTAAATTTTATGTGCTGGCGTTTGCGGTTTTGAGTTTGATGCTTTTTGTCCTGTTAAAATTTAATGTGACACAAAATTATTTGCTGACTTTTTATGTTCGGCGATTTTTAATCCAGCCATTGTTTGTGTTTATTTTATTACCAGCTTTTTATTATCAGAAGTTGTTTGAAAAGGATAATAAGAAATAGTTTCAAGTTTAATGTTTCAAGTTTCAATTAGAAATTCAACTTGAGTTAGGGATTGAAGCGGAAATACTTTTTTGCTTATCCGTTTTGGCGAAGTAAAAAAGATTATAGCGGAAAGCCCGACCCGCCAGCTGGCGGGGAACTCCCAAAAACACAAAATTTTATTATTTGTTTTTAGCACTGAAAAAAATGTTTGTGATTTATTTTGTAACATTTTTAAGAATTGAACGTATAATATTGTAGACCCTTTATATTAACAAAAAAATTAGTAGCTTTTACATGAGACAACTTAAAATAACGAAACAGGTTACCAACAGGGAAACCGCATCATTAGACAAGTACTTACAGGAAATTGGAAAAGTAGATTTAATTACTGCCGAGCAAGAGGTGGAATTGGCTCAGAAAATTAGAGCCGGCGACCAAATGGCTTTGGAGAAATTAACCAAAGCAAACTTGCGTTTTGTGGTATCTGTTGCAAAACAATACCAAAATCAAGGATTGACATTGCCAGATTTAATTAATGAAGGAAACTTAGGATTGATTAAAGCGGCGAAACGTTTTGATGAAACTCGTGGATTTAAGTTTATTTCTTATGCCGTTTGGTGGATTCGTCAATCAATTTTACAAGCTTTGGCGGAACAATCTCGTATTGTGCGTTTGCCTTTGAACAAAATTGGCTCAATCAATAAAATTAACAAAATGTATGCATTTTTGGAGCAGGAAAACGAAAGACCGCCATCTGCCGAAGAAATTGCAAAAAAATTAGATATGACCGTTAATGACGTAAAAGAATCCATGAAAAATTCTGGCCGTCACGTATCCATGGATGCACCTTTAATTGAAGGTGAAGACTCTAACTTGTATGATGTGTTGAACACAGGCGAATCTCCAAATCCGGATAAAGCGTTGCTTCACGAATCTTTAAAAGTGGAAATTGAACGCGCTTTGGAAACATTAACGCCAAGAGAAGCGGATGTTGTTCAGTTGTATTTCGGTTTGGGCGACACGCACCCGATGACACTTGAAGAAATTGGTGAAACTTTTGATTTGACACGTGAACGTGTTCGTCAAATTAAAGAAAAAGCCATCAGAAGATTAAAACATACATCAAGAAGTAAAATTTTAAAAACATATTTGGGATAAACTTTCCTGTTTTTAAAATTACAGATTGCATTAAAAAGAAAAACGCTTCAAAAATTTGAAGCGTTTTTCTTTTTTTACTTTTTAAATCCTATTTTTGCACAAACAACAATCGAAAAGATGAACAAATTTATTGCTCCTTCCCTTTTGGCCGCAGATTTTGGCAATTTACAACGCGATATTGAAATGATTAACAAAAGTGAAGCGGACTGGTTTCATATTGATGTGATGGACGGCGTTTTTGTCCCAAACATTTCATTTGGAATGCCCGTAATAAAAGCGATTTCAAAACACGCAAAAAAAACGATGGATGTTCATTTAATGATTGTTGATCCGGACCGGTTTCTTGAGGATTTTAAAAATGTTGGTGCCGATATTTTAACGGTGCATTATGAAGCCTGCCCGCATTTACACCGCACCATTCAAGCCATAAAAGCGCTTGGCATGAAAGCCGGCGTTTCTTTAAATCCGCACACGCCAATTGCGGTTTTGGAAGATATTATCACCGATTTGGATTTGGTGTTGATTATGAGCGTGAATCCAGGCTTTGGCGGACAAAGTTTTATTGAAAACACCTACAAAAAAGTGGAACAGCTTAAATCATTGATTGAATTTTCGAGTTCATCCGCACTTATTGAAGTTGATGGCGGCGTAACCGATGAAAACATTGAAAAACTTTCAAATGCCGGTGTTGATGCTTTTGTTGCAGGAAATTTTATTTTTAAAAGTAAAAATCCGTTGAAAACAATCAGCGAACTTAAAAAATTGGCACTAGGATAATTCCTGAAACGTTTTATTTCACAGTTACAAAAATTTCAGTTTTGCTGGAAAAATTCTTGGTATCTGAAATTTTTTGCACAAGTTGGATTTTCATATTCTTAAGTGATTAAAAAGCTATTTTTAGAAAATTAAAGTACTAATAATCAATAGCACCACAAAAAACCTGATTGTTAACTAATTTATTCTAATTTTGTCTTTTAAAATTTTGTAAAAATCTCTTAATAGTGATCGCTGTACTAAAGCAAATTTTAAATATTAAAACGTTTTTCCAAATTACTTTTTTATTAAGCCTCATTGGCCTATTTGTTTTAATAACCGACTTTGGTTATGACCAATCCGATTCTATTCAAGAGTTTATAAACGGTTATTACTTCATTGTTTTGGCCTCGGGCATTATAGCAACGGCGATTAGGTACATCACACTCAGAAAAAACACTAATGACAAAGTTTTTATATTTGATGCTGTCAGTTTATTGATCATTATTTATATCATTTTAATTCATTTTTTTTCAAAGGAAGCGCATCAACACTTATCTTTTTTGTACAATGACAACTGGTTAAAATTCGCTATCCTGCTGACTTTAATAAGAGAATTTGCCGAACAAAAAATTAATTATAAGCGAACTTTACTAAATCCGGCGCAATTATTTATTGCCAGTTTTATAGCTATTATACTAATTGGAACTTTTTTATTGATGTTGCCCAACGCAACCTACACCGAAATTTCATATTTAGACGCGCTATTCACTTCAACCAGCGCTGTATGTGTTACCGGATTGATTGTTGTAGACACAGGAAGTTTTTTTACACAATTTGGCCAAACAATTATTTTATTGCTGATTCAATTGGGCGGCATAGGCATTCTTACTTTTGCCAGTTATTTTAGCTATTTCTTTAAAGGCGGCTCAAATTATGAAAATCAGCTGGTTTTAAGCGATTTAACAAACTCGCAAAAGTTAAGCGATGTTTTTTCAACCCTAAAAAGAATACTTGTCATAACTTTTTCTATTGAAATTATTGGCGGGTTGTTGATTTACTCGAGTCTTAATAATGATTTGCTTCCCACTTTTTTTGAACGCACTTTTTTCGCCGTATTCCATTCCGTATCTGCTTTTTGCAATGCCGGTTTTTCTACGCTGCCCAATGGCCTGTATGAAAGCGGATTTAGATTTAATTATGCGCTGCAATCCTATATCATTCTATTGCTTGTAATTGGTGGTCTTGGTTTTCCGATTGTGGTAAACATTCTAAAATATTTAAAATACTGGATCGTAACTAATTTCTTAAATTTTTCAAAAAATAAAAATCAGCACAAACCTTGGGTATTTAGCATAAATAGCAGAATTACCTTAATTACCACATTCGCATTAATAATTATTGGAACTATTTTAATTTATATTAGCGAATACAATAATACACTTGCGCCGCACTCTGGTTTTGGTAAGTTTATTACGGCATTGTTCGGCGCAACTACTCCAAGAACAGCCGGATTTAACACCGTAGATATGACTGCTTTAAATTTTTCCACATTGATGCTTATTTTTCTTTTAATGTGGGTTGGTGCTTCACCGGCATCAACCGGAGGTGGAATAAAAACAAGCACTTTTGCCATTGCCACACTTAATTTTATAAGTTTGGCTAAAGGAAAAACAAGAATTGAGGTATACAGAAGAGAAATTTCGGATATCTCGGTCAGACGCGCATTTGCCGTGATCTCATTGTCGTTATTTGTTATTGGTTCAGGCATTATCGCAATTTCAGTTTTCGACAGCGAAAAAGACCTTAAAAGTATTGCTTTTGAATGCTTTTCGGCCTATAGCACTGTTGGTTTAAGTATTGGCATCACCGCTAGTTTAAGTTCCGCAAGCAAGTTTGTAATTATTCTGATTATGTTTATTGGAAGGGTAAGCATGCTTTCCATTTTAATAGCGGTTATCAGAAAAGTGAAACATAAAAATTATCGTTATCCAATAGAAGAAATCACAATCAATTAACTAAAAAAGACTTAATCATGAAATATATAATAATTGGACTCGGAAATTTTGGCGCTTCTCTTGCTGAAAAGTTGACCTCACAAGGGAATGAAGTTATCGGTATTGATACACGTATGAATAAAGTGGATGCCCTAAAAGAAAAAGTTTCACACACCATTTGCATGGATGCCACGGATGAATTTACGGTTTCCGGATTACCGCTCAAAGATACAGATGTTGTGGTAGTCGCCATTGGTGAAGACCAAGGCGCGAATATTATGGTAACTGCATTGCTAAAAAATTTGGAGGTAAAAAGATTGATAAGCAGGGCAATTAACCCATTGCACGAAAAAGTGTTATTGGCCATTGGCGTAGATGAAATTGTGCATCCTGAAGAAGAAACTGCAGAACGATGGGCAAAAAAATTATGTTTGGCCGGTGTTGTTAACTCATTTGAATTGAGTGATGATTACAGCATTGTGGAAATAAATTTACCTCCCGAATATGAAGGAAAAAAATTATCTGAAATTGGGATTAGAAAAAAACACAACCTGCTTGTTTTAACCACCATAAAAAGTGCACAAGTTAAAAGAAGTATTGGCAACAGCATAAAAGAAAGTAAAGTTCAGGGTGTTGCCGAAGCCGATCTCGTGCTGGAAAAAAATGATATTTTAGTGGTTTATGGCGCAAACAGAGATATTCAGTCGATGCTGAAGAAAAAATTTAATTAATTTTGAAGTATTTATAGGATTATCTCCGATGATCCTAACAAAGCTCCGCTTTGAAAATCAACAAAAGAAAACGCCACAATCT
>CAZBGP010000001.1:0-7585 GCA_964491495.1 uncultured Lutibacter sp. | reverse complement strand
AAAATCAACAAAAGAAAACGCCACAATCTAAAAAAACAAAAGCAAGCTTTATTTTATTCGGTAGGATTATCTATGATGATCCTAACAAAGCTCCGCTTTGAAAATCAACAAAAGAAAACGCCACAATCTAAAAAAACAAAAGCAAGCTTTATTTTTTTAGCTTGCTTTGTTTTCAACTTTTTGTTGATTTATTCGTGACCCCGGTAGGATTCAAACCTACAACCGCTGGAGCCGAAATCCAGTGCGCTATTCAGTTGCGCCACGAGGCCTTGTATTTATCCTAATAACTGTTTTACTGCTGAGGAAATTGATTTTCCGTCGGTTTTACCTGCCAATTGTTTTGAAGCTTCCGCCATCACATTTCCCATATCTTTCATAGAAGTCGCGCCCAATGTTTTAATAATTTCAGCCACGGCATTCTTCACATCTTCATCACTCATTTGTACAGGCAAAAATTGCGAAATTACTTCCACTTGCGCCAATTCAGGTTCTGCCAAATCATTTCGGCCTTGTTCTTTATAAATGGCTGCGCTGTCTTTTCGTTGTTTTACCAATTTTTGAAGCAATTTTATTTCATCATCTTGGGTCAATTCCTCGGAAGCGGCACTTTTTGTTTGTATCAATAACAATTCAGATTTAATGGCTCTCAACGATTCTAAAGCAACTTTGTCTTTAGTTTTCATCGCCTCTTTCATCTTATCCATGATCTTTTCCTGTAAACTCATAATCTTTTCATTTTATTGGGTAAAGATAAAAAAAAAGAACTCGAAAATCTTCATTATTACAAGAAGATTTTCGAGCTAAAAACCCAGTAAATAATCCAAGTTTTTTGTCTTTGGGCTACATTTTAATCTACATTGTCATGTAAAAAAGAGTTGTTTGAACGAAATTGTATCGCATCGGTATCATCAATTTGTAAAGTTGTTCTTGACTGATAAAATTCGGATGAATGACTTGGTTGATCCAATTCAATTCCCATTCTTTTATAAGCTGGTTCTTTATCCATTTCATCAATATTTTTACTTAATTTATTGCTGAACTTATAATTAAAATTTTTCATCTTCTCTCTTCTGTCGGCAGCTCTTTGCTGCAATTCCGCGATGGTTAAATCTAACGGAGAAACCTCCTTATAATCAACCACTTCATATTCTTTTACATCCATTTCAGGTTTTGAACTAAGGGTAAAATTCATCTCATCTTCAATAGTTGATTTAACAGCGTTTACAGCAGGTTTGACTGCTTTTGTTAAGTTATCTTCCAGTTCTGCATAATCTTCCAACGTAAAATAAATATCTTCTTCCACCTTTTTTATAACGCTTACATGCTTATGTTCGTTCACTTCAATGGCATTGATATTGTTTTTTTGCTCTTCAACTTTTGGTTTATTTTTAAATTCTGAAAGCGGCAAATCGAACGTAAATGAAATTTGTTTTTCCTCTTCAACCTGAAGAACTGGCTCCTCAATTTGCTGAGTGTATGAAGTAATTATAAAATCATTGTCGTTTGGATGTGCGATTTCCTCATAAACAACATCAATATTTTTGATAAATTCTGAGGTTGATATAATTTTAAAATCTTCCTCATCCTCTTCTATTTCTTCACCTAAATCATAAACTATTTTATCCTCAATGTTTGGAGTTTGAACAATTTTATGATTGGTTTGTTTGATTGGATAATCCCTTAAATTTTTTTCAGAAAAATCAAAGGTGGCCTCTTGCTCATCATTAAGCGTATGTATTATTTTTTTGGCTTCGGTATTTGAAATTTCGTGTTGTTGGTCTTTGGTAAATCCTGTGGCTACAATAGTTACTGAAATGGCATTTCCCAACGATTCATCTTCACCTACACCCATAATAATATTTACGTTAGACTTAGCTTCTGCCTGAATATAATCGTTGATTTCTCCTATTTCATCTATCGTAATTTCTTCTGATCCTGATACAATTAACAACAATACATTTTTTGCACCTGTAATTTTATTATCGTTTAACAATGGCGAATCCAATGCTTTGGAAATCGCAATTTCAGACCTGTTTTCGCCAGAGGCACTAGCAGATCCCATAATGGCCGTTCCGCTATTTGAAAGTACCGTTTTAGCATCTCTCAAATCTATATTTTGTGTGTAGTGGTGCGTAATTACTTCAGCAATTCCTCGCGCAGCTGTTGATAAAACTTCATCAGCTTTAGAAAATCCTGCCTTAAAACCAAGATTTCCGTAAACTTCTCTAAGTTTGTTGTTATTAATTACCACTAAAGAATCTACATACCCACGTAATTTTTCAATTCCTCTATAAGCTTGATCATTTCGCATTTTACCTTCAAAACCAAATGGAATTGTAACAATACCAATGGTTAATAAATCCAATTCCCTCGCAACTCTGGCAATTACCGGAGCGGCACCAGTTCCTGTTCCGCCACCCATTCCCACAGTGATAAACACCATTTTTGAATTGGAAGATAACATTGTTTTAATTTCCTGAATACTTTCCATGGCTGCCTGTTCGCCAACTTCCGGATTTGCTCCTGCACCCAAACCTTCGGTTAATGAAACACCCAACTGAATTTTTGTTGGAATCGGACTATTTTGCAATGCCTGCGCGTCAGTATTACAAATAACGAAATCGACACCGTCAATTCCTTGTAAATACATATGGTTTACGGCGTTGCTGCCTCCGCCGCCAACTCCAATAACTTTTATAACGTTGGACTGATTTTTTGGTAAATCAAATGAAATGTTGCTAAAGTCTGAACTGCTCATAATATATATTTATTGAATTATTCTACTATTTATTTTTTGATTACTCGGCATTGTCTAAAAAGTCCCTAAATTTATCGCCCCATTTTTCAAAAATGGATTTTTTAGGTTCTTTGAATTCTTCTTCGATAATCGTCTCTTTTTTAACTTCTTCTTTGGCTTCTTCGGCTTTAGGTTTTTCCTGAAAATGCGGTTGCACAATTTTGGCTTTTTTCACTTTTTCAATTTTATTCAAACCGTTCATTAAAAGTCCGACTGCCGTTGCATATTGTGGGCTCGACAAACTTTCGTCTGAATCTCCCGCCAAATTTTCATTCGGGTACCCAATTCTGGTATCCATTCCGGTCACATATTCAACCAGTTGTTTTATGTGTTTCAATTCTGCGCCGCCTCCTGTTAAAACAATTCCGGCAATTAATTTTTTCTTTGGCTCTTCATGGCCGTAGTTTTTAATTTCCAAAAATACTTGCTCAATAATTTCTATCACCCTAGCATTGATAATCTTTGACAGATTTTTAAGGGTAATTTCTTTTGGGTCTCTGCCGCGCAAACCAGGAATTGAAACAATTTCATTGTCCTTATTATCGCCAGGCCAAGCCGATCCAAATTTTACTTTTAACAGTTCTGCCTGCTTTTCAATGATGGAGCAGCCTTCTTTTATATCTTCGGTAATTACATTTCCGCCAAAAGGAATTACGGCGGTATGGCGTATAATTCCGTTTTTAAAAATCGCCAAATCTGTAGTTCCGCCTCCTATGTCAATCAATGCCACACCGGCTTCTTTTTCCTCTGCGCTTAAAACAGCTTCAGCCGATGCCAAAGGTTCCAGGGTAATTCCTGCCAAATTCAAACCTGCACTTTTAATGCATCTTCCAACATTTCTGATGGAAGAAATTTGTCCTACAACCACGTGAAAATTTGCTTCAAGCCTGCCACCATACATCCCAACCGGCTGCGTAATTTCACCTTGCCCATCAACTTTAAATTCCTGCGGAAGCACGTGAATAATTTCTTCGCCCGGAAGCATCACCAATTTATAAACCTGTTTTTCCAATTTTTCCAAATCCTCTTCGCTAATCACTTCTTCAGAATTTGGTCTTGTGATATAATCGCTGTGTTGTAAACTTCTGATATGTTGCCCGGCAATTCCCACAACGGCATCATTAATTTGAATTCCGGAAACAGCGATTGCTTCATCAACAGCCTTTTGAATTGACTGAATAGTTTGTGTAATATTATTAACCACACCACGATGTACGCCCAAACTTTTGGCTTTGCCAATCCCTAACAACTCAATTTTCCCATACTCATTTCTGCGACCGATCATAGCAACAATTTTAGTTGTCCCTATATCCAATCCTACCGAAATATCATCATTTTCCATAATCTACTTTATTTGTGGCTACAACTTGCTTGTTGTATTTTAAATTAATCGAATCGTACTTATAAATTGTGCTATCGGCCATTGTTTTTATATAAAATGCACCCAGATTTTTAAATTTCTGATCCAAATTTTCAATTTTCCCTAACATTATTTTCTGGTCACCAACCCTTGTGTCCAAAACATATTCGTTTTTCGGTGTTTTTTCTATCGCAATAATTTGTTCTTTTAAAAATTTATCAGCCAAAATTGCAGTTACCAACTCATGAATTTTATCATTATTTCCCTCCTTTACAGCACCAGAAATCAGCAAAACCCTGGCTGAAAAATTGTCGGACAATGGCATTGTTTTTGCCTGTCTGTCAATATAATAACTTTCATTATTAACTACCACTCTTGCAATAGGGGTTCGCTGTTTAATTTTAGCCTTAAGAAAACCGTCAACCGTTAAAAAAACTGATGCACTTTCTACCATGGGGTGTGATCGTACATTTGCTTCCAAATTATGTAAATCTATAACAGATTTAGCTAGATTTTTTACTGTTCCGCCATTTTGTATTAACAATTTATTAACCATTTGGTGATTTATAAAAAGGTTGTCACCTTGCTCAAATTCTATGGAAATGTCGGTCACTTTTTGAGCGTTGTTTTCTAAATTTGAGAAAACATAAAGAAACACCACCAACGACACCAATAAAACACCTATGATGTAATTCCAATTAATTTTCATGGTCCAATGTTTTTTTAATTACGGCAACCAATTCGCCTATATCTCCAGCGCCAATCATCACAATTACTTGTGCATCAAGATTTAACACATTTTTTGCCAAATTTTCTTTTGAAGAAATTTGTTTATCTTTGAGGGTGATTTTATCCAACAACCAAGCCGAAGTAACTCCTTCCATTGGCAATTCCCTTGCCGGATAGATATCCAACAAAATCAACTGGTCAAAACGCGATAAACTTGTGGCGAAATCATCTATAAAATCTCTTGTTCTGCTATATAAATGCGGTTGAAAAATTCCCGCAATTTTTTTTGTGGGATACATTTCGCGAACCGAATCCACTACCGCATTAATTTCTGTAGGATGGTGCGCGTAATCATCAATCAGCACCAAATTTTCTGTTTTAATTTTATAAGAAAATCGTCTTTCAATTCCCTTAAAAGTTAGTAAAGCTTCAGCAATGACCTGGAGTGAAACCCCAAAAATATTTGCCATTGCCAAAGCCGCCACCGCATTTAGCACATTGTGTTTACCCGGCAGGTTAATCTTAATATTTTCAATAGTTTCTGTTGGCGTTTTTACATCAAAAATGTAAGCGCCTTCCTGAACTTTTAAATTTTTTGCGTCATAATCGGCATTTTCCTCAATGCCAAATGTCAAGCCTTTTAACGGCAATCCTTTTCTTACAATCAAGGTTTCCGAAACTTTATCGGCAAAATCCACAAACGATTTTTCCAATTCAGCTTTTTCTCCGTAAATGTCCAAATGATCGGCATCCATAGAAGTGATGCAGGCAATATTTGGCGATAATTTTAAAAAGGAACGGTCAAATTCATCGGCTTCCACTACAGAAATTTCATCGCCGCCCAAAATCAGATTCGAATTGTAATTTTCTGAAATACCGCCTAAAAAAGAAGTGGCATTTACGCCGGCTTCCTTTAAAATATGACCTAAAATAGTGGATGTTGTTGTTTTTCCATGCGTACCCGCAACTGCC
Organism: uncultured Lutibacter sp.; assembly: GCA_964491495.1. Taxonomy (GTDB): domain Bacteria; phylum Bacteroidota; class Bacteroidia; order Flavobacteriales; family Flavobacteriaceae; genus Lutibacter. Next base: position 1,727 of record CAZBGP010000001.1, on the reverse strand, counting down.
AGACAAAAAGTGCTTTTGGTAATCGCACCCAGTATTTCAGCGCGTTTTAAAACCGTAAAATGATTTTCCCACAAATAGTTTAATTCTAAATTATTCTTCGGAATTGCAGGTGTATAAACCACAATGGTATCTTGACTGTTTTTAAATTCCGAAGGAATTAAATCTACGGAATCATCAAAATGAACCGCGATTCCCATGTGTTGAAGTGCCTCGGTAATTTTTGATGGAACTCTGTCGTATCCCGCAACATTTTTACCATTGCTTTTAAAATAATTTGCAATAGCACTCATACCGATACCACCGATACCAACAAAATAAACATTATGTATGCGTTCTAAATTCAACTGAGTTACTTATTTATTAATTTTACAATCTCGTCAACTATATCTTTTGTGGCATTTGGCAATGCTAATTTTTTAATGTTTTTGCTTAAAGTTTGCTGCAATTCTTCGTTTTCCAGCAACGCTTCTATATTGGATTGAAATTCGCTTAAATCCGATTCTTTCAGAAGCAAAGCTGCATTGCTATTCACAACGGCCAACGCATTTTTGGTTTGATGGTCTTCCGCAACATTGGGCGAAGGAATAAAAATCACCGGTTTTCCCACAATACACAATTCTGAAATGGAACCTGCACCCGCACGGCTGATAATGAAATCGGCAGATGCATACGTTAAATCCATCCTGTTTAAAAAAGCATGTGTTTGAACGCCTTCCAAACTGTCATATTTTTTAAATTCGTCATAATACAATTTTCCAGTTTGCCATATCACCTGCAAATTTTTGGAAACCAGCCAATCAATATGTTTTTCAATCAAATTATTCAGGGCTCTGGCACCCAAGCTTCCGCCAACAACCAACAACGTTTTTTTATCGCTGTTCAGGTTGAAATATTTTTTAGCTTCAGTACCTTTTCCATCTATTTCAAGCAAATCCTGACGCACCGGATTTCCCGTTTTCACAATTTTGTTTGATGGGAAAAAACGTTCCAATCCATCATAAGCCACACAAATTTTATCGACTCTTTTTGCCAATAATTTATTGGTGATTCCCGGATAGGAATTTTGTTCCTGAATCAATGTTTTTATTTTTCGGCTGCTTGCCACGTATAAAGTTGGTCCGCTGGCAAAACCGCCTGTGCCGATTACGATATCCGGTTTAAATTCTTTAATAATTTGATATGCTTTTGACAAGCTGCTTATCAATTTAAAAGGAAATGATAAATTTTTTAAAATATATTTTCGTTGAATTCCTGAAATCCACAATCCTTTAATATTATAGCCCGCTTCCGGAATTTTTTCCATCTCCATTTTATCCTTTGCGCCAACAAACAAAAAATTGGCATCAGGATATTTTAACTTTAATTCATTGGCAATGGCAATTGCCGGGTAAATATGCCCGCCAGTGCCACCTCCGCTTAATATGATGTTAACCGATTGCTTCATGTAATACTGTTAAAGGGTTATCTTCATTGGCCAAATCAGGATCTATTTCCTTTTCGGCGGTAACGCTTAATATAATTCCTATCGCAAAACAGGTCATCCAAATAGAAGTTCCGCCACTGCTGATTAACGGCAATGTTTGTCCGGTCACCGGAAATAAATTAACGGCTACAGCCATATTGATGAGTGCCTGAAATATAATGGGTAAACCAACGCTGATGATAATGAGCGTGGCAAAAATACTTATCGCTTTTTTTGCCGCAATCACAATGCGAAACAGCAATAT